>DATJJW010000212.1:0-32038 GCA_035491935.1 Allostellaceae bacterium | reverse complement strand
CATGCACCATGCCCGGCAGCTTCATGTCCTGGACATAGGCCTCGCCGCCCATGACCTTGGCCGGAATGTCCAGCCGTGGCACGGAGGTGGTCATGACGCGGAAATCCTTGGGCGATTTCAGCTTCGAGGTCAGCTCTGCCTTGACGTGGATGAGCGAGCCGGAGACGAGCTCCCCATAGCCGAACCTGGCACCGTTCGGTGCCAGGACCTGACCCTGGGACACCTTCAGCTGCTCGGGCGGTACGTTGAGGCGCTTCGACGCCTCGCCGATCAGGATCTCGCGCACCTGGGCCGCCGCATTGCGGATCGCCGTGCCACTGTCCTGGATGGTGTGGCTGCCGGCGGTGAAGCCCTCATTGACGGTAAGGGATGTGTCCGCCGTGGTGATGGTCATCTTGTCCATCGGCATGGACAGTTCTTCGGCCGCGACCTGCAGCAGCGCGGTCTTCGAGCCCTGGCCCAGCTCCGCCTTGCCGGTGAAGACATCGACGCGGCCGGAGGCATCGACCTTGATCCAGGAATCGAGATAGGGGTCGATCTTGAGACTGCCGGGCGGGATGGGGCCGGCAGGCGGCTTGGCGACCGGTGCCGGCTGCAGCGCTGCCTCGGCCAAGGCGGGCGCGATGGAAAAGCCGACGATCAGCGCGCCGGCGCCGCCCAGCAGGCCACGGCGCGTGATGTCGGTGCGGGTAATGTCGGTGAGAGTGATGTCGGGAGAGATCTCGTTCATCGCACGTCTCCTTAGCTGCCGGTGTGCTTGGCACCGGCCGGCGCGATGCTGGCGGGAGCGGCGTTGGCGGGGGCGATACTGGCCGTCTGGGTCCGCATCATCTCCGCCGCCTGATGGACCGCCCTCAGGATGCGCATATGCGTGCCGCAGCGGCAGAGGTGCGGTTCGAGCGCCGCGCGGATATCGGCCTCGGTCGCATGCGGGTCATGCAGCAGCAGCGCCTGGGCCCGCATCATCATGCCGGCGATGCAATAGCCGCACTGGGCCGCCTGTTCCTTGATGAAGGCGGCTTGCATCGGCCCCGGGTGCTCGACGGTGCCGAGGCCCTCCACCGTGGTTACCGTCTTGCCGTCGAGCAGTGCGATGGGCGTCACGCAGGAGAACACCGCCTTGCCGTCGACCATGACCGTACAGGACCCGCATTGGCCAAGGCCGCAGCCATATTTGGCGCCGTGCAATCCCAATTCGTCGCGCAGCACGTAGAGCAGCGGCGTATCGGGCTCGACATCGAGCTCGTGGGTCCGATTGTTGACCGTCAAACTCACCATGGCCTTCTCCTCATGGCTGCGTCTTGCCCGCATTCCCGGGCTTGGGCGGCGCGTTCGTGCCTGTGGTGCTGGGCGCCGGCGCACTGATCGTCTGGGCGTGGGCTATCTCGGCGCGGGCGGCGGCGATCTCGTTCGGCACGTCGCTCCAGGCCGGCTTCGCGCCGAAATGGCCGCGCAGGTAGTTGACCAAAGCGTCGATCTGCTTGTCGTTCATCACGTCGCCGAAGCCCGGCATCATCGGTCCCTTCGTGCCGTCGGCCGCGGGCACGCCGTTCAGGATAACGTTGATCAGGTTGCGCGGCGAGCTGTCCGCGATCGCGGAGCTGAGCTGCAGCCCGATGCCGCCATAGGGCACGGGCCGACCGCTTTCGTGACAGGTGGCGCAGGTCGTGGCGTAGATCGCCGCACCCTCGGCCTTGTCCGTCGCGGCGGGCGTCACGGACTGGATGCCCCCCGATTGCGGGATCGTGCCGTTGCCGGTGGTCCTGACGCTGGCGGCAAGCTTCTTGGCGTTGGCTTCGCGTGCCGCTTCCGGCTTGCCCATGACGCTCGCGACATAGATCGCCATCGCGTGCAGGTCCTTGTCGTCGACGGTGCCGAGGTTGCCGACGACCGGCGCCATCGGCCCGCGCGCCACGCCGTGCAACCCGTGGAAGCCCGTGCGCAGGTAGCTGTAAAGCGAGGCCTCGTCCCAGGGGATGGGCGATTGCGAGGCGGCGTTGATGGTGAAGGCGTGCCAGCCCTCCGCGTCGCCGCCGCCGAAGAAGTCGGTGCGTCTTTCCGCGCCCAGCCAATTGCGCGGCGTGTGGCAGGCGCCGCAATGCCCCAGGCCTTCCACCAGATAGGCGCCGCGGTTCCAGGTGGCATCATGGTTGGGGTCGGGCTTGAACGGACCGGTCTTGAGATAGAGTAAATTCCAGCCCGCCATGACCATGCGGATATTGAGCGGGAAGGGCAGCTCTGGCGGGGGCGCAGTCTTCTCGACCGGTTGGCGGGTCATAAGATAGGCGTAGAGCGCGTGGTTATCCGCGTCCGAGACCAGGGTGAAATGGTCATAGGGGAAGGCCGGGTAGAGATAGCGGCCCTCGCGGTCGATGCCGTCGCGCATGGCACGGCTGAATGCGGCTTCGGACCAGCGGCCGATGCCGGCCTTGGGATCGGGCGTGATGTTCGAGGAGTAGATCGTGCCGAAGGGCGTGGGGATGGGCAGGCCACCGGCGAAGGTCCGGCCGTCCGATCCGGTGTGGCAGGTGTTGCAGTCGCCCAGCGCCGCCAACGCCGCACCGCGCTGCACCAGCGCCGGGTCGAAGCTGGAAGGGGCCGGCGGTGTGATCGGGGCGATTGTCGGCCGCCAGGCATAGATCACCGCAGCCAAGACGATGACCGCGACCGTAGCCGCTGCCCACAGCACTGAATTAACGCGCTTGCTGGACGCCATGCCGGCGGTTTCTCCCTCTTGGTGCCGGTTCGGCCGGCTTGGTGGCTCAGGACGCTCGATGACGAGCTATCATATTGTCATACAGGGGTGGTTTGGAAGGTGACCGAAGGGCTACCTGGGTGTTGCAATCGATTGCACGCGTGATTGTTGAATCTCATAACCGGCATCGCGGTTAAGTCAAGTGCCATGCGTCGGTGAAGATGAGGGTCAGACCACGCCGTCGATCGGCCAGGGGATCCAGGACGTGGCGCTGTGCGGCAGGTAGTGCGACATGCGTTGGCCGTTCCAGCGATAGCGGAATTGCTCGCCCTGGGTGATCGGCAGGGTCAGGCAGTCGGGCCAGAAGATCGCGGCGGCCACGCCCATGGGATAGCGCACGCTGCGATAGAGCACGCCATCCAGCCCTTGGGCACGGGTATCGCGGCCGAATGTTTGGCCGGGGTGCCAATCCTCCGGCGCCAGGCAATCTTCGGGCGCCTTCGCGAGATCGGCGCTCAATGGGCAGAGTAGCAGGCGGAAATCCGCATCCGCCGCTGATTCGTTGGTGGCGGCCATGAATCGCTGGAAATGATGGGCGGTCTCGGCCAGCGCCACCTCCAGCCGATCGCCGCAATACCAGACGCCGTAGCTGCCGTCGGAGAATCGACTCGGCCGGTCGGTCGAGACATGGGTGAAGGCACCCATGACGATCGAGGCGGTGGGGCCGGCGACCCGGCGCTCCGGCGGCACCAGTGCCAGATTGCCGATGGTGTCACGCAGCCGCGGATTGAGCTTCGCTTCCGCCGAGACGAGCAATTCCCAATCGGCGGGGTCGGCGATGTCCTCGAACAGATCGATGGGCGGATAGATCGTGCGGATGATGCGGTAGGCGGCGGTCCAGCCGGTTTTCTTGCGCTTTCGCGCGGCCTTCACCAAGCACTGCGCTCCGCGTCGAGATAGGCACGCACGCGGCTCAAATCCCCTGGCGCGCCTTGCAGCATGACGTCCAGCGCCGGCCGGCCGGCAAAGGCCGCGTTCGGCCGCTTGATCCAGCCATAGGTCTTCTCGACCTCGGTGAACATGAAGCGCAGTGCCTTATGGATGCCGAGCAGATCGCCCAGGCGATAGATTGTGTCGACCGGCATGGCGCCGATCTCGCCGGCACGCCAGCGCTGGAAGGTACGCTCGCTCGGCCGGCCGAGCAGGATCAATTGCTCCTCCTTGCGCAGCTGCCACTTGTCCAACAGGTTCAGCGCCGCGCGCAGCATGGCGCGGGCCTCGTCCTGGGTCACATGCCCCTGGGCA
Source organism: Allostellaceae bacterium (assembly GCA_035491935.1). GTDB lineage: Bacteria > Pseudomonadota > Alphaproteobacteria > ATCC43930 > CGMCC-115725 > DATJJW01. Next base: position 28,038 of record DATJJW010000212.1, on the reverse strand, counting down.
TCGGCCGGCGGCCGAAGCGGGATGGAAGAGGCGGTGGCAGTCATGGTGAAGCGTCCTTGGAGCTAAGGCTCAAGGAGAGTGTGGTCTCGCCGTTTGGCAGAATCAAGTGACAATATCGCCAAATGGCAAAAATGCGCCGGCCATGACGGCCGAAAGGGCTCACATCACCGATGGGCCGTGCGCCACGAAATGGCCGTTGCGATAGCCTTGCTTGCCATAGGGCAGGTCGGTGCCGTCGAAATCGGTGACCCGGCCGCCGGCCGCGGCCAGCACGGCGTGGCCGGCGGCGGTATCCCATTCCATGGTCGGCCCGAAGCGCGGATAGAGATCGGCCTCAGCCGCTGCGATCAGACAGAATTTCAGCGACGAGCCGGCATCGATACGTGCCGCTACGGTGAAGCGGGCGAGGAAATTGTTGAGATCGGCATTGTCGCCGTGCGAGCGGCTGGCGGCGACGATGATGCCATCGACCGGTGGATGGCGGCAGGCGATCGGCCGGACGCCGATACGGTCCTCCGACCAGGCGCCGATGCCGGCGGCACCCTTGAACATCCGGTCGAGCGCGGGGGCGAAGACCACGCCCAGCACCGGCTTGCCCGCCTCGATGAGCGCGATGTTCACCGTGAACTCGCCGTTGCGCTTCAGATACTCCTTGGTGCCGTCGAGCGGGTCGACCAGCCAGAAGGCAGGGGCCACATCCGGCACATATCCGGCCGACGCCGCCTCTTCCGAGACGATCGGCACATCGGGGGTGAGCGCCTTCAACGCCGGCAGGATCACGGCTTCCGCCGCCTCGTCGGCGATGGTGACGGGAGAATTGTCTTCCTTAAGACGGACTTCCGCCGGCCCCGCGTAATGCACAAGGATCGCCGCGCCGGCATCGCGGGCGATACCGGCGACCTTGTCCAAAAGATCGAGCGAGGCGAGGCTCAAATCGAATCCCCTCCCATGTTCTCCAGCCTGTGGGCCCGCATCGGATCGAGGATACCGCAACGGAACAGGTGCTGGATGATGCGCTCGGCGGCCTCCTCGGCCGAGATCGAAGTCGTGTCGATGCGCAGTTCCGGATTCTCCGGCGTTTCATAGGGGCTGTCTATACCGGTGAAGTGCTTGATCTCGCCGGCACGCGCCTTCTTGTAGAGGCCCTTGCGGTCGCGCGCCTCGGCGACGGCCAAAGGCGTGTCGACATGGATCTCGATGAACTCGCCTTCGGCCACCCGGTCGCGCGCCATCCGTCGCTCGGCGCGGAAGGGCGAGATGAAGGAGACGACGACGATCAGCCCGGCATCCACCATCAACCGCGCCACCTCCGCCACACGGCGGATGTTCTCGACCCGGTCCTCGTCGGTGAAGCCCAGATCCTTGTTCAGCCCATGGCGGATATTGTCGCCATCGAGCAGGTAGGTGTGGCGGCCCATGAAGGCCAGCCGCTTCTCCAGCACATTGGCGATGGTCGATTTGCCGGCGCCCGAGAGCCCGGTGAACCAGAGCACGCAGGATTTCTGGCCCTTCATCTCCTCGCGCAGCGACTTGTTGATGTCGAGCGCCTGCCAATGGACGTTCTGCGCGCGGCGCAGCGACCGTTGCAGGAGCCCGGCGCCGACCGTGCTGTTGGTCAGCCGGTCGATCAGGATGAAGCCGCCGGTATCCCGGTTCTCGACATAAGGGTCGAAGGCGATCGGCCGGTCGAGGCTGAGCTCGCAGACGCCGATCTCGTTCAAGTCAAGCTTCTTGGCTGCCAGCTCTTCCAGCGTGTTGACGTTGACCTTGTATTTCGGCGGCATCACCGTCGCCGGCACGGTCATGGTGCCGATCTTGAGCAGATACGGCCGGCCGGGCAGCAGTGGCTCGTCATGCATCCAGACGATGGTCGCCTCGAACTGGTCGGCGATCTCGGCCGGGGCGTCGGCCTTGCACAGCAGATCGCCGCGGCTGATGTCGATCTCGTCGGCCATGGTCACCGTCACCGACTGGCCGGCGACCGCCTGGGACAGGTCGCCGTCATATGTGACGATGCGGGTGACGGTGCTTTCCTGGCCCGACGGCAGCACCTTCAGCCGGTCGCCGGGCGAGAGCGTGCCGGCGGAAATGGTGCCGGAGAAGCCGCGGAAATCCAGATTCGGCCGGTTGACCCATTGCACGGGCAGGCGGAAGGGCGCGTCCTGCAGCCGGTCCTCGACCTGCACCGTCTCGAGGTAACCCATCAGCGTCGGCCCGTGATACCAGGGCGTATTGCCGCTGGGCTCGATGATATTGTCGCCCTTCAAGGCCGAGAGCGGGATCGCCATGATGTCGCTCAAGCCGATCTTGGCCGCGAATTCGCGATAATCCGCCTCGATCTTCTCGAAGGTCTCGGCCGAGAAATCCACCATGTCCATCTTGTTGATCGCCAGAACGACCTGACGGATGCCGATCAGCGACACGAGGTAGGAATGCCGCCGCGTCTGGGTCAGCACGCCCTTGCGCGCATCGATCAGGATCACCGCGACATCGGCGGTGGAGGCGCCGGTGATCATGTTGCGCGTGTATTGCTCGTGGCCAGGTGTGTCGGCGACGATGAATTTCCGCTTGTCGGTCGAGAAGAAGCGATAGGCGACATCGATGGTGATGCCCTGCTCGCGCTCGGCCGAAAGGCCGTCCACAAGAAGCGCGAAGTCGAGCGCGCCGCCTTGGGTCCCGACCTTCTTGGAATCGGCTTCGAGGGCGGCCAGCTGGTCCTCGAAGACCATCTTCGATTCATAGAGCAGCCGGCCGATCAACGTCGATTTGCCGTCGTCGACGCTGCCGCAGGTGATGAAACGCAGCAGCGATTTGTGCTGATGGCTTTCCAGGTACTTGTCGATGTCCTGGGCGATCAGATCGGAGATATGGGCCATCAGAAATAGCCCTCCTGCTTCTTCTTCTCCATGGAACCGGAGGAATCGTGGTCGATGAGCCGGCCCTGGCGCTCGGAGGTCTTGGTCAGCAGCATTTCCTGGATGATCGCGGTCAGGCTGTCGGCCTCGCTCTCGATGGCGCCGGTCAAGGGATAGCAGCCCAGCGTGCGGAAGCGGACGCTGCGCATCTCCGGCGTCTCGCCCGGATGCAGCGGCATACGCTCGTCATCGACCATGATCAGCATGCCGTCGCGGTTCACCACCGGTCGGGGCTTGGCGAAATAGAGCGGCACGATCGGGATCTGCTCCAGATAGATGTATTGCCAGATGTCGAGCTCGGTCCAGTTGGACAGCGGGAAGACGCGGATGCTCTCGCCCTTGTTCTTGCGACCGTTGTAGAGGCGCCAGAGCTCCGGGCGCTGCTGCTTCGGATCCCAGCGATGCTGAGCGGAGCGGATGGAGAAGATGCGCTCCTTGGCGCGGGATTTCTCCTCGTCGCGCCGGGCGCCGCCGAAGGCCGCGTCGAAGCCGTATTTGTCGAGCGCCTGTTTCAGGCCTTGCGTCTTCATGACGTCGGTATGGATCGACGAGCCATGGGTGAAGGGGTTGATGCCCTGGGCCACGCCATCGAGGTTGATGTGCACCAGCAGGTTCAGCCCCAGCCTGGCCGCGGTCTGGTCGCGGAACTGGATCATCTCGCGGAATTTCCAGGTCGTGTCGACATGCAGCAGCGGGAAGGGCGGCAGCGCCGGATGGAACGCCTTCATCGCCAGATGCAGCAGGACCGAGCTGTCCTTGCCGATCGAATAGAGCATGACCGGGCGTTCGGCCTCGGCCACCACCTCGCGCATGATATGGATGCTTTCCGCCTCCAGCCGCTGGAGATGCGTCAATTCGACTGCCATGAGCTTCGTCTTCGTCCTTGAACAGGCTTGCCGTTGCGGATCGGTCCGTCAATAAATTGACAGATCCGTCGTTAAGTCCGTCTATGTGCCTCAGGACGCGCCGATTTTCCAGTGCTTAAAAATGGGCAAGAGGGCTTCGCTGAGCGAATAGGCGCGGGCGAAGCCCTCATCGGCTCCTACATCATCAATAGACGTAGGTATTGATATGGTCCCAGAGCGCGCAATCGTTCTTCATGTTGTGGGGATAGGTCTGCGCGCCATAGCCCTTGGTCATGGTCGATTTGTCCTCGCCGATGACCAGCACGTTGTCGTCCGCCGTGGCGTAGCGTGACCACTCTCCCTTGGCGTTCTTGCCGTTGGGATTGCCCGTGCCGGCGAAATTCACCCAGTACTTGACCATGCGGTCGGCCAGCTTTTCCTGCGCCGGGGTCAGCTCATGCGCCTGGCCCTGGCCGCCGCGGAACAGCGGGAAGAGGTAAAGCAGCTCCGAGGTGTGGAAGGCGCGGGTCGGATAGCTGGCCGGCGGCAAATAGCTGGGCGTCGTCTCGTCATCGAACTGATAGGCATAGACCGGGACGTATTTCGACCAGAGCTGGTCGAAGTTCCGGGCGGTGCAGGCCTTGTTGCCCTGGGCGACCGCGATATCGGCGAGGCTGGGGCTGTCATAGGCCGATAGCGGATACGCCTTCAGGATATCCTGGACATGATCCTTGCCGAAGGAGGCCACAAAGGCGTTGAACTGCGTGGCGCTCAGCGGCCGGCGCGGGCCACCTTGCAGTTCCGGCAGGAAGAAGGCCTGCTCGTCGGCGGTCAGGCCCGTCATGATCGGCACCTGGTTGAACTGGCCGGTCTCGAAGGAGCGGTAAGTCGGCTGGGTGATGATCGTGCCGTCCTGGATGTAATAGCTGGCCGGCGGCAAGGCTGTTGCCACGATCTGGGCCGGGGACAGCTTGCGCAGGCAGGCGGCGACATCGGCGGCCGCGCCTTGGGTGCAATGCGCCTTGGCGGCGAAGCTCTCGCCGGCCTTTTCGGCATCGGCCAAGGGCGTCACGATCACATGCGTGCCGCTCTCGTTGATGATGCTGTGGAACAGGCCCTTGGCCGTGGGCGAGACCAGATTCGCCATGACGGCGGTGGCGCCGCCCGACTGGCCGAAGATGGTGACGCGTTTCGGGTCGCCGCCGAACTTGCCGATATTGGCCTGGACCCAGCGTAGCGCCTGCTGGATGTCCATCAGCCCGTAATCGCCCTTGTCGTGCCCCTCGGCATCCAGGGCCGGATGGGCGAAGAAGCCCAGCGTGCCGACGCGGAAGTTGATCGTGACCACGACGGCGCCGGCCTTGGCCAGCTTGCTGCCGTCATAATCGTTGCTCTCGCCCGCGGTCAGCCCGCCACCATAGATCCAGAACAGCACGGGGTGGGGACCGGTCTTGGCGTAGTCCTTGGGCGCGAAGACGTTCAGGTAAAGGCAATCCTCGGTAATGCTGGGATGGGCGAAGTGGCCCGGCTGGTTCTGTACGCAGGTATTGCCGAAATGGATGGCCAGCCGGGTATCGGTCCATTTTTCCGGCGGCGCGGGCGGGCGCCAGCGCAGATCGCCCACCGGCGGGGCTGCATAGGGAATGCCCAAAAATTCCGCGACGCCCTGGGCGTAGAAACCCTGGACCGGCCCATCACTCACCCGCACCGTCGGCGCATTGGGCGCCGCCTGGGCCGTTGGCGCCGCAGCCATGCCCGACGCGATCGCCCCCCATGCGATCGCTCCTGCCAGCATCAATCTCCTGAACATCTGCATCTCCCTAGGTTACTTTTAAAATGAAACCATGGTTCATTATATGTTTTTAAAGGCGATGCCAAGGTGAAGCGAAGCCGTCGATCCTGCCTTTAAACGATTCTGCAACGAGTCTCGTGCTATGGCCCGTCACCATGGCGTTCTGCCGGCGAGGGGAGAGCCGGAGTCGCCACGGGGTATCCTTGGGGGGAATTTTCGGTTTGTTGGCGCCGATCACCTTCGCTTGCGTCGTCGCTGCCGCGCAGAGTTTCGCGGTGCCGCAAGCTGCGCTTTGGACGATCCTCGATGCCGAGCACGGCAAGGTCGGCGCATGCGTGCGCCAGGCCAACGGCACCCATGATTGCGGCCCCGGCCAGGTCAATGCCGAGACCTGGGTCCCGCATCTGGCCAAGATCCTGAAGCGGCCGATCCCAACCATCTTCTATCAGCTGCGCGACAATGGCTGCTTCAACGCCTATGCTTCGGCCTACATCCTGCGCATCAAGATCGACGAGGCGAAGGGCAATATCTGGGACGGCATGGGTCGCTACAACAGCGCCACGCCGTCGCTGAAGAACGCCTATCAGACCCGCCTGGTCGAGGCTTATCGGCACCTTGCCGAATAAAAACGCCGCGATTCCGGAATAGCGCCTTCAGGCCGTCGTCTCTCTTGTCGACAATCCTGAATGGCACGTACCGGAAAGACCACGCCCTTGGACGATTCATCGGCATTATTGGAGGCCCAGATACCGGCGCTGCGTCGTTATGCCTACGCCTTGGCGCGCGAGCATGAGACGGCGGACGACCTGGTGCAGGATTGCCTGGAGAAGGCCCTGTCGCGTTGGCATCTGCGCCGCCGCGACGGCGATTTGAGGGCGTGGCTCTTCACGATATTGCGCAATCGTTATATCGATTTCCTGCGTGGCCGCCGCCGCCGTGGGGCTACCGTGCAGCTCGAGGACGCACCGCCCCAGCCGGTCCATGCCAGCCAGGAGCGGCATGTCGAGATCGGCGACGTGCTGGGCGCGCTCGATCAGCTGCCGGAGGAGCAGAGAAGCGTGATCCTGCTCGTCGGCATCGAGGATTTTTCCTATGAGGAGGCAGCCAAGGTGCTGAACGTGCCCTTGGGCACGGTGATGTCCCGGCTGTCGCGGGCCCGGCAGAAGCTGCGGCAGGTTCTGGAGGCCGGCCGCCCGTGTCTCTTGTGGAGGGTAAAATGACGACGCCGATCATGCCCATCGGCGAGGACGACCTGCAGGCCCATGTCGATGGCCGTCTCGATCCCGTTCGGCTGGCGGCGGTCGAATCCTATCTGGCCGACCATCCCGAAGTCGCGGCCCGGGTCGAGTTGGAACGCAAGCAGCGCGAGATGCTGCGCACCCAACTTGCCCAGAAATTCGCCGAGCCGATTCCGCCCCGGCTGCGCATCGCCTCGCTCCGCGCGGCGCGTCATGCCGGCGGGCGCCGCTGGCTCCTGCGCATCGCCGCCGGCGTGGCGCTGTTCGTCATAGGCGTCGGCGCTGGGCAGTTCCTTCATATCCCGCTGAAGCCGGCTACCATGGCGGATATGTCGGTCGCGAACGAGGCCATGATCGCCTACCGGACATATGTCGTCGAGGTCGCTCATCCGGTCGAGGTCGGCGCCCAGAACGAGCAGCATCTGGTGCGTTGGCTGTCGAAGCGGCTGGGCCGGCAACTGGTGGCGCCGAAGCTCGCCGCCTTCGGCTATCACCTGATGGGCGGCAGGCTGCTACCGGGGATGGATGGCGGCGTCGCGGCACAGCTCATGTACGAGGATGCGGCTGGCAAGCGGCTCACCATCTATATCTGCTCCGGCGATGACGGCCAGACCGCGTTCCAATTCGACCGCGACGGTTCGGTCTCTACATTCTCATGGCTGGACCAGGGCTTCGGCTTCGCCGTTTCGGCGGCGCTCGACCATGACCGGCTGCTGCAGGTGGCCCAGTCCGTCTATCAGAACCTCGACGTAGCCGAGCCGGCGCTGGCGTCGGGCAAGGGCGGCTAGAGGCAAAAAAATCGCGACCATCCCCGAATAAATCGTGGCTGCCGCCGGTATGGCTCCAGGGAAACCTAACCCTGAAACCTAACCCTGGGGGTAACCAGCGATGTCGGATTTTGAGGATGAGGGCGAGCTGTCACGCCGGGGCCTGCTGAAATGCATGGCCTGGGCCGGCGGCGGCGCATTGTGGACGGTGAGCGGCGGCGTGCCACGCTCGATGCTGCTCGGCAGTGCCGAGGCGGCGACCGACCAAATCGGCAACCTGACCTTCATGCAGGTCAGCGACAGCCATGTCGGCTTCAAGGCGCCGCCCAACACGGACGCGCCGGGCACGCTGAAGCAGTCGATCGACCTGATCAACCAGCAGAAGGGCAAGGCCCACCTGCTGATCCATACCGGCGATGTCAGCCAGCTCTCGAAGGACGCGCAGTTCGACGAGGCGCAGCAGATCATTTCCGAATCCCGGCTCGATTGCCATTATGTGCCGGGCGAGCATGACGTGCTGGTCGATGATGGCGCCAATTTCTTCTCCCGCTTCACCCCGCACGCGCCCAAGGGCTATTACAGCTTCGACCAGCAGGGCGTGCATTTCATCGCCCTCAACAATGTGCAGGACCTGAAGGCCGGCGGCCTCGGCAATCTCGGCCCCGACCAGCTCGCCTGGATGGCCGACGACCTCAAGGGACGTGCGCATAGCCAGCCGATCGTCGTCATGGCGCACATCCCGCTCTGGACGGTCAGCGAACAATGGGGCTGGGGCACGCAGGATGCCGGGCAGGCCCTGTCGCTGTTGCGCGGATTCGGCTCCGTCACCGTGCTGAATGGCCATATCCACCAGATCATGCAGAAGGTCGAAGGCAACGTCGCCTTCCACACCGCGCGCTCGACCGCTTTCCCGCAGCCGGCGCCCGGCACCGCGGCCTCGCCGGGGCCGATCAAGGACCTGCCTGCCGGCCGGCTGCAATCGATGCTGGGCGTGACCAAGGTCAGCCAGGTGCGCGGCAACAGCCATCTCGCCATCGTCGACACCCCGCTGGGCGCCTAGAGAGGAGACAATCCCATGCTGCCGATCCTTTTTCGGCGCGCCGTCCTGATGCTGGGCGGCGCGATGATGGCCGGCATCCTGATGTCCGCGGCCGCCGATGCCGCCGACAAGCAGGTGACCATCGACAATTTCACCTTCAGCCCGGTTGAGATCCATGTCGCGGCCGGCGACAAGATCACCTGGACCAATCGGGACGACATTCCGCATACGGTGGTCGACAGCGACGACCCGAAGCGCATGAAGTCCTCGCCGCTCGATACCGGCGACAGCTTCGCCCATGTCTTCGACAAGCCCGGCACCTACCACTATTTCTGCTCGCTGCATCCGCATATGCAGGGCATGCTGGTCGTGCAATGATACCGCAGGCTTAGCACATGCGCGGCGATGGTGGTGATGGCGGCATTCCATGGCGGAAGGCGGCGGTGATCTGGCGCCGGACAGGTAGTGCCGTCGCGCCACCGGCTGCTGGATTGGCGCCGGATGGCCTGGCGTCGGATAGGCTGGCGACCGGCGTGCCGTTCGAGACGGCAGTGCTGCCCCATCTCGACGCCGCCTATAACCTCGCGCGCTGGCTGGTACGCGATGCCTGCCTGGCCGAAGATGTGGCGCAGGATGCACTGCTGCGGGCGCTGGGATACTTCGCCTCGTTCCGGGGCGAGGACGCCAAGGCCTGGCTCATGCGCATCGTGCGCAACACCGCCTATGACGCGCTGGGCCGGCGCGGCCACGAGATTTCGCTGGACGCAGGAGCCGAGGGTGAGGATGGCGCGGCGCCCGCGCTGCAGGTCGCCGACACCGCGCCCGACCCCGAGGCGGTGCTGGCGCGGCGCCGGGATCTCGCACAATTGGATGAAGCGATCGCGGCCCTGCCGGTCGAGTTGCGCGAATGCCTGGTGCTGCGCGAGCTCGAAGAGCTTTCCTACAAGGAGATATCGGAGGTCACGGGCGTACCGATCGGCACCGTCATGTCCAGGCTCTGGCGCGCGCGCCGGGCCCTGGTCGATGGTCGGGGGATCGGCGGCCAGGAAGGAGGGATAGGCGGATGAAGAGCAGCGCCTGCGACGAGATGCATCTGCTGATCCAGGCGGATATCGACGGTGAGCTGCGTCCAGCCGAGGCAGCGGGCGTGGCCGCCCATGTCGAACAATGCGCCGATTGCCGTAAGGTCCAGGACGAGTTGCTGGCGCTGTCCCAGCGCATCCGGATGGAGGCGACGCGCCACCGCGCGCCGGACAGCCTGCATGCGATGCTGCGTGATATGGCATCCCGTGCCCCGAGCGATGCCATGCCCAAGGCACCGGCGCAGATCGTGACGATGCCGCAACGGCGGCGGATACCGGCGGCCTCCTTCGGATTGGGCTTTGCACTGGCCGCGTGCCTCGCCTGGTTCCTGGTGCTGCCGCAGCCGCGGGATGCTGGCTTGCCGGAATCCATCGTTTCGGCCCATGTCCATGCGCTGCAGCCCGGCCATCTCATGGATGTCGTCTCGACCGATCAGCACACGGTCAAGCCTTGGTTCGACGGCAAGCTGCCCTTCGCGCCGCCGGTGAAGGATCTGGCGTCCCAGGGCTTTCCACTGGCGGGTGGCCGGCTCGACTATGTCCAGGGACACACGGCGGCGGCGATGGTCTATCGCCACGGCCTGCATGTCGTCGAGCTGTTCGCCTGGCCGGAGCCGGGCGCGTCGACCGCGCCCTCGGCGGGCAGCCAGGACGGCTATAATTACCTGCGCTGGCGCCAGGACGGCATGAGCTTCTGGGCCGTATCCGACGTCAGCCCTCCGGACCTCGCGAGCTTCGTCGCCGATTGGCGCGGGACCTGAAGCGTCTCTGGCTTATGCCGAGCGCCGGATGTTGCCGCTGAGGATTTGATAGCTGAGCGACAGCCCAGCCGCCCAGCTGACGACACAGAAGGCATGGGCGAGGGCGCCCCAGCTTTCGGCGATGATGATCAGTCGTGGCGGGGCGACGTAAAGCGCCAGGTAATCGATGGGAATTTGGAGCAGGGAGGCCAGCATCAGAGGCAGCCAGGCCGAAAGCAGGCAGATGGCGCAGAGCCGCCAGGCCCGGCCGCGCGCCAGGTGCCAGGACAGTCCGATGCTTTTCGACTGGCCCAGCGCGGCGGCCGGAAATGCCAGCGATAGCCTTGCGCCGATGAACAAGGCAATGGCGAAGAAAACCAGGCCCAACACGGCCAAGGCGGCGAAGAGCCCGGTATGGCCGTGGTCCAGGATGCCGGCGCTGAGAGCGGAGAGCATGTCCGGACGGGGCGGCATACGCATGACTTGGTCCAAGACGTCACGCGGTAGGCTGATGAACACACCGATTTCGAGCGGGATGATGCAGAGAGCGGCCAGCCCGACGAAGATGAGGCCGATCAGAAACCCGGTCACGATGTAGCGCAGCCAATTGCTGTCCGCCCGGTAGAAGGTGATGCCGGTACGTCTTTCGTCCAACAGGATCGTGCGATGCACGCCGACGATGAAGCTGGCCTCCACCAGCAATAGGGCGATGCTGATGACCTGCGGCATGAGCGGGTTCATCGCCATCGTGTAGCGGAACGTCAAATGCATCGTCAGCAGATTGAACAGCACGAGGGCGATGAAAGGCAGTGCCATTAGGCGCCACTGCATGGCGAGGAAGCATAAGCTCTGCTTGGCGATGGCGAAGACGGGAAGCTTCGGATGCGCGTCGAAGGTGCTGTCGGTCATCGGAGCCGTTTCACCATCTTTAGGGGGAGTCGAATCAAAGCCCGACCAACGCCGTCAAATCGTTCAGCGTCTTCGCCTTATGCAGCTTCTCGCCCTCGATGATCGTGCCGAATTCGCGGTCGACCATGGCGACGAAAGAGATGACGGCGAGGCTGTCCCAATTGCCGATCTCGGCCAGGACCTCGGTGCCGCTCAGGCCTTCGGGCTCGATCTCCAGGATTTCGGCGACTTCGGCGAAGAATGCTTTCTTATCCACTTTGGGTGGTCTCCGGTGATGGCGGCGGATTTATCCGGCAGGAAGATTCTCTATCCGAATTCGCTATCGAATTCATTAAGAACCAGGCCCGGTAAGAACCAAGCTCGGTCAAGACGTTGCCCCTGCAGGATGTTGTAAGTTGTTAACCATCCTGGTTCTATGCTGGACCTGTGATGAAGAATGCCTATCTGACCTACCGGCCGATCGTCGAGGACGATGCGGGGTTGCTGCTGCGGTGGCGCACGGCGCCGGAGATCAGCCGTTTCATGCTGACCGAGGTCTCAAGCGATCCGGCACGCCAGCGTGAGTGGCTGCGGGCCAGTGCCGGCCGCAGCGACATGATCCATCGCATCATGCAGGTGCATGACCACGACATCGGCTATTGCTCGATCAAGGTGGTCGATGCGGATGCCGGCGTCGGCACGGTCGGCGTCTATGTCGGCGAATCCGGCACGCCGACGGCGCTCACCGCCTTCAACTTCATCCATATCCTCAACCACGCCTTCTGCGCGATGGGGCTGCACAAGATCGTCAACCATATCCTGGCGATCAATGACCGGCTTCTGCCGGCGCAGAAATTCAACGGCTATCGCCATGTCGGCGTGCTGAAGGAGCATGCGGTGAAGGCCGGGCACCGTTTCGACATGCATATCTTCGAGCAGATGGCCTCCGAGTGGCTGGAATTCCGTCGCCGCTTCGGCGATTGGCGCGACCTCGACGGCACGCTTTGGCCGCCAAGCGACGTGGTGACCGCCGATGCAGCAACCGCTGATACCGCAACTGGTGCGGCGTCCGGAAAACCGCTACCAGTAGCGGCGGCAAACTCTGTTCTCGTGAGCGGCAGATGATCGGTACCAGACTGGAAGGCGTGGCAATCCGGGGCCTCAGGGTCGCCGTGCCTTCGACGATGCGCGACTTGGCCGATGAGGGGCTGATCGAGGATGCCGAGGAGCGCGCACGCCTCACCAGATCGATCGGCGTCACCCGCCGTCGGGTGGCGAGCCCCGGCCTCTGCACCTCCGATCTCTGCCAATTGGCGAGCGAAGGGCTGCTGGCGCAGCTGGGTTGGGACCCGGCCAGCATCAATGTGCTGATCTTCGTCTCGCAAAGCGCCGATTTCGTCATCCCGGCGACGGCCTGTGCGCTGCAGGCGCGGCTGGGGCTGGCGAGCTGCTTGGCCTTCGACGTCAATTTGGGCTGCTCAGGCTATGTCTATGGCTTGTGGACGGCGGCGAGCCTGCTGCGCAGCCTGACCGTCACCGGCCGTCCGGCACGGGCCTTGGTTCTGGCCGGCGACATCAGCACCAGCAAGCTCCTGCCCGGCGATCGCGGCACGGTACCGCTGTTCGGCGATGCCGGCTCGGCGACCGCCCTCGAACTCGATCCCGAGGCCGGCCCGATCTACGGCCTCTTCGGCACTGACGGCACCGGCGCCGATCATCTCATCGTGCGGGCCGGCGGCGTGCGCGAGCCGCTGCTGCCGCCGGAGACGCCCCATGCACCGGACGTCGCTGACAAGCTCTATCGCGACGCGCGGCTGCATTTGAACGGCACCGAGGTGTTCAACTTCACGCTCCGCCGTGTGCCGGAGCTGATCAGCGGCATCCTGGACACCGCCGGGACCACGGCCGAGGCCATCGACTATTTCGTCCTGCACCAGGCCAATGCCTTCATGCTGAGCCACCTCAGGAAGAAGGCGAAGCTGCCGGAAGAGAAGGTGCCGGTGGCGATGGAGGGCTATGGCAATACCAGCTCGGCCTCGATCCCGCTCACCATCGCCGACAAGCTGGCATCCCAGGTCTCCGGGTCCACGCAGCGCATGGTGCTGATGGGCTTCGGCGTCGGCTGGTCCTGGGGCGCGCTGGCGCTCGATCTCGGCCCCATGCCGGCGCCCATGGTCGTCGAATATCCGGCCCCGGGTGTGCCGTCTTCAGGCGTATCGAGTGCCGCGTGACGGATTATCGCGACAGGCTGGGCCGGGTACCGGCCGACTACAATCATCGGCCGGACATCCTGGCCGAAGAGATCGCGCGCGTCTTCGAGCCGTCCTGGATCTGCGTCGGCCTCACCGACGACCTCGCCAATCACAATGATTTCGTCACGGCCGAGATCGGCCACCGCGGCATCGTGGTGCAGAATGCGCGTGGGAATCTCAACGCCTTCCGCAATGTCTGCAGCCACCGTTTCTCGCGCATCCAATGCGCACGTTCGGGCAACCGGCCGCTGCTCTGCCCCTATCACGGCTGGTCCTACGACCAGGACGGCAAGCCCGACGGCATCCCGCACAACGCCAAGAGCTTCGGCCTGACCGAAGCCGATCGGCAGGATCTCAGCCTCGAACGCTATGCGCTCGACACCTGCGGCCGCTTCGTCTTCGTGCGTATGGCTAAGGAAGGTCCGTCCTTGCGCGAATTCCTGGGCGGTTGCTACGACGCGCTGGAGCACTTAAGCGGCGTGTGCCCCGACAAGTTCGAATCCGTCTCGCTCGAATGGGATGCGAATTGGAAGATCGGCATGGACAATGCGGCCGAGGGCTATCACGTGCCCCTGGTCCATGCCGAAAGCTTCGCGCTCATCCTGATGCCCGACCTCGAAATCGCACGCGATGCCGAGCACAGCACCTACCGTGGCAAGCTCACCGAGCGGTCGCAGAAATGGTGGGACAAGGTCGAGCGCAGTATCGACCTCAAGCCCAGCCCGCTTTATCCGGGCTATGCCAATTTCCTGATCTTCCCCAATATCGTCGTGACCTTGAGCCACGGGGCCTTCCTGACCTTCCAGACCATCGAGCCGATCGATGCCGGGCGCCTGCGCATCAACTCGACCGCATGGCTCGCGGCCAATCGCGGGGGCGGCGCGCGCGACCTGATCGTGGATTCCTTGAAGGCCTTCAGCCATCAGGTGCGCGAGGAGGATCGCGCCATCTGCGCCCAGGCGCAGCGGGGCGTGCGCGATCGGTCGGATGGCCGCGCCGGGCTGCTCGGCGAGATGGAAGGGCGGATTGCGCATTTCCAGGCGGCCTATGCCCGCCGTATGGGGCTCTGAATTTCGAGGACCAAGTCGGAATGGAACTGCTTCGCCCCGCCGCGCCCAAGCCGGCATCGCCCTTCAACCCGATGGATCTGACCGGTCGGCGCATGCTGGTCACCGGCGCCACCAGCGGCATCGGCCGGGCGACGGCGCTCTATCTCGCACGTTTGGGTGCCACCATCGTCGTAACCGGCCGTGATGCCGGGCGCTTGCAGGAGACGCTCGATCAGCTCGAAGGCGGGGGGCACGCCGGTGCCCTCTTCGACATGGCCGAGATCGAACGCATCAAGCCCTGGCTGCGCGAGCTGACCGCGGCCGAGGGCGGCTTCCATGGCGTCGCCCATTGCGCCGGCATCCAGGCAACCATGCCGATCCAGGCCGCCGACCCAGCCTTCGTCATGAAGGCGCTCACCACAAACCTGGCATCCTCGCTGATGCTGGCCCAGGCCTTCCGGCTCAAGGCCTGCCATGCGGGGCCGGCCTCACTGGTTTTCGTCTCATCCTCGGCAGCCCTCAGGACCGCGCCCGGCAATACCGTCTATGCCGCCAGCAAGGGTGGTATCGTCTCGGCAACCAAGGGCTTGGGCGTAGAACTCCTGCGCGACGGTGTCCGGGTCAATTGCGTGGCGCCGGCCATGGTCGACACGCCGATGTCCGACACGTTCCGGCGCACGCTTTCGGACGAGCATTTCCAGAAGGTCGTCGACATGCATCCGCTCGGTCTCGGCCGGCCGGAGGATGTCGCGGCCGCCATCGCCTTCCTGATCGCCGACACCTCGCGCTGGATCACCGGCGCCGTCATGACCGTCGATGGCGGGTTTTTGGCGTGAGCGTCCGGACGTGAGTGTCGTTGCCGCAGCCAAACCCGCCGCCTCGCGCCGCATGCGGTTCCGCGAGATCGACGGCTTCGCGCGCGGTCCCGCCTGCTACATGGAGCTGGGTGCGGCGAAGGCATCGCCGCTGGTCTTCCTGCACGGCTTCGGCGGCGATCTGCTCACCTGGCAATATTGCCTGGGTGCCTTCACCGGTCGTTTCCGCGTCATCGCCTTGGACCTGCCGGGCCATGGCCGGTCGAGCGGCGATGTCGGCCCCGGCGATCTGGCCTTCATGGTCGGCTGGGTGGTGGAGGCGCTGGCGGCGCTCGATATTCCGGCCGCCCATTTCGTCGGCCATTCCATGGGCGCCAAGATCGCGATCGGCCTGGCGTTGGCCCGGCCGGAACTGGCGCTCAGTCTCAATCTGGTTTCGCCCGCAGGTTTGGGCGGCTTTTTCGACAAGCGGTTGCTGCATGATTTCCTCGATTGCTCGACCGATGACGCAGTGACTTACCTTGCCGGCAGGCTGTTGGGGCCGGCCTCCGCCGGCCTGGTCGATGGTCTTGCACGCTCGCTGAAACTCGCCCATGACCCGGCGCGTGCCGCAGGGCTGGAGAAGCTGCTCGGCAATGCCTCGGCGATCGAGGAAGCCTTCTCCGAGACCGGCACCGTGCCTTGGGCCCGCATCGGTGCGCCAATCCAAGTGGTCTGGGGCCGGGCCGATTCCATCCTGCCGTTGCCGGAAGTCCACCGCCTGCCGCCGGGGGCGCCGGTCACCGTCCTGGACGGCATCGGCCACATGCCGCAGCTCGAATGCCCGACCCAGCTCATTTCCCTGATCGACAGGTTTCTGCCATGACCCATCCAGCCACTCTCGATATCGTCAAGGCGGAGCTGGCGGTGCTGATAGCCGACAAAACCGGCACGGCGGCCCCGGAGATTTCCGCCGATGCGGTCTTGCTGGAAGGGGGACTGCCGATCGACAGCCTGGACCTCGCCACGCTGGTCGTGGCGCTGGAGGAGCGGACCGGCAAGCAGCCCTTCCGCCAAGGCTTCCGCCTGTTCCGCACGGTGGGCGAGTTGGCGGCGATCTTCGCCGAAGCCTGATGGCACAGAGCGACTGGCTTCATCCCGCTTTCACCCTGGCCGATCCGCGAGGGGAGGTGGATGCCGCTGCCCTCATCGAGGCTGGTCGTCACCTGGACGGCCAAAACCTGGTCCTGCCGCATCCCGATGCCCGTGCCATCCTTGCCGGCCTGGTGGCGCATGAGACAAGCGGCGGCGATCTCTTCATTCAGCGTGATACCGGCGTCGAGGTGTTGGACGGCCAGGGCCAGGGGCTGATCTGGCTGCAAAGCTCCGGCTCCACCGGCAAGCCGAAATGGGCGTCCCATCGCCTGGATGAACTCAAGTCCAGGCTCGCCGGCGGCCAGGCGCGCGGCACCTGGCTCCTGACCTACGCGCCGGGCAGTTTTGCCGGGTTGCAGGTGATCCTGTCGGCCGCACTGGGCGGCCATCATCTCGTGACCGGCGCGCCGGGCGCCTCGGCAACGGATATCGCTGGGCTGGCGGTTCGGCACAAGGTCAGCCATATCAGCGGCACGCCCACATTCTGGCGCGCCTTCCTGATCGCGCTGGGCGATGGCGATCTCGATCTTGCCGCCGTGACCTTGGGCGGGGAGGCGGCCGACCAGGCCCTGCTCGATGCCCTGGCCGCGCGCTTCCCGTCGGTGCATCTTCGGCACATCTACGCCACGACCGAGACCGGCACGCTGTTCACGATATCCGATGGCCGCGCGGGTTTTCCCGCATCCTGGTTCGAGACCGGTATCGGCGCCCTGCGGCTGGGCAGGTCCGAGCGCGAGACCCTGACGGTTCGCGGCGGCCGTCTCGGGGAGCTGGCGATCGATACCGGCGACTGCATCGCCGTCGAGGGCGACCGCGCCTTGTTCCGCGGCCGCATCGACAGCGTGGTCAATATCGGCGGGGTCAAGGTCTGGCCGGAGGAGGTCGAAGCGCATATCCTGGCGCTGGATTGCGTGGCCGATGTGCTGGTCAGCCCGCGCGCCAACCCCGTGACCGGCCACATCCTGGTGGCCGAGATCGTGCTGGCCGCAGGGGCCATGCCTGATATCCACGAAGCGCAGATCAAGAAGCATGTCATGGACTTGCCCCGGGCGGCGCGTCCGGCGATGATCCGATACAAGACGCATCTGGATACCGGCCAGACCGGCAAGAAGGCGAGGGCGGGGGGAGCATGAGTTTGATCCCATGAATTTGATCCCATGAGCTTGATCATCGTCAGCGGCGTCAGCCGCGGCCTGGGGCTGGCGCTCGCGACCGACCTGCTGGATACGGGATATCATGTCGCCGGCTGCAGCCAGACCATGAGCCCGGAATTGGAGGTCCTGCGCGGCAAGACCGGCTTCCATTGGGCCGAGACCGATATCGGCGATGCCGGGGCGATCGAGAGTTTCGTCCAGGGGGCCGTCGATGCCTTTCCGGACCAGAAGCTATGGGGCGTGGTCAACAATGCCGGCGCCGCCGTCGAAGGTATCCTGTCGACCCTGCCGGTGGTCGAGATCGAGCGCGTGCTGCAGGTCAATCTCACTGGCGCCATCTGCCTTGCCCGCGCCGCACTTCGGCGCATGCTGCGCCAGGGCGGAGCCGGCCGCATCATCAATATCGGCTCGATCACGGGGTTGCGCGGCTATACCGGCCTCTCGGCCTATGCCGCATCCAAGGCCGGGCTCGACGGCTTCAGCCGGGCGCTTGCCCGCGAGGTCGGCAGGCGCGGCATCACCGTCAACAGTGTGGCGCCGGGCTATATGCAGACGGCACTTTCGGCGACGCTCGCCGACCGCCAGCTCGACCAGATCGTCCGCCGCACGCCCTTGAACCGGCTCTGCGAGTTGTCGGATGTCGTGCCCGTCATTCGTTTCCTCCTGTCGGAGGAGGCGCGCTTCGTCACCGGTCAGACCATCGTCGTCGATGGCGGGTTGACGAGCTAAGCCATGGTGTCCAGGTCATGACCACCTTCAGCCTGGCCGCCCCACGTCTCGCCGGTATCGTCGCCGCCTTGCCGGAGACGATGGAGGCCAATGCCGATCTGGGGGGCCGCTTCGGGGCGGAGACCATGGCGAAGATCATCGCCTCGACCGGTATCGAGCGCCGGCCGGTGGCGGGACGCCAGACCGTTGCCGGCATGGGCGAGGTGGCGGCGCGTCATCTGCTCGACCAGCTCGGCTGGGAGGCATCGAGCATCGGGCTCGTCGTCGTCGTGACCCAGACGCCGGATTATCCCCTGCCGGCGACGGCTTGTTTGTTGCAGCAGCGGCTGGGCCTGTCGCAGGGGGTGGCTGCCTTCGATCTGGGGTTGGGCTGTTCGGGTTTCGTCTATGCGCTATCGGTCGTGGCCTCGATGCTGGCGAATGGCGTCGCCCGCCGTGCGTTGCTGATCGCGGGCGATGTCACGACATCGATGATCCAGAGCGATGACCGAGCATTGTTGCCGCTGTTCGGCGATGCCGTGGTCGCGACCGCCCTGGAGGCGGGCGACGGATTGCGGAACCTCGCCATGGATCTCGGTACCGACGGCACGGGTGCGCCCTATCTTACCAGCCGCAGCGGCGGCCGGGCGCAGCCGGGCGAGCCGCGCCTGTTCATGGACGGGGTGCAGGTCATGGCCTTCTCGCTGCGCGAGGTTGCGCCGTCGATCGCCCGCGTGCTGGCCGCGGCCGATTGCACCATCGAGGCGGCCAGCCATGTCGTGCTGCACCAGGCCAATTCCTTCATGTTGAAACGGTTGGGCGACAAGATCGGGGCCAAAGCCGACCAGTTGGTGCTGGCCTTGCGCGACTATGGCAACACCAGTTCGGCCTCCATCCCTTTGGCGCTGGCCTCGTGCCTGGGTGAAGGCAGGTCGGACGGATTGCGTCTGCTGTTGAGCGGCTTCGGCGTCGGCTGGTCTTGGGCCAGCGCCTATTGGCCGACACCCGCGCCTCAAGTCTCCGCTATCATTCATACATCCAACGAGAAAAGCTGAAGGGAGTGACCATGGCCAAGAAGACGACCGGTTCGGAAAGGGCCGACGCCTCAAAGACGAGCACCTCAAAGACGAGCGCGGCCAAGACCAGCGCGGCGAAGTCCGGCATCACCAAGACGGTGAAGGCCGCCACCGGTAGGACCGCCACGGGCATGCTGCCGTCCAATGCCCAAGCCGGCGGCATGCCGACCGCGACCGAGATCGTCGCGGCGCTGGCTCAAGGCAAAACGACCGCCGTCGATGTGATCGAAGGCTATCTCGCCCGCATCGCCGAACGCGAGAAGGTGGTGCAGGCTTTCGCCGTGGTGGATGCCGCCGGCGCGCGGGCGCTGGCCAAACAGGCGGATGCCCGGCGCAAGACCTCGTCCAAGCTCGAGCCGCTGCATGGTGTGCCGGTGGCCTTCAAGGACATCGTCAACACAGCCGGCATGGCGACCGAATACAATTCGCCGATCTACAAGGGCCATGTGCCGACGGTCGATGCCAGCGTCGTGGCCCTCTCGCGCGTCGCCGGCGGCATCGTGCTGGGCAAGACGGTGACCTGCGAATTCGCCAACCGCGCGCCTGGTCCCACGACCAACCCGCATAATGCCGCGCATACGCCGGGTGGCTCCTCGCAAGGCTCGGCCGCGGCAGTGGCGGCGGGCTTCGTGCCGCTCGCCATCGGCACGCAAACCTCGGGCTCGGTCATTCGGCCGGCATCATATTGCGGCGTCCATGGCTTCAAGGGCAGCTGGGGCGAGATCTCCTATGCCGGCGTCAAGCTGACCTCCGCCACGCTCGACACCATCGGGCTCTATGCCCGCTCGCTGCCCGACATCGCGCTGTTCCAGGCGGTGTTGACCGGCCAGGCGCCGACCAACCTGCTCGCGAGCAATGTCGGTGGCCTGCGCGTGGGATTGCATCGCGGGCCGTTCTACGACCAGGCGAAGCCGGAGACGGAGGCGGCGCTGGCCGCCACGGCCAAGGCGTTGGAGAAGGCCGGCGCCACGGTCACGGATTTCGACCTGCCGGCGCATTTCACCGGCCTCAACGATGCGGTGCGCTGGATTTCCGCCTGGGAGGGTGCGCGCAGTTTGGCCTGGGAGAAGAGCTTCCATCGCGACCGGATCAGTCCGGAGCTGCGCGACGGCCGCATCAACGACGGCGAGGTGTGCAGCCCCGACCTCTATCGTGATCGCTGCCGGCTGGCGGAGATCTGCCGCATCGAGTTCGAGGATTTCTTCGATGATATCGACGTGCTGCTGACCCCGGCGGCGCCGGGCGAGGCCCCGGTGGGCCTGAAGGAAACCGGCACGGCGGTCTTCAACATGATGTGGACGGCGCTGCATACGCCTTGCGTGACCTTGCCCGGCCATGTCGGCCCCAAGGGCCTGCCGGTCGGCGTACAGCTGGTCGGCAAGCGCGGATGCGACCGGCAATTGCTCGAGATCGCCAGCTGGGTCGAGAAGGTGGCACTGCGCTAACGGGAGTGGACCGGCGGGTTGAAGCCTGATCCGCTTAGGCCGAAACGGCCCCAAGCGGTGCATCAGGGAATCAGATCGAGGGTGAGACCTTGATCTGAACCCGCCGGATCATCGAGGCTCGCTCCTACTGCGGCGAGCCGGAATCGGTGCCACCCGGCGAATTGGCCGTATTGGGCGTGCTCATGGGCTTGGTCGGTGCCATGCTGTCGGTGCCGCTGCTGGTGCCAGAGGTCGACTTCTTGGTCTTCTTCTTGGTCGCCCGTTTCTTCGTGCTCTTCTTGGCCTTGTGCTTGGTCGTCGTCTTAGCCGGCTTCTGCGTGGTGCCAGCATCGGACCCGCCGGGACTATTCGCCGTATTGTTGGTGCCCGTCATCGGCTGGGTCGGCGTACTGCTCGTTTGGGCGAAGGCGCCCACGCTCAACGTCATCAGCAGGGCGGTGCCCGCGGCGATCAGTTTTCTGTTCATCATTCTCTCCTTGCAAGCGAAGTCGATCGACCGTCGCATAACCAGAATGACGGGCGGAATGAAAGGTTCCTGAAAAACGGCGGATTCCTTGGCTCAGACGCCTGCCTTGATGATGTCGGCGGCCTTCTCGCCCATCATCAGTACGCAGGCGTTGATATGAGCCGAGACGAGATCGGGCATGGCCGAGGCATCGACGACGCGCAGGTTCTCGACCCCGCGCACGCGCATCTGCGGGTCGAGCGGTGACCCATCGTCAGAGCCCATGCGGCAGGTGCCGGCCGGGTGATGCGCCGTCATCGCCGTGCGTCGGATCCAGGCGCCGATCTCCTCATCGGTCCTGATGTCGGGACCGGGGGCGGCTTCGGCGCCACGATAGGGCGCCATCGCGGGCTGATTGCCGACATCCCGGCCGATCTTGAAGCCCTTGATCAGGGCCGGCAGGTCTTCCGGATGCGAGAAGAAATCGTAATGGATGCGCACCGGCGCACGCGGATCGGCCGAGCGCAGCCGGACGGTGCCCCGGCTCTTCGGATGCAGCAGCGTCGGGCGGATTGCGTAGCCGTCCAGATAGGCCGGCTTGATGCCGGGGAACCAGAGATGCGCATGCTTCGGCACGGTGTTGAACATGAACTCGATGTCGGGCACCGGCTGGCCGGCATCGGTCTTGATGAAGGCATGCAGGCCGCCCGGTACGATCGTGCCGGGACCGGAGCCCAGGAAATAGGCCTGCAGCATGCTGAGCGCCATGCGGTCGAAGCGCATCTCGCCATGGAAGCGGCCGGGCGAGAGCCGCTTCCAGGTGATCCAGACGCCCAGATGGTCCTGAAGATTGCCGCCAAGGTTGGGTAGATCGACCATCGGCTTGATGCCGATCTCGTTCAGATGGTTGGCCGGGCCGATGCCGGACAGCATCAGGATCTGCGGCGTGTTGAACGCGCCGCCGCTCAAGATCACCTCGCGTGTGGCCGTGACGCCGCGCGCCTCGCGGCCGACCAGATATTCGACGCCGCTCGCCCGGTTGCCGATGAACAGGATGCGCGAGACATGGACACCAGTCATCACGGTCAGATTCGGCCGCTTCAATGCCGGCCTGAGATACGCCCTGGACGAGGATGAACGCCGGCCGTCGCGGATCGTATATTGGCTGCGGCCGAAACCGACCTGGTCGGCGGCGTTGTAGTCCTTGACCTCGGAGAAGCCTGCCTGCTTGCCTGCTTCGACCCAGGCGGGGAAGAGCGGGTCGGGAGTCTTCGCGTGCTCGGTGCCGATGGGGCCGGAACCGCCGCGATACTGGTTCTCGCCGCCTTCCCAGGTCTCGCCCTTGCGGAAATAGGGCAGCACGTCGGCATAGGACCAGCCGGTGGCGCCATTCGCGGCCCAGCGGTCATAATCGCCGGCATTGCCGCGCGTATAGGCCATGACGTTGATCGAGGAGGAGCCGCCCAGCACCTTGCCGCGCATCGCTTCCAGATGGCGGTTGTTGAGGGCGGCTTCCGGTTCGGTCTCGAGGCCCCAGTCATGCATCAGGTATTGATGCATCTTGCCCATGCCGAGCGGGATCGAGATCAGCGGATTGATATCGCGTGGTCCCGCCTCCAGCAGCAGGACGTTGACGGCGGGGTCTTCCGTCAGCCTGTTGGCCAGCACGCAACCTGCCGAGCCGGCGCCGACGATCACATAGTCGAAATTCCTGGCCGCCATGACGTCCCCGTTCCCCCCTTTGTTTTCCGGTCGAAATTAATGAACGGCCGGCAGGCTTTGGGCAAGCCTTAGAGCCCGATCTAGGGGGCTTCGACGATGGCGGTGATGCGCTCGGCCAAGGTATCGAGCCGGAACGGCTTGGTCATGACATGCATGCCATGGGACAGTTGCGTGCCGTCGGTCAGCGAGGTCTCGGCATATCCCGTGATGAACAGCACCTTGAGCTGGCCGCGCTCGGCACGGGCGGCATCTGCCAACTGGCGGCCATTCAGCCCGCCCGGCAATCCCACATCGGTGATGAGCAGATCGACGGGCGTGTCCGAATGCAGGATGTTCAGCGCCGACGGTCCGTCCACCGCCTCGATCACCTGATATCCCAGCTCGTCCAGCACATCGGTGACCAGCATGCGCACGGCCTCCTCGTCGTCGACCACCATGACCGTGGCATGGCCGGCCGGCTTGACGGGCGAGGGCGGATGCGGCGCCTCGCCGGCCGCCGCCGTCCCGCCGATATGGCGCGGCAGACAGAGGCGCATCGTGGTGCCGAAGCCCAGTTTCGAGTCGATGGCGATATGGCCGCCTGATTGCCGGACGAAGCCATAGATCATCGACAGGCCGAGGCCGGTGCCCAGGCCGGTCGGCTTGGTCGTGAAGAACGGATCGAAGGCATGCGCCATCACTTCAGGGGTCATGCCGGCACCGGTATCGGTAACCTCGATGATGATGTAATCACCCGGGACGAGGCCATCCGGCAGCGTGTCGGCACCGAGCGTGCGGTTGGCTGTGGTGATCGACAGCGCCCCGCCATTGGGCATGGCGTCGCGGGCGTTGAGACACAGGTTGAGCAGCCCGTTCTCCAGCTGGTTGCCGTCGCACAGCGTCTGCCATGGTTCGGGGGCTAGGTTCAGCGTAAGACCGATCGCTGGTCCCATGGTGCGCCGGATCAGCTCGACCATGCCTTCGATGAGCTGGTTGGCATCGGTAGGTTTGGGGTCGAGCGTCTGCCGGCGGGAGAACGCCAGCAGGCGATGGGTGAGGGCAGCTGCCCGCATTGCCGCGGTCTGGGCCGTGGAAACGTAGCGCTCGATATCCGCGGTCCGTCCGGCCGCGACCCGCGATTTCAGCAGCTCCAGGCTGCCCGTGATCGCGATCAGCAGGTTGTTGAAATCATGGGCGAGGCCGCCGGTCAGTTGGCCGACCGCCTCCATCTTCTGCGATTGGCGCAACGCCGCCTCGGTTGCCAGCAGCTCGGCGGTGCGCTTCTCGACCGTCGCCTCCAGCGTGCCGGCGAGCCGACGCAGGTCGGCTTCCGCCTTCCAGCGTTCGACCAGGTTCGCGGCCAGCGCTTCGGCCAGATCGTCCGCCTCGCGGATGCCGGTGCTGGGCCGGACCGCCGCAGACGAGAAATCGGATGCTGCGAGCGGTACGGTGTGGAAGGCGCCCACGACCCGGCGTGCCAACAGGAAGGCTGCGGCGCAGCCTGCGATAAGGACGATCACGCCCAACCCCGCCGTTCTCAGCAAGGCGGCACGGATCGGTGCTTCCAACGTCTCTTCCGGCACCAGCAACGCTGCGACGAAGCCGCTCTTGGGTGCATGGGCGAAGCCGCCCACCACCGGCACGCCTTCGAACGATGTCGAATGGTTCGTGCCGCGGTCGGCCGTGTCGAAGGTCTGCTGCGTTTCCGGCCTGGGTTTGCGGCCGGCGGCTTCGACGTCGCCGCGCGAGCGGGCGATGATGACCTTGTCGTCATCGAGGATCGATGCCAGCCCGCCTGCCGGCAGTGTCGCGCTGTTGGCGATCGCGGTGAAGCGCGAGCGGGGGATGGTGATGCTGATAATCCCGGTCGGCCGGCCCTGCGGCGTGCCATCCGGGCCAAGGGCAAAGACCGGCGTTGCGACGGCGATGACCTTTTCGCCGGTCTCCCGGACGGCGAACAGGTTCGAGACCTCGACCTGGCCCGATTGAAGCGCCTTCCGCAGATGCGGCAGCGACCGCGCCTTGGCGGCCGGATGACCGCCCGTATCGGCCAGCACGTTGCCCTGTGCATCGATGAGGCGCAGCAAGGCCGGGTGGCTGCCCGGCGGCAGGTCGCGCGACAGTGAGCTGGCGGCCGCGCGCAGTACGGCGCCGAAGCTCTTGGTGTCGCCACGGCTGAGTGCCGGGGAGGCGGCCAGCATGGCGCCGACCGCCGCGTGCCGGTCGATCTCCTTGTCGATGAGCAGCGCGAGGGTCTGGGCATGATCGACCAGCTGCGCTTCGGCCTGGGTGCGTTCCAGGCGGTACTGGGACCAGAGCGTGCCGGCGCCGAGCAGGCCCAAAGGCAACGCCACCGCGGTGATCAGCAGCATCAGCAGCACGGATAGGGAAAGGGATGTACGACGCCCATCGCCCGAGGGCTTCACCGTCGGTGACCGTTCCGGCATCGGCTGGCGAGGCGTCGTCATGTCCATCCATCCGTTGTACAGGCTTCTGCTGCCGGATGCCATGGAGCAGGGACGTCTTCAACCTCCTATAATACCGTTGCTGCCGGTGCGGCTATTTCCGATACCCCTATTTCCGGTAGTGGGCGTCGCTCACCTGTTCCAGCCAGTCGACGGTCTTGCCGTCCTGCCGTTCCTGGATGGCGATGTGGGTCATGGCGGTGGTCGCCGTGGCGCCATGCCAATGCTTCTCGCCCGGCGCGAACCAGACCACGTCGCCGGGGCGGATCTCCTCGACTGGGCCGTCTTCACGCTGGGCCCAGCCGCAGCCATAGGTGACGATCAGGGTCTGGCCTAGCGGGTGGGTGTGCCAGTGGGTGCGTGCACCCGGCTCGAAGGTCACGCTGGCGCAGGCGATGCGTGCGGGATCGGCCGCCATATGCAGTGGGTCGATGCGGACGGTGCCGGTGAAATACTCGGCCACCCCTTTCGTGGAGGCCTGAGAGCCGCCGCGTTTGATCTCCATGGCCATTCTTCCTTTCCTGGGACCCGGCAGTGCCGGCCAGCGGAAGACGTGGATTGGCGGATTCGGCTTTTCAAGCCGGAGGCCGCCGGCGGAAAGCGAGAAGAGACGCGTTTCGGTGCCGGGGCATTCCACCCTGAACTCGAGCGTGTGGCCGTTAATACGGACGCGATGCGCTCCCAATTCCGATTCGAGGCGCGACGGTATTCCGCTGCCGCATCCATCGACGGGGTTGGCCAGGGGGCAACCCTCAGGGAAGAGCTGGAATCCACGATCCAGGTGACCATGCGCGGCCATATCCTGGAGAGTCGTAATGGATAGATTGACTTTTACGAAGAGGTGGTCTGTCGTTAACCAATACCATGTGCCGGAACGTTTATTAATACTCGACCATTGGTTATGTGGGAGGGTGTCAGATCGGCGCCCTGCAGCGTTTCAGGATCGCCTTGTGTGATCCACAGGATCGGATGCCCATGGCTTCAGACAAGCATATCCAAGAACATCGCAGCATACAGATCCAGTATGGTGCGCTCCCTTACCGAGTCACGGAGCAGGGCCACCTCGAAATCCTGTTGATCACCTCGCGCGGCACGGGCCGGTGGATCATTCCAAAGGGCTGGCCGATGAAGGACCGCAAGCCGGCGAAGGCCGCGGAGCAGGAAGCTTTCGAGGAAGCGGGCCTGCGCGGTGACATCGGCGATAAGCCGATCGGCACCTTCACCTACGAGAAATTTCTCGACGTTCCAGGCGTCAGCCTGCCTTGCGCGGTTCAGGTGTTCCCGTTGCGCGTCAAGCGCCAGCTAGGGGCCTGGCCGGAGGACAGCCAACGGCGGACGCAGTGGTTCACGGCGGCGGAAGCGGCAGCACGAGTCGACGAGGCCGATCTTCGCGCGTTGATTATGGATTTTGAAGCGAAATTCAACCTGCGCAAGAAACCGGAATCGTCGATCGCGGATACTGCTTAACGCCATTGATCTATGGCGTGACCAATCCGGCGACGCCATAGGCGAGTGCGGCGATCAATCCGGCTGCCGGCATGGTGATGATCCATGCGATGACGATGCGTTGGGCGATGTTCCAGCGTACTGCCGAGACCCGGCGCGACGCGCCGACGCCGACGATAGCGCCGGTGATGGTGTGGGTCGTGGAGACGGGAATGCCCCAGAATGTCGCCATGAACAACGTGGCTGAGCCGCCGGTCTCGGCGCAGAATCCTTGCATCGGCGATAATCTGGTGATGCGCGAGCCCATGGTGTGCACGATCCGCCAGCCGCCGCATAGCGTGCCCAGCGCCATGGCGCCCTGGCAGGCCAGCACGACCCAGAGCGGGACATGGAAGCCACCGTCCAGCGCATGGTGGCTGTAGAGCAGCACGGCGATGATGCCCATCGTCTTCTGGGCGTCATTGCCGCCATGGCCGAGAGAGTAGAGCGACGCCGAGATGAATTGAAGCGTGCGGAAGTACCGGTCGACGCGCGCCGGGGTCGATCGGACGAACAGCCACGACACGCCGAGGATGAGCAGGATCGCCAGGACGAATCCCAGCGCCGGCGAGAATACGATGGCGCCGATGGTCATGCCGAGTCCGTGCCAGACGATCGCGCCGATGCCGGCTTTGGCGACGCCTGCGCCCACCAGGCTGCCGACCAGGGCATGGGAGCTGCTGGACGGGATGCCGAGCACCCAGGTGATGACATTCCAGGCGATGGCGCCGAAAAGAGCGGCGAAGATGACGTGATCGTCAATGATGGTGGCCGAGACGATGCCGGTCCCGATCGTGCCGGCGACATGCAGGCCGAAGACCAGGAAGGCGATGAAATTGAAGAAGGCGGCCCAGAAGACGGCATAATGCGGCCGCAGCACACGGGTCGAGACGATCGTCGCGATGGAATTGGCGGCGTCGTGCAGGCCGTTCAGCAGATCGAAGACCAATGCCACGGCGATCAGCGTGACCAGGCTGAGTGACAGGCCGTCCACTTACAGATG
>DATJJW010000211.1:0-17432 GCA_035491935.1 Allostellaceae bacterium | reverse complement strand
ATCGGCTTCTGATCGAGTCGATCACCGACTATGCCATCTACATGGTCGATACCAGCGGCATTGTCGTCAGCTGGAACGCCGGCGCACAACGCTTCGAGGGCTATACGGCCGGCGAGATCGTCGGCGAGCATTTCTCCCGGTTTTACAGGGCAGTCGACCGTGAGGCGGATTTGCCCGCATCCGCTCTCAAGATAGCGGAAACCGACGGCCGCTTCGAAGGCGAGGGCTGGCGCGTCCGGAAGGATGGCACGGAATTCTGGGCTCATGTCATCATCGAGCCGGTCGTCGATCTTGAGGGGAAGCATATCGGCTTCGCCAAGGTCACGCGCGACCTGACCGATCGCAAGATGGCCGAGCAGGCGCTTCAGCGTACCGAGGAGCAGTTCCGTCTCCTCGTCAACGGCGTCACCGACTACGCTATCTTCATGCTCGACCCGACGGGCATCATCATCAGCTGGAATGCGGGTGCCCAGCGCATCAAGGGCTACCAAGCCGACGAGATTATCGGCGAACATTTCTCGCGGTTCTATCTTCCCGAGGACCGCGCGGCCGGCATTCCGGCCCGAGGGTTGGAGGTCGCCGCACGGGTGGGGCGCTTCGAGAAGGAGGGGTGGCGCGTCCGCAAGGACGGCACCTCGTTCTGGGCCAATGTGGTGATCGATGCGATCCGGGACGAAAACGGCAAGCTGCTGGGTTTCGCCAAGGTCACCCGTGACATGACGGAACGGGTCGAGGCGCAAAAGGCCCTGGATCAGGCGCGCGAGGCGCTTTTTCAAGCCCAGAAGATGGAAGCGCTGGGCCAACTCACCGGCGGCGTCGCGCATGATTTCAACAATCTGCTCTCCGTCGTCCTCGGCGGCCTCGAGCTCCTCCGGAAACGGCTTCCGGAGGATGCAGGAGTGTTCCGCCTCCTCGACAATGCCTATCAGGCAGCCGAGCGCGCTGCCGGTCTCACCCAACGCATGCTGGCGTTCGCACGGCGCCAGGAACTTCAAGTCACGTCGGTCGAACTGCCGACGCTGATCCACGGGATGCATGATCTGCTCGCGCAGGCCATCGATCCGAGCATCGCCGTGGAAGCGCGGCTGCCGCTCGTGTTGCCGGCGGTACGAACCGATGCGAACCAGCTCGAGGCGGCGATCTTGAATCTGATCGTCAATGCCAGGGATGCCATGCCCAATGGCGGCATCATCACCATCTCCGCCAAGGAACACATGCTGGAAGCCGTCGGCCCGATGCGGGCGGGCCGCTATGTTTGTCTCGCCGTTTCCGATACCGGCAGCGGCATGGACGAGCGCACCCTTTCAAGGGCGCTGGAACCGTTCTTCACCACCAAGGGCATCGGCAAGGGAACGGGCCTGGGGTTGCCGATGGTCCATGGACTTGCCGTTCAATCGGGCGGCCATTTCGCCATGAAGAGCCGGCTTGGCGAGGGGACGACGGCGGAACTCTGGCTGCCGGTCGCGACGGAGACGGAGGTGACCGAAGAAGAGCCGGTTGCGGCTACCCCGCAGGCGGCTGTGGCGGGCCACAAGCGACTGAGAATTCTGGCCGTGGACGACGATGAGCTCGTGCTGTCGAGCATGGTGGCGATGCTCGAGGATATGAGGCATGACGTGACACCCGTGAGATCGGCGGCGGCAGCCCTCAAAGCCATTGAGGATATCGATGGGTTCGACATCGTCATCACCGATCACGCCATGCCCGAGATGACCGGCGCGCAGCTCATCGATATCATTCGCGAGAGATGGCCATTCCTGCCGGTCGTCCTTTCTTCCGGCTTCGCGGAGCTGGATACGATCGCCAGGCATCCCGTCCGCTTGGCCAAGCCGTTCCGTCAATCGGATTTGCTTGCCGCCATCGTTCATGCTCTCGATCCCATCGCTTAGGCGGCGCTTCGGCGATTGCCATTGCGGCGCCTTCACAAGGGCCCTCGTAGGGAGCAACCAGTTTGGCTGACCTCATCGGGTGGTTTGCCGCCGTCATCCTGCTCACGACATTGGGCCGGCAGGTCTACACGCAATGGCGGGAGAAGAGCTCCAAGGGCGTCTCAGGCTGGCTCTTCCTCGGCCAGATCACCTCGTCGGTCTGCTTCGTGGCCTATAGCTGGATGCTCGGCAGCTGGGTCTTCGTCGCCACCAACGCGGCCATCCTGCTGACCGCCATCATCGGGCAATTGATCTATCTTCGAAACGCGCGCGGGTGATGACGGCCCGTTGCTGCCCGGTGCCGCACCCAAGCTCAATGGCGAGAAGGCAGCGCCGAAGGAACCTAAGCAGCCGGCCGGTCGTTGCGTCCAAATGAAACGGTCGGAACGGGCGGCTGCATGAAACGCGCGGCCAAGATTGCGACTTGGTCGATCGGCATCGTCGGGCTTCTAGTCGTCGGCGCGATCGTGGCTGTCCATTTCCTGGAAGATTCGGAATTCGTGCGCAGCCAGGTCGCGGAGCGTTTCAGCGGTTTTTCCGGCAAGAAGACGACGATCGGCAAGCTGTCGATCGACTGGGGATCGACCTCGCATGTGCATCTGAGCGACCTCGCCATCGCCAACGCCTCCTGGGGCAAGGCGGCCCACATGCTGAAGGCGGAGGAGATCGATTTCGATATCCAGCTTTGGCCGCTGCTCCATGGCGAAATCGTCCTGCCGCGTCTCAGCCTGCGCAAGCCCGAGATCCATCTCGAACGTAACGACAAGGATCAATCGAACTGGAGCACGAGCCAGGCGCCGGTGGCGGCCACGGCCGCCAAAGCCGTGAAGCCCGAGGAGCGCCACCAGACGCCGCTGATCGGCCGATTGGAGATCATCGACGGCAAGATCGGCTATACCGACTTGAAGCGGAAGCTCGACCTCGAAGGCACGGTGTCGACCGCGACGGGTAAGGCCGGTGCCGAACCCCAAGCGGAGCTGACGCTCAAGGGCAACCTTCAGAGCCAGCCGCTCACCGTGCATTTCCTCGGCGGTTCCGCCCTGTTGCTGCGCGAGACGAACAAGCCGTATCCCGTCGACCTCGACGTCGCCTATGGCGGAACCAGGCTGAAGGTGAAGGGGACGCTCCAGGACCCGATGCAATGGAAGGGCGCCAATGTCCAGATCGCCCTGTCCGGTCCCGACCTTTCCGATATCTTCCCGCTGCTGGGGATTCCGGGGCCGCCGACCCCACCCTATGAGCTCAGCGGCCGTCTCGACCATTCGCCTGGGATATGGCGCGTCGACGATCTCAAATGGCATGCGGGCGACAGCGACCTCGCCGGCGACATCGCCATCGACCAGCATACCAAGCCGTCGCATCTCACGGCCAAGCTGACCTCGGAGCGCCTGACCTTCAAGGATTTGGCGCCGCTGATCGGCGCTTCTCCCGGCACGCATGGCAATGTCTCCGCGCAGCAGAAGGAAGCGGCGGCCAAGACCGAGGCGAAGGGCAACCTCTTCCCGGACGTGCCGTTGCATGTCGAGCGGCTGCGGGCCATGAACATGGATGTGAGCCTGGATGCCAAGCGGGTCATCGCGCCCGCCTATCTGCCCGTCCAGGCGTTGGATTTCCGGGTGCTGGTCGACAATGGCCAGGCCAATGTCCGGCCATTGAGGATGAAATTCGGCGGCGGCAGCGTGATTGGCGATCTCGGGATCGATGCCCAAAGCGACATCCCGAAAGTGCACACGGATCTCGATTTGAAGGATATCGATCTGGCGGCCTTCTTCCGCGGTTCGCGCTTTTTCGACACGACGAAGGGATTGGTCCAGGGGCAGGTGTCGCTGGCCGGAACGGGCCGTTCCCTGGCGCAGGTCATGGGCAGCTCCGATGGCCATGTCTCGTTGGCGATGGCGGGCGGCAACGTCAGCAACCTCATGGTGAGCCTGGCCGGTTTGCAGATCGCCGACGCCCTGGTGCTGTATGTCACCGGCAATAACAAGATTCCGCTGCGCTGTGCCCTCGGCCGCCTCGATGTCTCGCATGGCCAGGCCACTTTCGAGAATACCGTCGTCGACACGCCCAAATCGGTCCTCCACCTCGATGGCCAGGCGGCGCTCTCGAACCAGGTCGTGATGCTCAAGCTGACCGCCGATCCCAAGCACTTCGACCTGCTGGACCTCCATGCCCCCGTCCTGATCCAGGGCAAGATCCGCTCGCCGAACATATCGATCGCTCGCACCATCTCGATCCCGACGCCGGTCATCGGCACCGCCAAGGATGTCCAATGCGAGGCGCTGACGAACCAGCTGTTCTCGATGAATAGCCAGAAGGTGCAACAGTGACCCGACCGCAAACCGAAACCCTGCGATTGGATCGGCATGAGTGGGTGCCGAATAATCCGCATCACCCCGTCATCCTCTATCGCCAGGTCATCGCTTCTGGTTCAGCCGAGGCGGTGGCGTCGGGGTTCGAGGCGCTGTTCGGCAGGAATGGCTGGCCGGCCCAGTGGCGCAACGGTGTCTATGGCTACCACCACTACCATTCGACGGCTCATGAGGTTCTAGGCTTCGCCGCGGGCGTCGCGCGGCTCGTCCTCGGCGGCCCGGGCGGTCCGGAGGTGACGGTCAGTGCCGGTGACGTGGCGTTGCTGCCGGCGGGGACGGGCCATTGTAAGATCGAGGCCAGCCCCGACTTCCTCGTCGTCGGCGCCTATCCGCCCGGCCAGGATTTCGACATCTGCCGGGAGGCCCCGACTGAAGAGATGCTTCGCCGCATCGAGAGGCTGGGGCTGCCGCAAGCCGATCCGGTCTTCGGGTAGCTACCCACCCCTGGGCCAATCAACCGATGACGTCGACCAACCGGTCCAATAGGGACAACTGACTCGCCAGCATTTTCCCGCGCGCGGCGTCGATGGCGAACCATTCCGCGCGATCGACCTCGGGAAAATTGGCGATCCGGCCGCTGTGCGGCGGCCATTCCATCGAGAACTCGTTGGAACGGATGGCCGTGACGTCCAACTGGCCCTCAAGAGCGAAAGCCTCGACCGATTTGCCACCCTTCTGCTTTATCCGGCCGAGGCTCGCCAGCACGCCTTCCGGAGCCACGCCCAATTCCTCCTCGAATTCGCGGCGGGCGGCTTGCTCCAGGGTTTCGTGCGGCGACGCCTCGCCCTTGGGAATTTGCCAGGCGCCTTCGTCCCGACGTCGCCAGAACGGGCCGCCGGGATGCACGAGCAGCACCTCGAGTGCCGACGGGCTTCGCCGGTACATCAGGATGCCGGCGCTGAGTGTGGGCCTGGACAAGATGTTCCCCGTCGGTGGGAGGGCTGCGCCTGGTGACATGCTCCATGCCGCCGTCTCGTCCCCATCTATTGGGCATGAGCACGACGGCTTTCCAGAACGATCTTTTCGGCGCCGCGATCCTGCCGGGCCTCAGCCAGCGGGACGAGATGATCACGCCGGAGGAGGAAGCCGAGCTCATCCGCCGGATCGACGGCATCGAATTGATGCCATTCAGCTATCGCGGCTTCGAAGGCAAGCGGCTGACGGCATCCTTCGGCTGGAAGTATGATTTCAATACGGCGAAATTCCAGTCGGCGGAGAGCATCCCGGATTTCCTGCTGTCGCTGCGGGCGCGTGCGGCCGCATTCGCTGGCCTTCCCGAGGATGAGCTGGTGCAGGCCCTTTTGATCCGCTACGACCCGGGCGCCGGGATTGGTTGGCATCGTGACCGGCCGGTGTTCCAGCATGTGGTCGGGGTTTCGCTCGGCAGTGAGGCCGTCATGCGTTTCAGGAAGCGCGCCGGGACGCGGTTCCTGCGGGCCGAGGCGCCACTCCGGCCGAGGGCCGCCTATCACCTCAGCGGTGAGGCGAGATGGGAATGGGAGCACTCGATCGCGGAAAGGGCAGTGACGCGTTGGTCGATAACTTTCCGCAGCCTGTCGGCCCAAAACGAAGCCCCCCGATCTCACGACTAGTCTATTTGGAAGCCACGGCCGGGTTCCGTTCCATGTGGGGGCTCGACGCATCCAGAAGCGCCTGATTGACCTGCGCAGGATCATCATAGAGCCAGACCGTAGACGTGCCGCAGGTAAGGGTGTCGTCGGGCTCGCCATAGATTGTCGTAATCTGCGATTGGTCGATGTTGTCCATGACGATGAAATCGTAGGGCGGCTGAAGGGCGACATCATGGATGTCGTGGCTGAACCAGCTGCGGTCGTTGCCCCAGATATAGGCGGTGCCCCAGGGCGTGATCTGGTTCACCTGGAGCTTCCAGTCGGTGGATGCGGTCAGGAGCCGCGCCCACCAATATTCGGCCAGCCCCGCATGCAGGCCGGACCTTTCGAGACATGCGGCGAGGGGTGACTGCCAGCGGAACAAAGCGGGCGTTTCGGGTTGGGGCAGGGCGCAGAGCAGGCCGAACGCCAAGCAGGCGGGAATGACCGAACGGCGCAGCAGATCACGGTCGGCGATGATTCTGCTCAGTCCGGCGGCCGCCAGGATGACCGGCCACCACAGGCAAGGCAGTGCATAACGATAGGACCACATGTTGTTGTAGAGCAGGGCCGTCATGAGCAGCGCGGTGACGGCGTTCGTCGCCGCGAAGACGGACCAGAAGCTGCCCAGCCAAGCCTTCCATCCGCGCCAGCGCATATCCGCCGCGACCGCCAGGATCAGCGCCAGAACGACGAGGACCATGACCGGATGGCGTTCGAGATCGAGCAGCCAGCGAAAGACATAGTGCGGGATTTCGGCGATCGGCGGATAGGGGACCGGCTGTCGATCGAGCGTCTGCGCGAAAGCCCAGCCAAGTCCGGCGCCGACCCAGGCGGAGGCGGTCAGCCAGCCGAGGCGCTGTTTGGATACCCTGCCCACATGGAGGCCGGCGGCAAGCGCCAGGGTCAGGGGCAGCAGGAGATTGGCGACCACCAGCAGATCGGAGAGGCCGAGGGCGAAGGAGCCGACGCCGAGCAGCACAGCTCTGTAAGGCGTCATCGGGGTCTTCGAGGCGAACGCGGCCGTCGCCAAGGCCAGCAGGAACGGCCCGCCATGGGTAAACGGCAGAAGGATGATAAGGTAGGGGAAGAGCGGCAGGTGGCTTAGCCGGTCGAGGTCCATCGACGGCCCGACCCCGGTGGAACCCAGGATGAGCAAGGGCATGATGAGCAGCAGGCAAGCCAAGGCCGCCGGCCAAGGCCTGGTGCCGGCAAGCCGTGACGACAGCCAGGTGGCAATGCCGATCAGCCATCCTATTATGGTCAGCGTCCAAAGCCCCATCGCCACACGCCAGCTGTCGGTGACGGCCTGAAACAGGCCATAGAGCGTCAGGTCGGGGAAGAAGCTGGGAACGCGGGCCTGCTGGAAATTGCTCCAGGCGTCGTGATGATGCAGGAGATCCCAGGTCAGGGCCGCAGGTAGGAGCGTGTCGGAGGAAATCAGGAAATCGGGATGATTCCAGACTGCCAGCACGACCAGGCTGCACGGAAAGAGCATCAAGGCGAAACGGCCAAGGGCACTCATTGTTGTTCCGATGCATGTGGGCGGCACCGGCGCCGTGCGCCGAAGAATTATTGAACCGCAATTCTTCAACGTCTTCATGTTCCGCTTGGTTCAACAGTGGTTCCGAAGCGGATGCGTCAGGGTTCCCTTGCGGTGAAGGAGACATCGGATGGAAGAACGTCGACGGTTGGTGGTCCTGGGTGGCGGTGTCGCCGGGCTCGAACTGGCCACGCATCTCGGCCGCCGGCTGGGGCGACAGGGCCGCGCGGATATCCTTCTGATCGACCGGAGCTTCTTCCACGTCTGGAAGCCGATGCTGCACGAGTTCGCGGCCGGCACCATCCCGGACGATCGCAACCGGGTCAGCTTCGTCGCGCACGCCAGCCGCAACCATTTCCACTTCTGGCCGGGAACCCTCGACGCCGTCGATCGCCCCGCCCGCACCATCGCGCTGGCGCCGATCATCGGCGATGACGGCACGCCGATCGTCGAGGAGCGCAAGATCCCTTACGATGCGCTCATCGTCGCCATCGGCAGCCGCGCCAATGATTTCGGGCTGCCGGGTATCGCGGAGCATTGCCGCTTCATCGACAACCTCACGGAAGCCGAAAATTTCTTCGGCCTGTTCCGCATGGCGGTCCTGCGCGCGATCGACCACGGCACGCCATTGGACATCGCCATCGTCGGCGGCGGCGCCACCGGCGTCGAGCTCGCCGCCGAACTGCACCGTGCCATCGACCTCGCCATGGGCTACAAGATCGGCTTCTCCCGGGCGGAACTGCGCATCACCCTGCTGGAGGCTGGATCGCGGATCCTGCCGGCATTCCCTGAGCGCGTGTCGCAGGATGCCGAGCAGGCGCTGCGCCGTCTCGGCATCCAAGTCATGACCGGTGTCGACATCGTCGGTGCCGATGCCCGTGGCCTCATCCGGAAGAGCGGCCAGCGTGTCGAGGCCGAAATCCGTGTCTGGGCGGCCGGCGTCAAGGCGCCTTCGGCGACGGACGCCTTCACTGATCTTGACAAGGCCAAGGGTGGCCAGCTTCTCGTGCGTCCGACCCTCCAATCGACCAAGGACGATGCGATCTTCGCCCTCGGCGACTGTTCCGTGATCGCCGAGAAGCCGGTGCCGGCGACGGCCCAGGCGGCGCGCCAGCAGGCCCGCCATCTGTCGCGCGAACTCGTGCATTGGGTCGAGGGCAGGGCGATCCGGCCGTTCCGGTATCGCGATCACGGCGCCATCGTGACCCTGGGCGACTATGATGGTTGGGGCACGCTCGGCCGCTACCGCTTCGGCGGCGGTCCTCTCCACGGGCTGACGGCGCGTCTCGGCCACGATCTGCTCTATCGTCAGCACCAGATGGAAATTTACGGTCCGGTCCGGGGGCTCGTGTCCTGGAGTGCCGATCTGCTGGATGGCTTCGTCAGGCCACGGGTCCGGCTCGGTTGAGCCGGCTTGAGGAAGAAAATGCCGTCCCGGCCGGCGGATGGATCTGAAGACTCGGGGAATAAGCATTTCTCGGGCATAAGCATTTCTCGGGCATAAGCATTTGAACCGGGGCCTCGCAGGCAACATATCCTCTGCGGGTATGAACGCATCAGCTTGCGGGACGGATGTCATGACCATCGACCCCAATCGTGATACCGCCAACCCTTTGGCCCGCTCGCTGCGGTCGGACGCGATGAGCTTGTGCCTTGCCGGCAATTGGCTCTTTGTCCTGCTGCGCGGCATATTCGGGCTGATCGCGGGGCTGATTGCGATCTTTTTGCCCGGGCCGACCCTGGCTGCTCTGGTCCTTCTCTTCGGCGTCTATATGGTCTTTGACGGCGTGGCGGCGATCGTCTCGGCGGTTCGCGCGGCCGGGCGGCACGAACGCTGGGGACTTTTCGTGCTCGAGGGGCTGGCTGGGTTGGTGGCGGCGGCGGCAGCCTTCTTCTGGCCGGGGCTGCTGGTCTTCGGCTTCGTCATGCTGACGGCGGCCTGGGCGATCATCTCCGGCGCGCTCATGTTGCGTGCAGCCTTCCATTTGCGCGCGGATCATGGACGACTATGGCTCGGGCTGGGCGGCGTGGTCTCCATTTTATGGGGCATGGTGTTGGTGGCGGCGCCCGGCCTCGGCGCGGTCGTGCTCACGATCTGGTTCGGCATCTATGCCCTGATCTTCGGCGCCACCCTCGTAATCCTGGGGCTGCGTCTGCGCCGTGCTCATTCAGCGCCGGCGGCCGTTTGAACCGGATCTAGGACACCTTCGGCCCGACCGTATCGGCCATCCGCGCGCCACGCCTGCCCATCGGCTTGGGGCGTCCTACCGTACTGTCCTTGAGCGTCTGGTGCTCGATCTCGGCATTCAGTTCGCCCCCGGCCAGGAAGATGCTGGTCGACAGCCAGATCCAGGTCATGAAACCGATGACGGCGCCGAGCGAGCCATAGGTCTTGTCGTAGCTGCCGAAATTCTGGACGTACCAGGAGAACAGCAGCGACGTCACGACCCAAAGCAGTGCCGCCCCGACGCTGCCCCAGGTGAGCCAACGCCAGCGCGCCAGCCGTCGTGACGGGCCGTAGCGATAAAGAAAAGCCATCACCAGCGTCGTCACCAGGAATAAGAGGGGCCAGCGCAGTACCAGCGTCAAGGTCGCGGCCAGGTCGCCGAGCCCGACAAAATTGAGCGCGATCGGCAGCGCCACGACCATGGCCAGGCTCAACAGCATGAACAGGACGCCGAGTATCGTGAAGAACAGCGCCAGGGCTATGCGCTTGAAGAATCCTCGCTTCTCCTGTTCCTCATAGACGATGTTGAGTGCCTCGAACATCGCCTTCACCCCCGCGCTGGCACTCCAGACAGCCGTCGCCAGGCCGATGAAAAACCCGATGCCGAGGGCGCTGCTCCTCTGGCCCGTGATGCGCTTCAGCTCGCCACCCAGAATGTCCATCGCCCCGCCCGGCAATAGACCCCGCAAATTGTCCAGATGCTGGGACACGATGACCGGATCGGCGAAGAGACCATAAAGCGATATCAATGCACCCAGCGCCGGAAAGATCGCCAGCAAGGTGTAGAAGGTCACCCCGGCCGCGACGGAAAAGACATTGTCCTCCGAGAATTCCTTGGCCGTTCGCCAGAGGATGTCCTTCCAGCCGCGCAACGGTACTTGCCCCGGTGCATCGGCTTCCCGTCCACGTCCGCGTTCCTGCCGTGCCTGGCGTATAGTCGCGGGATTTCCATCATGGGCATCTTGCAGCGCCGTCCGTGCCAGTGCCATGCCCAGCGCGGCGGCGTGGCCCAGCACCTTCGAACGACTGGGTCCGTCATTTTGGCGTGCGGCCATGGAGGTCTTCTCCGATATCGCGGCAAAGCGTGAACCGTGAGAGCCTTCATGCGGTGGATAGGACTAAAAAGCTGAACCCACACCAAAGGATTGGCGCACGACCCTCATCGGCTTCATCCGATCCCGGATCTAGAAAGAACCGTCGCTCGTCTCGGCCGGTTCCGCTCGAATTCGACAGTTGTTGCCGGCCCGATCATGAGACTTTGCCAGCAGCTCGTCTAAGGCTGTGCTTGAGCCTTGGGGGTGTGATCGGGAGCCGCGTGATCAGGCCGTCGATGCCGACGGCCTGGTCGACGGCGGCAGCGATGGCGGCGCCAACCGCCGCGATGCCGCTTTCGCCCGCGCCCTTGATGCCCAGAGGATTGAACGGGCTCGGCGCATCCTCGGTCAGCAGGATTTCGAGCGGCGGCACTTCCTTGACCGTCGGGATGAGATAATCCGCGAAGGTCGAGGACAGCGGCTCGCCGCGCACGTCATAGCGGAACTCTTCGAACAGGGCACCGCCCAGGCCCTGGACGAAGCCGCCGGCGATCTGGCCGCGCACCATGGCCGGGTTGATGGCGCGGCCGATGTCGTAGGCGGTGAAGAACCGCTCCACCGTGACGCCGCCGGTGTCGGGGTCGACCTTGACCGAGGCGATCTGCACGCCATAGGGGAAGGCTTCGTCCTTGGTATTGACCCAGCCCTCGGCATAGAGGCCGGGGTCGCGGCCGCCGCGCAGGGGCGATGCCGGGGCCAGCGCCGCGGCGATCTCTTCCAGGCTCATCGACGGGCCGCTCGGCTGGTCGATGCGGCGGACCCGCCCATCGACGATATCGAGCAGCTCGGCCTGGCACTGCATGAGCTCCGCCGCGACATCGAGCGCCTTGGCGCGGACATTTGCCGCCGCGACGGCGGTGGCGTTGCCGGTCATGACCGTGGCGCGCGAGGCATGGGCGCCGAGGCCGAAATCGATGCGGTCGGTCCGGCCATGGGTCACGCGGATCGTGGCGTAGTCGACGCCCAGTATCTCGGCGCAGATCTGTGCCATCGAGGTCTCGAAGCCCTGGCCGACCGAGGCGCCGCCGGTGATGACCTCGACCGCGCCCGAGCCGTCGACGACGACGCGCACGCCATCGGTCGGGCCCGGCCCGCTCTTCTCCAGGAACATGGCGACGGCGGCGCCGACCTTCTCGCCGGCCGCGCGCCGGGCTGCGAGCGACGCCTCATGGGCCGCCCAGCCGAATTCGGCGAGGGAGCGATCGAGCAGGGCACGGAAATCGCCGGAATCCGCCACGACATGTCCCTTGCCGTGACCGCCCTTGTAGGGGCGGCTATAGGGCATCTCGGTCGGCGCGATGAGGTTGCGCCGCCGAAGCTCGATCGGGCAGAGGCCGAGACGGACGGCAATCGCATCCATCAGCCGCTCGCGCGCGAAATTGGCCTCGTAGCGCGCCGGCGCCCGATATGTCGCGGCCGGCGTCTTGTTGGTCAGGCGGAAATGCCCGACCGCCCGGTAGGCGGGCAGGCGATAGGGGCCGGGGATCATGGCGCAGGTCGTGCTGGCGACGCGCGTCGCATGGGTCCGGATATAGCCGCCCTGATCGTGGAAGAACTCGTCGTCGATGGCCAGGAGATGGCCTTCGGCATCGACGGCCGCCCGGATCTTGTGACGCTGGTCGCGCGACTGGTTGGTCGCCATCAGATGCTCGCGCCGGTCCTCGATCCATTTGACGGGGCGTCCGAGCCGCATGGCGGCGACCAGGACCAGCATGTCCTCGGGATAGAGTTCGCCGCGCACGCCGAAGCCGCCGCCGACATGCGGCTCGAAGCATTGTACGCTCGAGATCGGCCGGCCCAGCATCTTGGCCAGGGATTCCCGGTTCTTGTGCGGGATCTTTGCAGCGCCGTGCAGTTCGAGGATATCGCGTGCGGCGTCGTAGCGGCCGATCGCCCCGCGGGTCTCCATGGGTACGCCCGAATGGCGGCCGATATGGACGTCGATCTCGACGACCGCATGGGCCGTGGCGAAGGCATCCGCGACGTCGCCATATTCCTGGGTGCAGAGCGTCGCTTCGGTCGACAGCCCCTCGGCGAAGCTGCCGGGCACCGTGTCGGCCGACATGATCGGCGGCAATTCCTCGATCGAGGCCCGCACCAGATCGGCCGCGTCCTCGGCGACATAGGCATCGGTAGCGAAGACCGCGGCGATGGGTTCGCCGACATAGCGTACGCGGTCCTGCGCCAGGATCGGTTGACGATAGGGCGCCAATTTCTCGATCGGTCCCTCCCGAAACTCGATCGGCGCGATGTCCGCGACGTCCTCGCCGGTCCAGATCGCCACCACGCCCGGCAGCCTGCGCGCTTCCTCCGTATCGATGGCGATGACGCGGCCATGGGCGTGGGCGGCGCGGACGATGCGCATGTGTAGCTGGAACGGGAAGGAGATGTCGGCGACATAACGACCCTTGCCGGTGACCAGCGGCAGATCCTCGATCCGGGTGACGGAGCGGCCGATGACCTTCTCCTTCGTGGCGTCCGGCATGGGCTAGGCCTCCATGTCGAGCACGCTGCGCACCGCTTTCACGATGTTCTCGTAGCCGGTGCAGCGACAGAGATTGGATGAGAGGATGTCGGTCAGCTCCTCGTCGGTCATCCTGGGGTTGCGCTCGATGGCGGCGGCCGCGAGCATCAGGAAGCCCGGCGTGCAGAAGCCGCATTGCAAGGCGAAATTCTCGATGAAGGCGGCCTGCAGCGGATGCAGCTTGGTGCCGTCGGCCAGCCCCTCGATGGTGCGAATCTCGGCACCCTCCGCCTGGATCGCGAAGAGCAGGCAAGACCGGATCGCCTTGCCGTCGAGCATGATCGTGCAGGCGCCGCAGACGCCGTGCTCGCAGCCGATATGGGTGCCGGTCAGGCCGCAATCGTCACGGATGGCGTCGACCAGGGTCTTGCGCGGTGCCACGCGGATCTCATAGGGCAGGCCATTGATCGTCAGGGTGACGTCGCATTTGTCGTTGCCCATCATCAATGACGCTCCCGGTCCTGGGAATGCGCGGCATGGTCCAGCGCCCGGCGCACGGAGGCCTGCACCAGCTCGCGTCGATAATCCCCGTCGGCGATATGGTCCTCCATCGGCTCGACGGCGGCCGCCGCAGCCGCGGCCGCCTTGGCGAAGGCCGCCGCCGTCGGTGCCTGTCCCAGAAGGACGGCTTCGGCCTCCGCGATGCGGCGCGGATGGGTCTCGGCGGCGCCGACGCCGATGCGCGGTTCGACGATGACGCCATCCGCCAGCCGGTAGGTCACGAGGCTCATGCCGAGCGCGAAATCGCCTGCGCGCCGGCTGAATTCATAGAAGCCGGCGTAGCTGTCCGCGGCCAGGCGCGGCAGCCTCACCTCCGCCAGAATCTCCGCCGGTTCCAGCGCCGTGGTCATGATGTCGAGGAAATACTCCGCCGCCTTGATCTCGCGGGTGCCGGCCCGGCTGCGGGCGACGAACATGGCGCCCAGCGTCGCGGCCGTCAGGCACCATTCCGAGGCCGGGTCGGCGTTGACGAGGCTGCCGCACATGGTGCCGCGCGAGCGGATCGGCATATGGGCGATGTGTCGGACGATTTCGGCCAGGATTCTGCCCGTCGGCCCGTCATCGACCGGCTCCTCGAACCGGGCATGGCGGGTGAGCGCGCCGATCGCCAGCATGTCGTCGCGGATGTCGAGATAGTCGAGTTCGGCAACGCCGTTGATATCGACAAGATGGGGCGGGTAGGCAACGCGCAGGGCCATCATCGGCACCAGGGTCTGCCCACCGGCGAGGATGCGCCCATCCTCGGGCGCCACCTTGGCCAGGACGGCGAGCGCGTCATCGAGCGTCTTGGGGCGATGATAGATGAACGGGGGTGGCTTCACGGTCTTTTTCCCTGCGGTCTCCCCTGATCGGCAGCGTACGGAGAGTTTAGAAAGCCCTGTTCAAAAACTGGAACACACCTCGACCGATGCGTCAACGCCTCTGAATTTTCGCCGGAATTCTGCCGGGCTCAAGGCACGACTACCAGCATATCAGCGCTTGCCGCGTGCGGCTTGTTACCCCGAATCAAAGGGGTATGGCGGAATATCGGGGCATCATGGATACCCGTGGGCAGTGGAAAATTGCAAACTTGTGTCAAAAACAACTATGTGTACTTATCGCTTTCATATATACCAATATTGGTACGATCCGAGCAAGGTGTCGCATGGATGCGGGGGAAGCGAAGCGTCAGCTGATCGATGCCGGGAAGATCCTGGCCTTCGAGGGACAGGGCGATCTCACTCGAGGCCACGTCTCGGCGCGGGTGCCCGGCGATCCCGCGCATTTCTTCATGAAGCCGCACAGCTTCGGCCTCGACGAGATCACGATGGACAACATCGTCGTCTGCAACCTCGAGGGCGAGAAGGTCGGCGGCGGTGGTCGGCGCCATAGCGAGGTCTTCATCCATTCAGAGATCTTCCGCGCCCGGCCGGACGTCAACAGCGTCATCCATACCCATCCGCTGCATGCCGTGGCGCTGTCGGCCACGGGCAAGAACCTGGCACCGGTCAGCCAGCCGGCGGCGCCGTTCTATGACGGCCTGCCCTATTACACCGATACGATCGACCTCATCCGCAATCAGGATCAGGGCGCCGGTGTCGCGCGGGCGCTGGCCGGTCACAAGGCCGTGCTCATGCGCCATCATGGTGTCGCGGTGGTCGGTGCCTCCATCGCGGAGGCGGTGGTCCTGGCGATCCTGCTGGACCAGGCCTGCCGCATCCAGCTGATGGCGGAAGCGGGCGGCGGTCTCGGCCCCTTGTTCCCGCATGACGACATCATGCGGCTCCACAGGAATTCCA
Source organism: Allostellaceae bacterium (assembly GCA_035491935.1). Lineage (GTDB taxonomy): Bacteria > Pseudomonadota > Alphaproteobacteria > ATCC43930 > CGMCC-115725 > DATJJW01. The sequence continues at coordinate 1,858 of DATJJW010000211.1, read as the reverse complement.
CCCATCCCGAACAATACGCCGTGAATTTCGACTATCTGCGTCGCAAGGCCCAGGCTCTGTCGCCGCGCTGGTGAGGCCATAAGGGCTCTTTGAATGGGGGAACAGCCATGACCTCGCAGCCGCTTAGTCAACGCCCCACTGAAACCGGGAGTCCGCTCCTCGCCCTCGATAAGCCGGGCTTCGCACGGTTGTCGCTGATCGTCACCGCCTGGGCGTCACTGACGATGTTCGTCGAAGGCTTCGAGATGCAGCTGGTCGGCTACGCCGCGCCGGCCATGATCGGCGCGCTACATGTCGGCAAGGCCGAGTTCGGCATGATCTTCGGTGCCAGCAATCTGGGCTTTTTCTGCGGCGCCTTGCTGCTGAGCGCCTTGGGCGACCGCTTCGGGCGCCGGCGTCTGATCATCTGCGGCGTGCTGCTGTTCAGCATCTTCACCCTCTGCGCCGCCTATGGTCAGACAGTGTTGACGCTGTCGATCTTGCGCCTGTGCGCCGGCATCGGGCTGGGCGGCGCGGTGCCCAATGCCATTGCCCTGACGGCGGAATACGCGCCACAGAACAGGCGGGCCAGCCGCATCACCCTGCTCTACGTCACCTATGTGCTCGGCAGCGCCGGGGCTGGGCTGCTGGCTTCCTGGCTGATCCCGATGTTCGGCTGGCCGGTCGTGTTCCTGGTAGGCGGCTGGGGCGGGCTGATCTGCGCCACGCTGCTTTACTTCTTCGTCCCGGAATCGCTGTCCTTCCTGGCCCAGAAGAATGGCGATCCGACCGTCACGGCGGCGGTGCGCACGGAGAGGCCGCCGAAGGTCCCGTTCGTGGCGCTGTTCCGCGAAGGGCGTATCTGGATGACCCTGCTGCTCTGGACCTCCTACATCACGGCGATCATGGCCTCGCAGTTCATCACGAGCTGGTTGCCGACCCTGATCGCAGGGACTGGCGTCGGCATCTCGCTGGCCGCCCTCACCGGCTCGCTCTACCATATCGGCGGAACGGGCGGGAACGTCCTCATGGGCTGGCTGATGGATCGCCGGGGCCTGAAGATGATTGCCGTCGGCTTCGCGGTCTGCGTGCCGATCACCGCCTGCATGGGCTTCGTTTCGGCGACGCTGCCCTTGCTCGCCGTCGCGACCTTCTTCCTCGGCCTGCTGATGCTGGGCTCGCTGAACGGCATCAATGCCGCGGCCGGCATGCTCTACCCGACCGTCATGCGATCGAGCGGCGTCGGTTGGACCAATGGCGTCGGTCGTGTCGGCTCGATCATCGGGCCGGTGATCGGTGGCATCCTGATTTCCCTGAAGCTGTCGATGTCGACCCTGTTCCTGATCCTGGCCGTGCCGGTCTTGCTGACCGCGCTGTCGCTGGCGGCGCTCGCATCGCTTCGGCAATCCCGGAACGTCAAGGATCCGGTTGTCGAGCGTCTGTCGGCATAGATTGAGCGCTGTAGCAGCGGGCTGCCTTCCGCTGTGAGCATAAGCGGCAGGGTGATCACCCAAGAAGTTGCGAAGTAACCCCGGCCATGGTGGCCGGGGTTACGTCCGAACTCATTGGACCGTCATCTTTCGAGATCGGTTCCCTTGGTTTCCGGCGTGGCGAGGATGGCGTAGATCGCCAGGGCTGCGTAGACCATCACCAGAAGCCCGATGTAGATCTGGGCCCGGTGGATGCCGTAGGTGCTCAGGATGATGCCGGCAATGATGGGGATGACGCCACCGCCATAGACCTGGGAGGTCTGATAGCCGGCACTCGCCCCCGAGGCGCGGAAACGGGTCGGGAAATTCTCGGTATAGAAGGTCGGGATGGCGCCATAGCCAAAGCCGAAGACGAAGCCGAAGCCGATGATCTCGGCGATCGTCGCAAG
>DATJJW010000210.1:0-30516 GCA_035491935.1 Allostellaceae bacterium | reverse complement strand
CGCAAGCAGGAAGCTCCCGGTGTTGATGAGGTAGAAATAGGGGATGGCGAAGACCAGGAACACCACGGCGGCGATCAACAGGATTGTGCGCCGGTTGATGATGTCGGCCAGCAAGGCGCCGATGATCATGAACACCAGCATGAACGCGGCGGCGATGAGGCCGATCGTCTCCGGCGTCGAACCGGTGAACCCCACCGCCTTCATGTAGCTGGTACCGAACACGAAATAGAGGAAGAACGCGCCGCCGAACATGGCGTTGACCAGCGAGGTGCGCAGGATGGTCCCCGGCATCTCGATCCAGACCTGTCGCGACGGGTGTGCCAGAACCGCGCTCTGCGCCTTGTGCTTGTCGAAGACGAAGCTGTCCTCGGTGCGCGTCCGGATGATGATGCCGACGACCGCGACCAGGAAGCCGATGAAGAAGAAGATCCGCCAGCCCCAGGCGACGAAAGCCTGCGGCGTCATCAGCGATTTGACGAAGATCACCGAGCCGAACCCGAGGAGCAGTCCGATCGGGATTGCGAATCCTACCCAGGCGCCCCAGAAGGCCCGGCGCTTCGAACGTGCGGCCTGTTCGACCACCCAGGTCGATGCGGTACCGAACTCGGCGCCGAAGCTGATCCCCTGCACCAGCCGGAAGAGGATCAGCAGTGCCGGGGCTACGACACCGATGCTGTCGTATGTCGGGGTCAACCCGATCAGCAGGGTACTGACGCCCATCAGCACCAGCGCATAGACCATGGCGTCCTTGCGCCCATGCCGATCGGCGATGTGCCCGAAAATATACGCGCCGATCGGGCGGATGACGATGCCGAGCCCGTAGACGCTGATCGCCGCCGCGGCCGCCGCAAGGCCCGGCAGCTTGAAAAAAATGCCACCCCAGACGGTCGCCGCGATGACGCCGGTGACGAGATAATCATACTGCTCGATCACCGAGCCGATGATGCTGGCGAGCGCGACCTTATAGATCTCTCTGTTGGTTGGGTTTGGGACCGGGGTTGCAATTGCTTCGCTCATACGACCGCTCCACTTCTTGTTTTTTCGGCCCTGCAATCTTAGGGGGCTTCGGCCCTAAATACCTACGGTATTGTTGAATCGGGCCGACTGAGCAGCGTGTGTCGCCAGATGGCGACGATAATCCCATTCTCCTCGGGTGAGAGCATGATGGAGCGGGCCTCATCCGGACCCATCGGCGCCCCGGTGGCGATCGATCGCCTCTGGTACTTTTTTGGATGATGATCGGGCCGGGCCTCGCCGAGAAGAACCTGACCGACCGCTCGGCTTTCAAGGTGTGGCGGCCAAAGCGTGGCGGCTGCCTGCGCCATAATACCGCGGGGATCAGACGCCTAGAGCACTTGATCGCATCGTATCCGACCTATAGGGAGCCTCGTCCGCACACGAAATGGAATTGGCGATGGCTGTCTCTCAGGGCAAGCATAGTTTTCTCGACAAGCTCGGCGACTTCACGACGGAACCGCGCGTGCTCGTGATCGCGGCGATGGGCTTGGTCGCAGGGACAGGCGGCGTGGCGGCGGGATGGATCCTTCTCCATCTCATCAGCTTCGTGACTTGGGTGGCCTATCTTGGGCATTTGACCGCGGATGTCTCTCGGTTGCCTGTGTGGACCATGTTCGTGCCGATCGCCGGCGGACTCGCCATCGGCCTGATGGCACGGTACGGCAGCGAGAAAATCCGCGGTCACGGCATACCCGAAGCGATCGAGGCGATCATCCTCGGCGGCTCCCGCATGGGGCTGAAGGTGGCCATCCTGAAGCCGATCTCGTCGGCAATCTCGATCGGCACCGGGGGCCCGTTCGGCGCCGAGGGCCCGATCATCATGACGGGCGGCGCGGTCGGTTCGCTCTTCTCCCAGCTCTTTGCGTTGACCGACATGGAACGCAAGACCCTGCTGGTGGCGGGGGCGTGCGCCGGCATGACGGCGGTCTTCGGAACGCCGGTGGCGGCCATGTTGCTGGCGATCGAGCTGCTCCTCTTCGAGCTCAAGCCGCGCAGCTTCCTGCCGGTTGCGGTCGCCTGCATCACCGCCGCGGTCGAACGCCGATATGTTCTCCCGTCGGCGCCGCTGTTTCCGTTCACCGGACATGTCTTCATCGACCCCCTGCACAGCCTCGGCTGGGTGGGTATCGGCCTTGCCGCGGGCTTCGGGTCGGCCTTGCTGACCATCCTGGTCTATGCGGTCGAGGACCGGTTTGAAAATCTGTCGCTCCACTGGATGTGGTGGCCCGCCTTCGGCAGCATTGCCGTTGGGGTCGGCGGCCTGCTCGATCCGAACGCGCTTGGTGTCGGCTACTCGAACATTGCGCATCTGCTCGACGGCAGCCTGGCGGGGGAATCGGCGCTCAAGCTTCTGGCGGTGAAGGCCGCGATTTGGACAATCGCCTTGGGTTCCGGTACCTCAGGCGGCGTCCTCGCGCCCCTGTTGATCATCGGCGGCAGCCTCGGCTCCGTGTTGGCGCCGTACATGCCGAGCGCTGCGCCGGGCTTCTGGGCGGTCCTGGGCATGGCGGCCATGATGGGCGGCACGATGCGGGCGCCCCTGACGGCGACCCTGTTTGCCGTCGAGCTCACGGGCAACCATAACCTGCTGTTGCCGACCGTTGCGGCCTGCATGGTGGCTTATGTCGTCACCGTCTTGCTGATGAAGCGTTCGATCCTCACGGAAAAACTGGCCCGCAGGGGCCATCACATCACGAGAGAGTACAGCATCGACCTGGCGACGCTCACGCGTGTGCGCGATATCATGTCCCCATCGGTCGACACGTTGAGCGCCGCGCTTACCGTGGGCGAAACGATAGATTTCTTTCTCGATCCCGATCACCATCACCGCGCCTATCCCGTGGTCAATGAGAGCCGAAAAGTCGTCGGCCTCGTCTCGCGCGTGGAAATCCTGGCCTGGATTGGCGGCAACAGACCGAGGAGCGAATTGCTGGTCAATGCTTTGGCCGGAGCCAGCGCGCCCATCGCGTCGCCGGACGAGACGATCTCGGCGGTGACGGTTCGCATGGTGTCAAATCGCACGCCGCGCATCGTGGTCGCCGATCCGGAAACCGGAAAGCTTCTCGGCATCATTTCGCGCGGGGATCTGATCAAGCTGCGTTGGCGGGAATTCGAAGCGGAATCGGTCCGAAAGATACATTTTGGACCGAGACGGCAGCTTCGGCGAAGCGGCATGAGAAAATTGACCGAGAAGGAACTGTCAGCCGTTGGAGATTAGACGCCTGGCGTCTCTGCGATCGGCGGCCGATCCGACCGACGCTCAGGAGGCGGGTTTCGCCTGATCGGTCGTAATGCCCGGTGGCTCCAGCGTGACGATGATCGAGGCATGGTCGGGCAGGATGGCGATGCCGGGGATGCCCGATTGCGCCATGATCTCCGCCTTGGTGACGGAGAGGGCTGAACGCGAGATGGTGGCGGCCAATTTCGGATCGGCACTGTCCGCAAGCTTGAATGAAGCCGCCAGGCTTTGCCCGGCATTTGGAGTACAACTTGCAGCGCCAGCCTTGCGACCCGGCTTGGGTTTGCAATCCGCGGCGCTGGCACGCTGCGCGCTGACCTCGACTGCGGCTCCCGGTGCGAGCGTTGCCGAAAGCTCATCGACGACTCGGCCAGATACGGAGAATTCGACGCGGGCGGTGTAGACCGGCGCAGGTGCGGGGGCGGGTGCCGGTGCGGCCGGGGGAGAAACGGCCTGCGCCGAGGCGGTCGGAGCGGGGGTGGACGCCGGTTTGCCCGCCGGGGCCGGTTTGCCAGTAGGGACCGCCGCGGCAATCTGGGGCGGTGCAGGCGAGGGGGGCGGCGTCGGCGCGGTCGAGGCCGGAACGCCAGGGACCGGCTCTGCCGCGGGTTTCGTCCTCTGATCGGCCCTGGCCGCCGGTGCCGCGGGCTGTGTCGCGACGGCCTTCTTCACGTCGGTATGGAATGCGGTTCTGGGCAGCGGCATCAGGACATCCGTGCCGAGAGTTTTGGCCGCAGCAAAGGCTGGGCCGGCGCAAACCCCACTCACGGAAAAGGCAATGATGCCAAGCAAAGCTCGTTTGGCGGCCATGATGCGGGGCTCCCGGGACAACTGGGGTGGGTTATAGGGGCGCCAGTCTCAACGAATGGTAACCGAAGGAGCGCCGACGGCCCTCATTGGAAATTGCCAGGTAAATCCGCTTCGGGGGCCGCGAAAGCCGGGCAGATCAGCATCATAGAGTGATTGATGGGTGGGTCTGGAGGGAGTAGAGGGCCGGGGCGCGTATTGATGCGCTTTTATCGCAACTTACTAACGGTGCATTATTATAGGTCCGGTAGAATTATCAACCTAAAATGGTGGTTCAACGTTGCCATAAAGGCCGGCTATCGGCATTATCGGGCGCATCAAAACATCATGGGATAACGGATGTGGTCAGCTACCCGACACCTGATGACGGCCTGGTTGGATAAGGAAAACCTAATACACAACGCAAATTTTAAACGATTTTTACTGTTAGGCTTTTAGATGGCTCAGACATTATCTGAATTGAAGCTGGCCTGGCTTTCTAGAGTACTGGATGTAACGATATCCAGTAACAATAAATCTGCCGTGCTTGACGCTGCAGCGCTGCAACGGGCCATGAATGGGCTTTTGCCCGAGATCAAGCGCGCACTCCATACGCGACCCGATCTGAAGGACGAGCTCGAGCGGCCATGGACAGCCTTTCAAGCGCATCTGAAGTCAGGAGACTTAGAGGCAGCTGCGGAAGCCCTGGAGGAAACCCGACGGGTGATAGCGGCCACGGTCCGCGCTCATGCAGATGGTACCGAAGGCGTCGCGTCAAACGGGCAAACGGAAGGTAAGGTTGCCGGTATTGAGGCCGCGCTGGCCCAATGGCAGGCGAAGCGCACAGAGGCGGTCACACAGTTGAAGGCGCTCGAGAATGCGGTTCGTGCGATGCGCCACCCGAAGGGCGATTCCGCAATCATATTGCTCTCGGCAATCCAGAAGAACCTGACGCCTCGGCCGTCTGCGTTGAGGGACGTTGACGAATTAACGCGCTACCTGCGCGACGACGACATCATCAAGGATGCTGAGACACCCAACGGCTTCGGCATCCATATCGATATCCGCCAACCTCTGCTGCAGGCCCTGACGGATCTGCGCGCCGCAATGGCCTGAAGGCAGGAGACACGCCAATGCATTCAGACCTTAGACAAGTACTGGAAGATAGCCTGACGTGGAGTATGCAACGCGATCCCGAACGCCTGGCTACGGAGCTGGATCTCGGTGTACTGCGCGACCAGACCTGGGCCGTTTTCCAGCGCTATGTCGAACGCGTGGGCGAGCCTCCCAACTTTGAGCTGTTTTGCAAACAGCCTGAATTTAAAGACTTGAAGGAGACAGACCTAGAGGGCGTGGTGCGCAATACCTACTTCGACCTCTATGACATTTGGCGCCGAGCTGGTTTCCAGTCTTCGGGAGACCGCTCGGCTGACACCTTGCGGGGCAAACAGGGGCTGCAGGAGCCGAACGCCCTGCTCGCGGCCGTCGGAAGTCGGTTGAACAACTACCGTTCCCACCTGTTTTCCCAGCTGGAAGATGGAGTTGGCCGGAAAGAGGCGTTGGCCTTCAGCTCGGCGATCGAAAAGCTGCCATCGCTCGCTGAATTCTATCGCCGACAGAACGGCTCCGACCTGGAAACCCTTAAAAACCTCGCCGAGCAGGCGATCAAGGACATGGATGCCGTTTTCAGCAAAATGGATGAAAGGCGCAAGGAGCAATCTGGGGGCGGGATGGATACATCCCATTGGAAGAGCGATGCGGTCAAACGCGAGCGCGAAGAATTGCGCAACCTCAAAGATATGGTGGAGGAGCTCACGAAGGTCATCCACCACAAGTTGCCGCGGCAGTTCGTGGCCAAGCTCGAAGAACTGATGACGCGCGAGCAACGCAGCAAGCTAGAGACCGACTTGGTGATAAGCGGCCGGCGCGAGTTTCTGAGCCTGGGTTCGAATCTGCTACTCGGGCCCAAAGCGCGAGGTGACGAGACCGGCTTAAAGGACAAGCAAAAGGGTATCGCGGCGTTCGACGGCACGCCCACCGACGAGGACGGCACTTTTACGCCACGTTCCGAGGCCCTGGAGCAGGTCTATGAGGAGCTATATCCCATGCTCGCAGAGGAACGGACAGAGCCGTTCAGTGACATCGAGTTCGAGAAGATCGCGGGGTTGCTCGTACAGGCCGAGACGCTTCACTACCAAGCCTCGAACGGCAAGGTGCTGGATTCGCCCCTCGGCCGCTGGGAGCTGAAGGAGGGCGTCTATGTCAAGGCAAGGCAAAAGGTCCAGGACGTCGGGATGTCCGAGGTCCCCCTTGTGGCGTTGAAGGGCCGGGCAGCGCCGAAGAAGGAGAGCGAGCCGGCGTGGATGCGAGAACGCTCACTCAAGTCGTTGGCGTATGAGGCGCAGCGCAAGCTGTGCTCCGAGGTGCTGAGCAAGCTGCACGCGGTACGCGTGAGGGTCGCCGAACTAGGCGAAATCGAGGCAATCGATACAGCGGCCTTCGAACGTATGCGTGCTGTCGAGTTGTTCAACTATGCGAACGATGAAATAGGTGAGTGGGTCAAGCGTGTCGGCAAGTGGGTCGATGAGAATAGCCGGTGGGCCGAGGAGCAGATGGCGCAGCTTAAGGACTAAGACAGTGACCGAGTGGTCGTGAACGATTGACGGACTGCCGGCTGGTAGGGCTCTGAGCAAATCCGGCGCCGGTGCGCACTCAATCCAGAAGCGCCAGCGATCGCGCGGCAGCACCACCGGCTGCCGATTGTGGAAGGGCACCACATCCGGGTTTGGATCGATCGACCGGCACGGGCCTGGCGAATAAGGGCTATGGTGGTCGCCGTGCCGTATCGCTTCGGAAACGCGATGCGCTGACGCTTGAAACCTAAGCGGAGATTGGTGGGCCCGGAGGGACTCGAACCCCCGACAACACCGTTATGAGCGGCGCGTTCTAACCGCTGAACTACAGGCCCTACCCGTCATGCGGGCGCGGATAATGCGCGAGGCGGCCGACGAAGGCAACCCCGCGAGCCATGTATCAATATCTCATCGGCCTCGAACTTCCGGCAATACCGTTATGAGCGGCGCGTTCTCGTCGCTGAATCTGCAAATATCCTAATGCTGCGAGCCAGCTATCGGCGGTGTTGCATATTTCAGGAACGGGTTGTCAGCGCCCAGCAGGAAGGTCGTGTTGGCGTCGAAGGCCGTGGCATAGCTCTGCAACGAGCGGTAGAAGGCGAAGAATTGCGGGTCCTGGCCGAAGGCATCGGCATAGGCCTTGATGCTCTGCGCGTCGCCTTCGCCGCGGGTAATTGCCGCCTGACGCTCGGCATCGGCCAGGATCACCGTCCGGTCGCGGTCGGCGGCGGCGCGGATGCCCTGGGCCGCTTCGTAGCCCTGGGCGCGGAATTGTTTGGCCTCGCGCTGGCGCTCGGACTGCATGCGGGCATAGATCGCCTCGCTGTTGGCGGCGGGCAGATCGGCGTGGCGGATGCGGACATCGACCACTTCGATGCCGAAGCTCTTTGTCTCGGATGCCACCTCGTCGCGGATCTGCGCCATGATCTTGGCGCGCTGGTCGGAGAGCAGTGCGTTCAGCGGCACATTGCCGATGACCCGGCGTGTCGAGGCGTTGATGGTGGCGTCCAGTCGCGCCTGCATCGCCTGCTCGCTGCCGATCGTCTGGTAGAAATGCAGCGGGTCGAGGATGCGATAGCGGGCATAGCTATCGATGACCAGGCGCTTCTGGTCGGAGGCGATCACCTCCTCGTCCGGCGTCTGGTAGTCGAGCAGACGGCGATCGAAGATCACAACGTTCTGGATGAACGGGATCTTCACCTTGAGGCCGGGCTCGCGTACCACCTTGATCGGGTCGCCGAACTGCAGGACCAACGCCAGCTCCGTCTGCGTCACGATGTAGAGCGCGTTGAAGGCGACGACGATGACGATGAAGGCCGCGACCAGGGCGGCGATGAGGCGGCGGCTCATTGCGCATCTCCCGTCTGACGCGTTGATGCGGCCGGCGGCGTTATCCTGGGTGGCGCCTGGCCCCTGATCGACGGCGCACCGTTCGGCTGCAGCGGCAGATAGGGCAGCACGCCATTGCTGGCCGCAGAATGGTCGAGCACGATCTTGTGCGCATGGGCCAGGATCTTCGACATGGTGTCGAGATAGAGCCGCTCGGAGGTGATGTCCTTGGCCGACTTCCAGGCGTTGTAGACTTCGAGGAAGCGTTGGCCCTCACCCTGGGCCTGGGCCAGCACCTGCTGCTTGTAGCCATTGGCTTCCTGGATGATCTTCTGCGCATCGCCGCGGGCGCGCGGCAGGATGTCGTTGGAGTAGGCCTGTGCCTCGTTCTGCAGGCGCTCGCTATCGGTGCGGGCGCGCTGCACGTCGCGGAACGCCTCGATGACCGGCTGCGGCGGGTCGGCGCGCAGCAGCTGCACCTCCGTCACCTTGACGCCGGCGCCATAGCGGTCGAGGATCGATTGCAGCAGGCTCCGGGTATCGGTTTCGATCTGAGTGCGGCCCTGCGCCAATGCCGCCGCGATCGGCGTGCGGCCGATGACCTCGCGCAACGCGCTTTCGGTTGCGGATTTCACGGTCAGTTCCGGATTGCGGATGTTGAACAGATAGGCCTTGGCATTGTCGATGACCCAGAACACCGACAGGTTGACGTCGACGATGTTCTCGTCGCCGGTCAGCATCAGCGATTCCTGCTGCACATCGACCGAGGCGCCGTTCGAGTCGTTGGCGATGCCGACATCGGTGCGGTTGACGCGGGTGACCTTGGGCGTCAGTACGGCCTCGATCGGCTGCGGCAGGTGATAATGCAGCCCGGGCAGGGTCGTGCGATTATAGGCGCCGAAGCGCAGCACCACCCCTTGTTCATCGGGCTGGACCCGATAGATGCCGGAGGCCAGCCAGGCGAGTACGACGACCGCGATGCCCACGAAATAGCGGCCGCGGCCGGGTGGGAAGAGTTTGCCGAACCATTCCGACAGCCGGGCCATGATGCGGTCGAAATCGGGCGGGGTCATGCCGGGCGGGCGCCGGCCGCCATTGCCGCCGGAGCCACCGCCCCAAGGTCCATGATCGCCGCCGCCCCACGGACCGCCGCCACCATTCGGGCCGTTGGGCGGGTCCTTGCCTTGATTGGTCCAGGGCATGCAGGGGATCGTCCTCTTGGAGGGGGCCGACGGTGGCACCACTATCTCACGATAAGACTCTTATAGAATTCCCTCGGCCCCCCCGACAACATGCAGCATGCGACATTCGTGTTTTTCATGACTGAAGGGGCCTTAAGATGCTGTACGCCATGGGGAAACGGGCACTAGAGCCGGTCCGTTCAGGTCGATCCGGCCTGAACGGTGAATTGGTCTCTAATTTTACGAGTCGGATCACGATGGCTTCAGGTCATCTCGGCCTGTCATCGTGATCCAGGAGCGAGCAGGATGGATGAGCAGCAGGTCATGGCGGCATTGCGGGGCGTGATCGACCCCTTGAGCGGACGCGACCTCGTTTCCGCCGGGATGATCCAGGGCCTGGCGCTCAAGGGCGGCAATGTCCAAGTCTCGATCGAGATCGATCCGAACCGCGCACCGGAGATGGAGCCGGTACGCGAGGCGGCGGAGCAGGCGGTGCGGGCGCTGCCGGGCGTGACATCCGTCGTTGCCGTGCTGACCGCCGAACGCAAACCGCCGCCCCCGCCGACGCGTGGTCCCGGGCACGGTGGTCCTGGGCACGGTGGTCCTGGGCATGGCGGCCATGGGCAGCACCAGGCCAAGATCGATCTGCCGGGTGTCGCGGCCATCGTTGCGGTGGCCTCCGGCAAGGGCGGTGTCGGCAAATCGACGGTCACGGCCAATCTGGCCGTGGCGCTGGCGGCGCGGGGCCTGCGCGTCGGTCTGCTCGATGCCGATATCTATGGGCCGTCGCAGCCGCGTATGCTCGGCATCAAGGGCAAGCCGACGGCCACGCCCGACAAGAAGTGGCTGCCCATGCAAGGGCACGGCGTCGTCTGTATGTCGGTGGGCTTCCTGATGGAGGAGGATACGGCACTGATCTGGCGCGGACCCATGGTCATGGGCGCCTTGCAGCAGATGCTGCGCGATGTCGCCTGGGGCCCGCTCGACATCCTGCTGGTCGACATGCCGCCGGGCACCGGCGATGCCCAGCTGACCATGGCGCAATCGGTGTCGCTGGCGGGTGCCATCATCGTCTCGACGCCGCAGGATATCGCGCTCATCGATGCCCGGCGGGGCCTGAACATGTTCCGCAAGGTCGAAGTGCCGGTCTTCGGCATCGTCGAGAATATGAGCTATTTCGCCTGCCCGCATTGTGGCGAGCGTACCGACATCTTCGGCCATGGCGGAGCGCGGGACGAGGCCAGCCGCCTCGGCACGCCGTTCTTGGGCGAGATCCCGCTGCATCTCAATGTGCGCGAGACCGGCGATGCGGGCACGCCGATCGTGGCGGCTAAACCAGAGAGCGCCGAGGCCCAGGCCTTCCGCGCCATCGCCGACCGGCTGGTCGACTCGCTGGGCGTGGTCAAGATGAAGCCGGCGCCGCGGATCGTGATCGAGTAGGAATCTGGATGCTGGATCGTTTCGGGAGGGCGCTCAGCTCTCCCGGCCCAGCACCGTCATTAGCTCGCCCCATTCGCGCTTGGAGAGGCCGGAGCCCGCCTGGTCGACTGCTTCGCCGGCGATCAGGCGCTTGACGATGTCGAGGGCACCGGCCGAAAGCGCGGCACCACCCATGCGATATTGCCGGAAGGCGGCGGCCGTGTGCGGCACCCAGCGGTCGAGCATCTCCAGCATCGCCTCCGCATAGACGCGGATCTCGAACTGGGCATGCGCATCGGCGCGCAAGCTGAGGAAATTCAGGAAATTGTGCAGGTCGGTCTTCCAATACCATTGGGTATAGAAGTTGAGCGACAGGTTCATGCGCGCGAGCTCGCGGGCCAGGCCCTGGCGCTCGGCATCCAGCGCCGAGCCGTTTTCGTCCTCGTTCAGCATCAGCGCGTAATGGGTATAGGCGCGCTCGGCATCCTCACGCAGCAGCGCCATCACCTGCGCCGCCTCATCGCCCTGCAGGACATCGCCGCGGCCCTGTCGGTTGGTCGCCGATTGCGCCGCCAGATGCTCGGGCGCCGGCACGTAGAATTCATTGTCGAGGATCGAGTAGCGCGCCGAGATTTCGTTGACGTTGGCGGTGCGGTGGCGAATCCACTGCCGCGCCACGAAGATCGGCAGCTTCACATGCAGCTTGATCTCGCACATCTCGAAGGGCGTCGAGTGGCGATGGCGCATGAGATATGCCACCAGCGCCTTGTCCTCGCTCACCTTCTTGGTGCCGCGGCCATAGGAGACGCGGGCCGCCTGCACCACCGCCGCATCGTCGCCCATATAGTCGATGACGCGCACGAAGCCGTGATCCAGTACGGGCACGGGCTGGTAGAGGATCTCCTCCAGTTCCGGCACGGTGGCGCGACGCGTCTGGTGCTGGGTCTGGCGAAGCTGGTCGATCTCGGCCAGCTGCTCGGGCGTAATCGGCATGGGTCCTATCTCATCGGCGGCGATACACAATAGCTTGTAGCGGATGGCACTGTTCCTGACTACAGGATGATTTGGCCCGGCATCGAAGAACTTGTCGCGCGTCGGCGCCGGCGCTATGAGTCGGCCTCACGCACAACGCTTCGGGGGCTCGAGGATCATGGATCAATTTGACAGCATGGCGGCGGAAATCGCAGCCGGTATCTTCCTCGAGACCGAAGCCGTGCATTTCAGCCCGGACAAGCCCTTCACCTTCACCTCCGGCCGCAAGAGCCCGGTCTATATCGACTGCCGCCGACTGATCAGCTTCCCGCGTGCCCGCGCCAAACTGATGGATCTGGGGGCGGAGATGATCACGCGGCGCATCGGTTTCGAATCGATCGATGCGGTGGCCGGCGGCGAGACGGCCGGCATCCCGTTCGCGGCCTGGATCGCCGAACGCCTGTCGCTGCCCATGCTCTACATCCGCAAGAAGCCGAAGGGCTTCGGCCGCCTGGCACAGATCGAGGGCGACATGAAGGAAGGTGCGCGCGTCCTGCTGGTCGAGGATCTGGCGAGCGAGGGCACGTCCAAGCTCAACTTCATCCGCGCCATCCGCGCCGCGGGCGGCCAGATCAGCCATACCTGGGTCGTGTTCGACTACGACATCTTCCCCTCATGCCGTCAGACGCTGGATGCGGAGGGCGTGACCCTGCACGGCCTGACCACCTGGCGCGACACGCTGGAACTGGCCCATCGCCGCGGCAGCTTCACGCCGGGACAGTATCAGGCGGTGAAGGCCTTCCTCGACGCGCCGGAAACCTGGGTGGCGCCGGAGGAGAAGTAGGCGGGCCCCGAAGATCAGGGCGTCGCGTCCACCGAATCATATACCTCGATCGCGTGCTTGAAGGGTTCCGGGTTCAGCGCCATCGGTCCCGCGAAGGGGTGGCTGAGCACGAAGGCGATGCACAGCAGCAGGGCGACGGTGCTCGTCATGATGCTGGTGACGATCATTTGCGGCGCCGCCTGCTCCATGAACAGGAAGAAGCTCATCGAGAGCACGATGGCGCCGGAGCCGATCGCGGCGAACCACATGATCGGGGGAAGCGACGCCTCCGCGGCCAGGGTTCGCCGGTTCCGATCGGACTGGATTTGCGAGATGATCGCCAGGGCCGCCTCGTCGATCGCGGAATCGCTCTGTTTCGTCGCCGGCTTCTCCCGGGCGAAAAGGCGATACATGTCGAGGCCCGCGGCCCGCGCCTTGGGGCTGGCACCGCCGGTTTCGGCCTGGATCCGCCACTCGTCCCGGACCACCGCGTCGGTGTAGTCACGGATCAGTCGGCGAAGCTCTTTCCCCATTCCTGATTCCATGCCGGCACTTTCCCGATAGAGCGTCGTCAGCGCCGAGGCTTCATCGGCGACATTGGCATGCGCCGCGTTGTAGGACTCCCATACGGCAACGACCAGGAACGCAAGGAATACGGCGTGGAGCGTACCGCCCGTCTGGAACAGCGTCGCCAACACCTCGTGGTGCCCCTTGTCGACGCGCCCCCGCATGAAATGGCGGCCGAGCCACACGCCGGTCGTCGCAAAGACCACTGCGGCGGTCGCGGCGAGAACGAACAGCAATGCGATGTTCATGCGCCCCTCGCCATTGTCATTGCCGGTTCCTGCAACGGGCCCTTCGTGCATGGTAGGGGCCGACAATGACAAATGATCGTGGGACAAATGATCGTGGGACAAATGATCGTGGTTACGGCCCCGTCTTTGCGCCGCGTGTCTCGGGAGCGTCCGTCAGGGCGGGGGCGCCCATCTTGACGTAGCGCAACGGCATCTCACCGTTGGCAAGCGCCTGGGTCTGCACGGCGTCGCGTGCGGCCCAGATCACGACCTCCTGATGCAGCGGCACGTAGAGCACGCTGTTCTTGATGAAGGTCAGCGCCTGGTTGACCAGCAATTGCCGCTTCTCCGGCACGGGCTCGCTCTCGATCTGGTTGATCAGCTGATCGATCGCGGGATAGGAGAAGCCGCCAATGTTGAACAGCCCCGTCTGCTGTGCCGGGGCGCGGGTCGCGGCCAGTGCGATCAGCGAGCCCAGCACATCGTCGCTGGCCGCGGTCCAGCCCAGCAGGAAGAACTGGGTGTTGTAGTCGGGCGGGCCGATATGCTCGCGATATCCTGTGGTCGGCCAGAATTTCAGCTTGGCGTGGATGCCGATCGCATCCAGCATCGGCACGATCGCTTCGCAGATGGTGTGGTCGTTGACGTAGCGGCCCCAAGGGCAGTCGAAGGTCACCGAGAAGCCCTTGGCATAGCCCGCCTCGGCCATCAACGTGCGCGCCACCGCCGGATCGTAGGGCGGCCGTTTGTCGAGTTGCGGCGCGAAGCCCACCACGCCGGGGCCGATGATCAGGCCGGCGGGCCGGGCGAAACCATGCATCACCTTGTCGATGATCTGCCCCTCGTCGATAGCGAGCGCCACCGCTTTGCGCACGCGCAAATCCTTGAACGGGTTCTGCTTCTTCGGCGGCTGATCGGGCAGGATCGGCCGCGACTGGTCGAAGCCCAGCATGACCGTGCGCAGCAGCGGTGCCGACAGGATCTTGAGGCCCTGGGCCTGGTCGATCTGTCCGACATCACCCGGCGCCACGCCCTGGATCAGATCGACCTTGCCCTGGAGAAGCGCCGCAACGCGTTTCTTCTCATCCTGGATCGGCAGGTATATCGCGCGGTTGAGCAGGCTGTCGGGATGGCCCCACCAGAGCGGGTTGCGCGCCAGCACCGTATGCTCGCCCGCCTTGTGCTCGACCAGGACGAAGGGGCCGGTGCCGTCGGTCTGGCGCGCGGGGTCATGTTTGGGCGTCCAATCGCTGGGCATGATCAGCCAGCCGGCCAGCCCTTGCGGCAGCAGTGGATCGGGCCGCACGCTGACGATGTCGACTGTGGTGTCGTCGATGACCCGCACTTCGGCGACGATGGAGAGCTGCCCCTTGATCAGCGAGCTGCCGGTCGTGGCGCGATGGAAGGAATAGACCACATCTTCGGCGGTGAAGGCGCTGCCGTCCTGGAAGCGGACGTTCTTGCGCAGATTGAAACGCCAGACCGTGTCGCTGACTCGTTTCCAGGCGGTGGCCAGCGCCGGTGCCGGCTTCATGTTGCGGTCGAGCGCCACCAGCGGTTCATAGATGTTGCCGGCGACGGCACGGGTGGCGCTGTTGGGTGCGATATAGGGGTCGAGCGACTGCACGTTGGCCGCGCCCGCCCAGCGGAAATCGGCGGCGATGGCGGGCTGGGCGAGCAGGCTCGCAGCGATGGCGGCCAGGCCCAGCCATGGCCGAATGTTGCCGCAGGGATGCAGGAAGTCGCGATGACTCATGGACGCCTGCTTAACATCTTTTATGACAAGGCCAAAGCCGCTCTGGAAATATTGACTCTCAATGAATGTCGCCGGTTGCGGTAGCCTGCGACGAATCGTTACTTTTCAAAAGCGTCGAAATGGTCAAGATAGCGTACCGAAAGGGAACGCCCATGGATTACGAGCAATTCTTCGCCGACCGGATCGCGGCGCTGAAGGATGAAGGCCGGTACCGCCGTTTCGCGCAGCTGGAGCGCCGCGCTGGCCGGTTCCCTGCGGCCTTTGACCATGTGCGCGGCGACGAGGTCACCGTCTGGTGCTCGAACGACTATCTGGGCATGGGCCAGCATCCGCAAGTGCTGGCGGCGTTCCACGATGCGGCCGACCGGTTGGGCGCCGGTGCCGGCGGCACGCGCAACATCTCCGGCAACACCCACGAACATATCCTGCTGGAGCGCGAGCTGGCCGATCTGCACGGCAAGGAAGCGGCGCTTACCTTCACCTCCGGCTATGTCGCCAATGATGCGGCGATCTCGACGCTGGCCAAGTTGCTGCCCGGCTGCATCATCTATTCCGATGCCTACAACCACAATTCGATGATCGAGGGCATCCGGCATTCCGGGGCCGAGAAGCGCATCTTCAAGCACAACGACACCGCCGATCTCGAAAAGTTGATCTTGGCGGACGATCCCGCCCGGCCGAAGCTGATCGCCTTCGAGAGCGTCTATTCCATGGATGGCGATGTCGGGCCGTTGGCCGCGTTCTGCGACATCGCGGAACGCCATAACGCGCTCACATATCTCGACGAGGTCCATGCGGTCGGCATGTATGGGCCGCGCGGCGGCGGCGTCGCCGAGCGCGATGGCGTCATGCATCGCATCGACATCATCCAGGGCACCCTGGCCAAGGCTTTCGGCTGTGTCGGGGGCTATATCGCGGGCTCGACCACGCTGATCGACGTCGTGCGCTTCTACGCGCCGGGCTTCATCTTCTCCAGCGCCATGCCGCCGGCGGTGGCCGCCGCCGCCCGCGCCAGCATCCAGCATCTAAAGGCGAGCGAGGCCGAACGCGCCGAGCAGCGCCGCGTGGTCGCCGAGGTCAAGGCGCGGCTCAAGGCCGAGGGGCTGCCGGTGCTGCCGTCGACCACGCATATCGTGCCGGTGATGGTCGGCGATCCCGATCTCTGCCGGGCGGCCTCCGACGAGTTGCTCGACCGGCACCGCGTCTATATCCAGCCGATCAACTACCCGACCGTGGCGCGCGGCACCGAGCGGCTGCGCATCACGCCGACGCCGCAGCACTCGGCCGCCGACATCCAGCATCTGGTGCTGGCGCTCCGCGATGTCTGGCAGAAGCTGATGATCCCGCGCAAGGCGGCTTAAGAAGTCGATCTACGGCTTCAGCACGTAATCGCCCGATACGGTGGCGCTGACATCCTGCGGTGCCGCCGTGGCGCTGGGCGCGGCCGAGGTCTTCATCGCCATCATCGCGACCGGGCGCGGCTGGTAGACCGGCATGTCCAGGCGGATATCCTTGGCATAGACCACATGCAGGCCCAGCGCATCGGCCGCCGCCTTGGCGCGTGCCGTCAGCTGTTTCAAGGCGGCGTCGCTTGCCTGGTCATGGCTCTGGCGCATCAGCTTGGTCGAGAGCTGCCAGTCGAGCGAGGCGGTGACGAAGCCCTTGTCCTGCAGCTTGCCGACCAGATCGAGCAGTGCCGGCCCGTCGGTGCCGCGCAGCTCCAGCGTCTGCTGCGCGGTCCAGCCGGAGGGCTTGCGCGGCGTGCCGTTGCTGAACACGCTGTCGGCCGCCGGCGTCACGGTATAGCCCATGGCCCGAACATCGATATTCTTGATGCCATGGGCGGTCGAGGTGCCATCGGCGATCAGCGCGTTGACCTTGCGCTGGGCCGCCGCCGCCGAGGCGGCCGTCGATGTCGCGACGAGATCGGCGACCAGCTGGTCGGGCGTCACATTCACCGAGGATGCCGCCGATAGATGCAGCAAGGTGGTGCCGGCCGGATCGCCATTGTCGGCGAGCGCCGGTGGGGCCGCAAATAACGCTGCGCAGACCGTGAGACCGGTCAGGGTCGAAAGACGCATATCCGTCCGCCTCCGTAAAAGCTACTCGCGCATAACGGGGCGAAGGGCACCGTTATTTCGTTTTGGCCGAGCGTATCCAGGTCAGGCCTTCCGGCTTGTAAATTGCCTCGGCTCCGGTCTTGTCGCTGCGCACGCGGTATTGCGGCTCGGCTTTCGATGCGTGGACGGTGTCGCCCTTCACCGTCTCCGTGCCGGTCCCCGGGTTGCCGAATGATGTTCTCAGCTTAGAATAGGTTCATGACCATCGCGCAATCTCTTGTTGCCTTCACCGTCGCTGCCTTGCTGATGGCGATGACGCCGGGGCTGGACACGGCGCTGGTGCTGCGGGTGGCGGCTATCGAAGGCACGCGGCGCGCCGTGCTGGCGACCCTGGGCATCGCCAGCGGGTGCCTGGTCTGGGGTGCGGCGGTCGCTCTCGGCCTCGGCATGCTGATGGCGCAATCGGCCGTGGCCTTCGGCGTCGTCAAGCTTGCGGGAGCAACCTATCTCGCCTGGCTCGGGCTTGGCATGCTGCTCAGGCCGCGCAGCGCCATGGCGCTGCCCGAGGGGATGGAAGCGGGAAAGGGGTCCAGCCGCACCACCTGGTTCTGGAAGGGGCTGTTCTCCAACCTGCTCAATCCCAAGGTCGGCGTCTTCTACCTGTCCTTCCTGCCGCAATTCGTGCCCCAGGGCGTTGCGACCGGGCCGTTCACCATGCTGCTGGCCGCGATCCATGCCGGGTTGGGATTCGGCTGGTGCTGCTGCCTGGCCATGGCGACCCAGCCGCTTGCCCGGCTGCTGCGCCGGCCGCGGGTCATGCGCTGGCTCGACCGCGTCACGGGTTGCGTCTTCCTGGCTTTCGGCGCCAGGCTGGTGCTGGCGCGGCAATAGGGACTGATCCCTGTGGATCGGTACGAGATGGCCTCTCCGGGTAACGTTCAACCCCGGTTCATGTGCAGGGCCGGCCGTGCCGAGACCTGCAGGGCGCCGGGTGAGGCCGGTACGGGCAGGATGAAGCCCCAGGTCGGATACCGGGTGATGCCCATCTGGCCCGAGGGCGGCCACCAGACGCGGACCAGCGACCAGTCATTCTCGGCCGAAACGTCGATCACCGGTGCCGCCTTCGAGATACGGCCCGGCGCCCAATCGGCGTGATCGACCAGGATTTCGCGCGCCGAGACGACGCGGGAAACGACCGCGACATGCCCTTCCGGCAAGCGGGAACTCCGCCGCCAGACCAACACCGCGCCCGGCATGGGCAATTGGCTGCGCCGGTAGCGGCCGGTCGCCTCCTGCCACCAATCGCCGCCATCGCCATAGAGATCGACGGCGGAGATGGCGCGTGCATAGGGCGCGCATTGCAGGCGGCCGGAGGCGCAGGCGTCCAGCAGCAGGGGCAGCAGCAGGATCAGAATGGCGAGTGCCCGCGGCAGCCGCATCGGCTCGACCTCGGGATCGGACGGCTTAGCTGCCGGCCTGCCCGATCTTGTCCTGCGTCCTGGTCTCGAAATCGCTGGCGTCGTGGCGTTCGTGCAATTGCTCCGACGGTTCACCGCTCAGGCGGTTGACCATGCGGCCGCGCTTGACGGCGGGACGGGCGATGATGGCGTCGGCCCAGCGCTGGACATGCGTGTATTCCTGTGCGTTCAGGAACTCGGCACCGTTATAGGTCCAGTTCTTGACCAGCCCGCCATACCAGGGGAAGACCGCGATATCGGCGATGGTGTAGTCGTGGCCGGCCAAGTACTCGCTTTGACTCAGGCGCCGGTTCAGCACGTCGAGCTGGCGCTTGGCTTCCATGGTGAAGCGGTCGATGGCGTATTCGATCTTGGTCGGGGCATAGGCATAGAAATGGCCGAAGCCGCCGCCGATATAGGGCGCGCTGCCCATCTGCCAGAACAGCCAGGACAGGCATTCGGCCCGGGCGCCGGGCTCGGTCGGCAGGAAGGCGCCGAACTTCTCGGCCAGATGCAGCAATATCGCACCGGATTCGAAGACGCGGATCGGCTTCGGCCCGCTGCGGTCCATCAGCGCCGGGATCTTGGAGTTGGGATTGACCTCGACGAAGCCGCTGCCGAACTGTTCGCCATCGCCGATCCTGATCAGCCAGGCATCGTATTCGGCGCCCTTATGGCCCGCGGCCAGCAGCTCCTCGAACATGATGGCGACCTTCTGGCCATTGGGCGTGGCCAGGGAATAGAGCTGGAACGGATGACGGCCGACCGGCAGTTCCTTGTCATGGGTGGGGCCGGCGATCGGCCGGTTGATATTGGCGAAACGCCCGCCATTCTCCTTGCTCCAGGTCCAGACCTTGGGCGGCACGTATTCCGCTGACTCACTCATTCTCTCACTCCGAGGGCTTCGTTTGGTCCCTTCATGTCGTCCTCAGCCTGGCGAAGGGCAAGTGAGGAGACGTCCGCCAATTGTGCAGAGGCGGGGAATCCCTTGGAAACCGCGCAGCAGTGAGGAAACCGCAAGGTCGAGCATTGTCACAAATATGGAGATTGACGGCTGCGGTTGTTAACGTACTTTTAATCAACCTAAACGGGGGTATCCGGTGCCGCTATCGCTCTCATTCCCGAGGCTACGGGCGCCGGATCGGCTTCTTCCCGATGATCTGGGGATACGCCGAGCACGACTACTACAAAGCCGCAATGGGTGCTTTCATCGCCTGGATCGGCGTCTGGGGTCTCATGACCCGCGCGAATCCAGACAATGTCGGTCCGATCTACCTTCGGCGTAGCTATCTCGTGTTCATGTTTTGGGTACTGCTGCTCGGCGCGGCCTTCGGTATCTGGGACATGTCGCTCCGCGGGTAGCTCGGAGGCAGTCGAAGCTGATAACTTGCGGCGTCACAGGCTGGGAGTCGCCCATGAACCAGGCCACACCATCGCAGCAGGCACCGGCCTTCTACCGGATGAAGGCGAGCGAACGTCACCAGCGGGCAGGGCTTCTTTGATCTGCCTCGCCGACAGCCGGTCACTCGAGGAAGTGATCGAGCTTGGCGAGGTCGATGACACGATCTTGGACCGCCACCAGCAAGCGGCTGGCGCGTAGCATCTTTTTGAAGTCCCCGACGGCTTTCGCACGCTCGAATTTCCCCACGAGACGGCGCTCTTGCTGGTTCAATTTGATGAGCCGGCGAATTCCATTGCTGAAAGCCATGATGAACCCCTGCGGTAAGCGGACACTTAACTTATACGTGCAGGGCCGGAGGTTAACACATGTTAATGATCACGTAAACTGTGACGCGGTATTTAATAAAGCACTCCGCTCAACCACCGCCCGCGACTGCATCGGAACCTTTCTCTGGGAATACAATCGTTAGATACATGGGCGAACTATCCTGCCCGGTATCCGATAATGCCCGATCATCTTCCAGTTGGAACCGTCATCGATCACCGGCTCTTGTCCCTTCGGATGGTCAGTGGCGGAGTATTGGAGATGGTAAGGCAAATCCTGATGATCATCGGGCTGATCACGGTGGTGCGCGCCTGGCGTAAGTTCAGCAGGCGCCAAGTCACCGGCGATCACACGTCTCGCTTCTAGTACGCGTCCTGTCGGGTGCGCACCCCGCCCAGCCGGATTGCCCTCTAGCTCTCCTGCGTCGGCATAAGCGCGCGCTCGTAGAGATCGAGCAGTTCCCGCGGCCGATCATAGATGATCCGCTCCCCGTCGCGCAGGTCCCGGCGCATCAGCCGGACCATGCGCTTCAGTACCTCGTCCGGGAAATCGCTCTCCGGCCGTCCGGTCACCTCGGCCAGGCGTCCGGCGATTACCGGCGGATCGCTGATCACCGGACAGATGCGATAGCGATAAACGCCACCGATCGCCTCGGGCACCAGATCCATGAAGCGGTCGGGAATCTGCCGGAAGACGCTGAGCGACAGCCGATAGGCGTTGTGGCCGAGGATCGGCAGATCGTCCGGCACCTGCTGTTCCTCGTCAAGGATCTGGAAGCCGGTCGCGAGCGGCAGCAGCCGGTCGAGCTGGTATTGGCCCATGTTCTCGTTGCCGACGCGCACCAGGTTGGAGATCAGTTCGCCCACCGAGGCATGGCCGATGACGGCCGCCCGCTTTGGCAGACCGCCCCAGATGCCGTCCGCGCCATTGAGCAGCGCCTCGATGACGTTGGCGTTTTCGAAGCCGCCGCCGCTATGCATATGCACCAGGAGCTTGAAGGGCGGCGGCAGGAACTGGCGCGCCGCCGCGACATAGGATCCGACCTGGAACGGCATGTAGGTGCCGCGGTCATCCTCGAAGCTGATGCCTTCGATCGGCTGCTGGGCCAGGAGCGCCAGGATTTCGAAGGTACGGTCGGGATTCTCCGCGAAGGCGTCGCAGCCATCGACGATGTTGATCAGGATGCGTGGCTTGCCGCCATGCTCGCCCTCGATGTTCTCCATGAGCCACTGGATGCTGGCCGGCAGGCTGCGGCGCAGCGTGTCGAAGGTGTACTGCCCCTCCATGCCGATATCGCTGAGATAGATCTCGTGCAGCGTGTTCGGCACCCGGTAGTCGCGCAGCTTGAGCTGCGAAGGGCTGGGCGTGAACACGCCATCTTCACTCTCGATGCCGATATCGGTGGAGGCGTAGCAGCCGGTCATGTCGTAGCTGTGATCGCGCAGATGGATCATGAAGTCGTCATCGACCTCCAGCGCCTCCGGCTGGGCATAGTCGAGCGTGCCGAGCAGGATGTTGCGGAAGCCGAATTCCCGGAGCTGCGGCAGGATCGCCAGCTTGTCGGCAAGCGTCTGCCCGACACGCGAGCCGACCGGGTTCTCGCGTAGCGACAGATCGATGAAGAAGGGCTCGATATTGCGCAGAAAATCGATCTTGCGCTCCGCCGTGGCGAGATGCGCGCGGGCGGCGGCCATGGCTTCGTGGAATGAACTCATCGATCAAAGGCTCCCAAGGTGCGTGAGGATACGAGCGGCGGCTGCGGCCACCGGCTCCCTTGTTTCTACCGAAGCCTGTCGCCGAGCGCCACTTTTTGCCGGTCTGTCACGGGTCGCCGGTCTGTCACGGGTCGCCATGCAGAGGCTCGGATCGCAATTTATCCATGAGTTATTACAGTCAGGCACGTCCAGGCGAACGCGAGATAGGGCGATGGCGCCGCCCTTTCTACGGCACCATACCCGGCAAGGGCGGGAGCGGCGGCCTGCCCGAAACCATGTCCGCGGCCTTCTCGGCGATCATGATCACCGCCGCGTTGATATTGCCGCCGACCAGATCCGGCATGACCGAGGCATCGATCACCCGCAGCCGGTCGACACCGCGCACCCGCAAATCGGCGTCGACCACGGCCTGGGCATCGCCGGCTGCCCCCATGCGGCAGGTGCCGAGCGGATGATGCACGGTGATCGCGGTCCGGCGGATATAGGCGTCAATCTCGGCATCGCTCGTGACCTTGGGCCCGGGCGCAAGCTCGCCGGCGACGAAGGGGGACAGGGCTGGCTGCGCCGCGACGTCGCGGGCGATGCGCACGGCGTTGCGGATGGTCACGATGTCGTTCGGCGCCGAGAAGAAATTCGGCTTGATGAGCGGTGCCCGTTTCGGATCGGCCGAGGCCAGCTCGACCGTGCCGCGACTCTCCGGCCGCAAGCCGACGACGCGCTGCGCGAAGCCGTCGGCATAGGGGGCGACGAAGGGCTTGAGATAGGGCTTGGCCACCAGTGGGGCGGCGTTGAACAGGATCTGGATGTCCGGGATCGGCTCGGCCGGGGAGGTGCGCAGGAAGGCCATCGTGCCGGCCGCCAGATCGTTGGCGATGCCCTGGCCGAAGAAATAGGCCCGGGCCAATTCCATGCCGATACGGTCGACACGCATCTTGGCGTGCAACGGTCCGGGCGTGCTGCGCTTGTAGAACACGCCCACGGACATGTGGTCCTGGTAGTTCCGTCCGACGCCCGGCAGGTCGACGACTGTTTTGATGCCATGGGCTTTCAGGCCCTCGGCGTCACCGATGCCGGACAGCATCAGGAGCTGCGGCGAATTGATGACCCCGCCCGACAGCAGCACCTCGCGTCCCGCGAAAGCCTGCCGCACCTGCCCACCCCGGAGATATTCGACGCCGGTGGCATTGGTGCCGTCCATCAGCACGCGTAGCGCCAGGGCGCCGGTCTCGACGCGCAGATTGCGCCGTTTGAGTGCGGGCCTTAGATAAGCCACCGCCGCGCTGCAGCGCCGGCCGTTGCGGATGGTCATCTGCCAGGGGCCGAAGCCTTCCTGGGACGGGCCGTTGTAATCGGCGACATAGGGATGCCCCGCCTCCTGTCCCGCCGCGATATAGGCCTGGACCAGAGGATCGGCGTAGCGGCAATTCTGCGTCGTCAGCGGGCCGGTGCCACCACGGTGGGCATTCTCGCCGCCCTCCCAGCTTTCCTGCCGCTTGAAATAGGGCAGGACGTGCTCGTAGGACCATTCGGGCAGGCCGTTCGCCGCCCAGCGCCGGTAATCCTCGCGATGGCCTCGGACATAGGCCATGGCGTTGACCGAGGACGAGCCGCCGATGATCTTGCCGCGCGCGCATTCGACTGTCCGGCCCTCGACACTGTCCTCGGGCTCGGCGAAATACATCCAGTCATGCTTGCGGCTCAACAGGATGCGGCCCCAGCCCAGCGGGATGTGGATCAGCGGGTCGCGATCCCAGCCGCCCGCCTCCAGCAGCAGGACACGGGTGTCGGGATCGGCGCTCAGGCGATAGGCCAATGTACAGCCTGCCGATCCCGCGCCAACGATGATGAAGTCGTAATTCATGGATGGATGCCCGATCTGGCGCCCTCGCCATGCCGGCCGCAAACAACGGCCGGCATGGCCGGGTTAGTCTATTTCCGGCCCTATTTCTGGATAGAGAGGCCGGCTGGAGAGGCCATGCCAGGCGAGACCACCGATCCCGCGGCGTTGTCGCTCAGCTGATCGCCGCCGAAGCGCCTGCGGCAGAGCCTCACGAGGAAGAGACAGGCGATGGCGCCGACCGCGAGCGGCACGGCTGGCGCTATGAACAGCTGCGATGTCGAGAGATGCATGCTGATCAGCCAGGCGCCGAGCATCGGTCCCGCGATCCCGCCCAGCCGTCCAAGGCCGAACGCCCAACCCGTACCGGTCGCGCGTATCCGCGTGGGATAGATCAAACTGGAACCCGCATTGATGCCCAACTGGGCGCCGAGCACGCAGAAGCCGCCCAGGAACACCAGCGAAATTGCCGCCCAATGCGGCAGACCCGGAAGGCCGATGCAGGCCACGGCCGGGACGCCGACCGAGTAGAAGATCGCGACGGGCAGGAAGCCCTTCTTGTCTATGAACCGGCTGACCAGCAACCCACCGGTGACGGCACCGACATAATAGCAGGCCGTCGTCAGTGCCGCTTGCGAGGCCGTGAAGCCGCTGGCGTGGAAGAGGACGGGCATCCAGCTATAGAGGAAGTAATTCGCCGACAGATTCGTCACGAAGAGCAGCCAGAGCAGGGGCGTGATGAACTGCAGCCCATCCTGGAACAGTTCGGCGACCGGCACGCCGGGACGTTTCACCTCCGAGGTGAAGAACGTCGTCGTTGCGTCCACCACAAGATCCGGACGGACACGCCGAACCGTGCGCTGAAGAATCGCACGGGATTTCGGAGTCTGCCGCAGGGTCAGGAACTTCAATGACTCGGGCAGCCAGAAATAGACCACCGCGGCGAGCACAAGCGGTACGATCCCGCCGACCCAGTAGAGCGTCTGCCAGCTCGACCCATGAACGGCGGCGACCACCACGGCCGGCATGGCGCTGCCGGCGGGCACGCCGAGGAACATCAGCACCGTGAGCGTCGCGCGCAGGCGCTTCGGCGCGAATTCCGCGTTGAGTGCGGTGATGTTCGGCAGCATGCCGCCAAGGCCGATACCGGTCAGGAAGCGCAGCACCATCAATTCCGGGATGCTGGTCGCCATCGCACAGAAGATCGAGGCGACGCCGAAGATCACCAATCCCAGCATCACCGTGATGCGCCGCCCGTAGCGATCGCCGAGCCAGCCGAGCAGGGGCGAACCCACGATCATGCCGACCGGGCTGGCCGAGAAGACCGGCCCGAGCATGGCCGGCTTCACATGCCAGGATGCGATCAGCGTCGGCGCGCCATATGAGGCCGCCAGCAGGTCGTAGCCGTCGGCCAACATGATGATGAAGGAAATCATCACCAGAAAAATGGTGAACGAGCCAATCTGCTGTTCATCGATCAGCCGAGTGACATCGATACTCTTATTGTCCATCCCCGCCTCCCTGTTCTTGTCGTTTTTATTATTGGATCAGCGTCTTCAATCGAGAAGCCAGCCAAATTTCTCCTTGGCCTTCCTGGCGACCTCCGGACTCGGCGTATTGGCCGGTGGAAACTCGTCGCGCCAATGATAAGGGCGGCACGCGTTGATGAGCGCGACCGAATGCGACATGTCGCCTACCTTGCGCTTCTCCGGCGGAATCCGGGGATCGGCCGGCGAATCCCACGAGCCCTCCAGGAACTGGATCGATTCCTTCGGGTCCGTGCGCGTGAGCATTGCCCAGATCAGATTATCCAGGTTCGTCACGTCCACGTCCTCGTCGGTCACGACGATGTATTTGGACGCATAAGCCGATCCGCCGCATTGGGCGGCGATCGTGGCGGCCTGGATGGCGTGGCCCGGATAGCGCTGCCTGATCGAGACGCCGTGGAACATGCGCGCGCCACCGACCTCGTGGCACCAGACCTGCTGCACCTCGGGCACGCCGGCATTCGCCATGTTCTGCTTGATGGTCGCGGACCGCATCACGGCGCGGTAACGCGCCATCTCGTCGGGGCCGGCGCCCATCGGCGGCACGCCGAGCAGGATGGGATTGTTGCGATGGTAGATCGCCTTGATGTCGATGACCGTGCAGGGCTTCTGCCCGCCGGCATAGTGGCCGGTCCATTCGCCGAACGGCCCTTCGACCAGCTTGCGGTCCGGATGGACATAGCCTTCCAGCACGATCTCGGCATCGGCCGGGATCGGCAGGCCGGTGACCTTGCCGCGGACCATCTTCTCAGCCTTGCCGCGGATGCCGCCCAGCACGTCGAACTCGAAGGTGCCATAGGGCACTTCGAGACCGCCGAAGAAGAAGGCGAGAGGGTCGCCGCCGACGACCATCGCCACCGGCATCGGCTCGCCGCGCTTGAAGTACTTGTCGCAATGGATGGCGCCGTGATGGCCGGCGGCCATCAGGATGCCGACGGTCGCCTTGTCGAAGACCTGCGCCCGATAGGCGCCGGCATTCAGCCAGTCCTCTTCCGGATCCCGCGTGATCGTATAAGTGCCCGTGCCGATGTAGCGGCCGCCATCCTTCTCATGCCAGACCGGGGACGGGAACTTGGTCACATCGATGTCGTCGCCCATCAGGATGTTCTCGAAGACCGGCCCGTTCTCGACGATCTCGTGCGGGACGATCTTCGGTGCCTTGAGGAAGGCCTCGCGATAACCGTCGCTGAGCTCCCATTTCGTGAGATGGTCGGGAAAGCCCAGCGTCATGTTGCGGCGCGTGCCGGCGAACATGTTGAGCAGCAAGCGGAAGCCCTTCGGGCTGTCCTTGATCTCGTCGAAGACGACGCAGGGGCCGTTTTCGGCGCGCAGGATGGCTTCGGCCGCCAGACCGATATCCTCTTCCCAATTCACGCCGGAGACGTGCTTGACCTCGCCGAGACGTTCGGCGTGTTCAAGCCACTCCCTGAGATCATCGTAGCCGATGCGGGGCGCCGCGTTGCTGTTCATGGTCATCTTCCTCGAGGTCAGGCGGAGAGCTGGCGGGCCATCCAGTCCGCGGTCTGCGGGCGGTACTTATAGGCGCGATTATGGGCTACATGATTGCCGTCCGGAATGACCAGCAATTCGACCGGGCCCTTGGCTTCCTTGGCGAGACGCTGGGCGTCTTCCGGCGGGCACAGGCGATCAAGGCCGCCGGCCACGACGAAGAGCGGGCATTCGATCTTGCTCGCGACATTTTCGAGCGACAGCTGAAACGCCTTCCCCTTCGCCTCATCCGCGCTCTGGCTATGGCTGCGACGGACGTAGGCGGCGCGGGTGAGGTCCGGCAGCTTGTCCCAGAGCGCACCCCAGTTGTACGGGCCGCAATTCGAAATGGCGGCCTTGATACGCTTCTCGAACGCGACGGTGCGCGGCGCATAGTAACCGCCGAGGCTGATGCCCCAAATGCCGATCCGGCCGGCATCGACGTCATCTCGGCTTTCGAGCCAGTCGATGACCGGGCCGATGACGTTCTCGTAATCGTAGCGGATCGGCAGCTCGTATTCCGCCTCGCCCTGGCCGGGGCCATCGACGGCGAGGATCGCCATGCCGCGATCGAGGAAGTTCTTCTCGAAGGTGAGCAGCTCCTCCTTGGTGGAATCGAGGCCCATGATCATGATCACGACAGGCGGCCGGCGGACGCCCTTGGGCAGCCTGAACGTCGCGGCGAGCTTCGTCCCTTCATAGGGGATCATGACGCGCTGCCCGGGCGGGTCCAGATGCGGCAAGGCCAGGTTCAGGCACTCGACCGCCTTGGCATGCGCGGCCTTCAGCTGAGCCATATCCTGCACGAACAGGTATTTCGCGAAGTGATAGGTCACGGCCGCGCGGCCCAGATGCTCGGCGGCGCTGACGAATTGCTGTGCCGCGAGCGCGTCACGACCCATCTTCTCATGGATGGCGGCGCGTGCGGACCAGGCGCCGCACCAATTGTCCCAGCTGTCCAAGCTGTCGACCACGTCGACGAAGTCGCTCGCGGCAACGCCGTTCACGGTGAACCGTGACAGCCAGTTCCTTGCATGCTTGATCCGGTCGTCCATTGAGGCGTGCTCCTACCCGTGGGAAATTTTTGTTGGCGGATTGACGGTCGACCCCTTGGGCCCGAAGAGCTCCAGGGCCGCATCGACGATGCCCTGATAGCCCGTGCATCGGCATAGATTTCCGGAAAGTAGATGGCGGATCTCGGCTTCTTCGAGCGACCGGCCGGCGCTTTCCCGCTGCATCTCGATCATGGTCATCACCACGCCCGGCGTGCAGAACCCGCATTGCAGCCCGTGATGGCGGCTGAGCGCCGCCTGTATCGGGTGCAGCTCTTCCGGGGTCGTCCCGACGCCTTCGATGGTCTGGATCTCGCGGCCATCGGCCTGCACCGCCAGCATCAGGCAGGAGCGGGCGCTCATGCCGTCGACGAGGACCGTGCACGCGCCGCACACACCGTGCTCGCAGCCGAGATGTGTTCCGGTGAGCTTGAGCTCTTTCCTCAAGAAGTCGCCCAGATGCATCCGGGTCTCGACGGTCCGCTCGACCGCGCGGCCATTCACGACAAGGCGGATATCCCTGAGATCCGTCATTGGGATGCTCCCGCCCGTTCCGTGGCCGCTTTCAGCGCACGCTCGATCAAGACGCCGCAGATGTCCCGGCGATATTCCGGCGGATAAAGGTCATCGCCGTCGAAATCGATGTCGGAAAGCACCGTCACGGCAGTCCGCAAGCTCTCGATGTCCAGCGGCCGCCCGGCAAGTGCCGCTTCGACGCCGGTCAACCGAATGGGGGCGTAGCTGATGCCGCCAATCGCGATGGCGAGCCTTTCGATGCTGTCCGAATCCCCGGCGAGCGACAATTGCACGGCCACGGACACGATGGCGAAATCGGCGGGGCGCAGGTTGAATTCCATGAAGGCGCTGCCGCTGCGCGGGAGCACCTTGGGGAATTCGATCTCGACCAGGATCTCATCTGCCTCCATGGCATTGGTGAGATAATCCGCCGGGAAATCCGCGAAATCGATGCGGCGGCGGCCCTGCGGGCCTTGCGCCACCAGAACGGCATCGAGTGCGGCGGCCGCGACCGGCAGTTCCGCGCCCGGATCGAGATGGCAGATGCTGCCGCCGACGGTGCCGCGATTGCGCGTCTGCTGATGGCCGACATGGTCGATGGCGTGTCCCAGCAAAGGCACATGGCGGCGTACCAGTTCCGAGTGTTCGACATTCCGTTGGGTGGTCATCGCCTTGACCAGGATGATGTCGCTCCGCTCTTCGATGCCGACCAGTTCCGGAACCCGGCCGAGATCGATCAGGTGCTCGGGGCCTGCGACCCGCAGGTTGAGCATCGCCATCAGGGACTGGCCGCCGCCGAGGACGCGCGCATCCTCGTGGGTGGTCAGCAGGTCGATGACTTCCTGCACCGATCGGGGCGCGTGGTAGGTGAAGACAGGTGCTTTCATGACGCCCTACCGGCTTGCCCGCCTGCACGAATCAGCGACAGCAGCTGCGGCGGCATGATGGGCAAGTTCGAGACGCGCACATCGAACGGACGCAGGGCATCCTCGATGGCCGAAACGATGGTGGCGGGTGTGCCGATCGTACCGCTTTCGGCGGCGCCCTTCACGCCCAGCGGATTGAGCGGGGTCGGTGATTCCATGTGATGGATCTCGATGCGTGGCACGACGTCCGCCGTGGGCAGGAGATAGTCGGCATACGTGCCGGTCTGCGGCTGGGCTTCCGCGTCGTAGCGCATCCATTCGAAGAGCGTCATGCCGATGCCGTGGACGACACCGCCCTGGACCTGGCCCTCGACCATCATCGGATTGATCATGCGCCCGCAATCATGGACGACGACATAGCGCAGGACCTTGACGGCGCCGGTGTATATGTCGACCTCGACCTCGGCCACGTGGGTGCCGTTGGTGTAGGTCAGGCCGCTGGTCATGAAGTCCGTGGCCGCGGCAAGGCCAGGCGGCAGATTGCCTGGAATGGCGAAGCCGGGCGTGCCGTTCAGCACGCGGGCGATCTCGGTGAGCGTCTTGCCATAGCCGTTGACGCCCCGCACATGCACCCCGCCATCGCGCAATTCCAGATCATCCGGGGAGGCATCGAGAAGTTCGGCCGCGGCGATCTTCGCCTTTTCGGCGACTTCCGTGGCCGCCTTGAAAGCCGCGTTGCCTGCCGTGACCGCCTGGCGGCTGGCATAGGCGCCGAGGCCCGATGGGCTGGCCGAGGTGTCGCCGACCGCCACCTCGATCTGTTCCGGCGGGACCTTGAGGACATCGGCGATGATCTGGGCCAACATGGTCTTCACGCCCTGGCCTTGCGCCGTGGCGCCGCTGCCGACGATGATCTTGCCGGAAGGGCCGATCCGGATCCGAACGCTCTCGAATGGTCCGCGGCCGGTGGCCTCGACGTAGTTGCAGAGCCCGACGCCGATATATCGGCCTGCCGCCCGCGCGGCTTCCTGGCGTGCCGGAAAATCCGCCCAGCCGGAGGCATCGAGCGCACGGGTCTGGCACTCGGGGTAATTGCCGGTGTCATAGGTCATCGTGCTGCCGTCGCGCTGACGGACGGGGATGGGAAACGGCATCTTCTCGGTGGGAATGAGATTGCGCCGCCGGACCTCCTCGCGCGGGAGGATCAACGCCGCCGCCATACGATCGAGCAGCCGCTCCATGACGAACGTGCCTTGGGGACGGCCGGCGCCACGCGTGGGGGCAGCCGGCGTCTTGTTCGTCA
>DATJJW010000209.1:0-13688 GCA_035491935.1 Allostellaceae bacterium | reverse complement strand
GCCGAAGCTGGTCGGCGATCAGGTCGGGCTGCACCCGGTCTGGATCATCTTCGCCTTGCTGGCCGCCGGTGCCCTGCTGGGGGTGCTGGGCGTGCTGATCGCGGTGCCGTTGGCGGCGATAATCGGCGTGCTCACGCGCTTCGCCATCCAACGCTACCTGGACAGTCCGCTCTACGATCCGGCCAAGGCGGGATTGCATCATCACGATCTCTGAGCCTCCTCTCATGAGCGGACCCAAGGCGGCCGAGCAGCTGTCGTTCAAATTCGCGCTGCGTCCGGCGCTGGCGCGCGGCGATTTCCTGGTCGTGCCCGCGAACGAGGCGGCGGTCGCCTGGATCGACCGCTGGCCGGACTGGCCGGGCTTCGTCCTGGCCATTGCTGGCGAGCCTGGCAGCGGCAAGACGCATCTGGCCTCCGTCTGGCAGGCGCGAAGCGGCGCCGAGACCGTCGAGGGCGCGGCGGTGACGAGGGAGACGGTGCCGTTGCTGCTGGGCCAAGCCCGGCCACTGGTGGTCGAACATGCGGACGAGGCGCCGGAAGAGCCGCTGCTGCACCTCTATAACGGCATGGTCGAGGCCCGCCGGCATCTGCTGCTGACCGCGTGCCGGCCGCCGGCCGCCTGGAAGCCGGGGCTGGCCGATCTGGCGTCCCGGCTGCGTGCCGTGCCGGTGGCATCGCTGCCGCCGGCCGAGGACGTCCTGTTGCGCGCGGTGCTGGCCAAACTCTTCAACGACCGGCAGATCGATGTGGCGCGGGAGGTGCTGGACTATCTGCTCAATCGCCTCGAACGCTCCTTCGACGCCGCGCGGCAGATGGTCGAGCGGCTGGACGAACGGGGCCTGGCCCGCGGCCGGCCGATCACGGTGGCGCTCGCCCGCGACGTGCTGGCCGAGCTGGCGGCAGAGAACGAGGGTGAGAACGAGGGTGAGAACGAGGGTAAGAGCGAAAGTACGGGCGAGAATGGGGGGGGCGAACGGTGAGCGCCTATCTGCCGCATGCCGCCGATCTTCTCGCGGTGCTGATATCCTGGGCATTGGTGCCGACCCTGGTCATGGCCGGCCGCGTGACCGGTGCCGATACTCCGATCGAGACGCGGCTGGTCGCTGGTTGGGGGCTGCTCTGCCTGGTGTTGACCCCGTGGGGCGTGACGCTGCCCATTTCGATGTATATGCCGGCCCTGGCCTTCGTATCGCTGGCTTGGGGCGCGCTGGCGGTTCCCGCCTGGCGGCCGGCGCGCGAGGAATGGGTGACGCTCTGGCGCTTATTGGTGATCAGCCTGCCACTCTGGCTGGTCATGGCGCCGCTGCGGCCGTCGCAGATCGATACCTTCCTGAACCTGCTGCCCGACGCCGCCTATCTCGCCAATCACGGCATGTTCCCGAGCCAGATGGGCGGTGACAGTCATTCCTTCCTGCCGGTGGCGCCCTACAACAGCCAGCTCGTAGCCTTCCTCGGCAGCCTGGCCATGCCGGTCTTTCCCAGTCACGGCATGTCGTTCTTCAACCTCATCCTGCAATTGGCGATGGGGCTGGTCTTCGCGCGCCTGCTGACGGGGCAGGGCCAAAGCCAGGGCCAAGACCAGGGGCAGGAGCGGGAGCAGGAGCCGGGCGTGCCGTCCTGGGGCGCTATCGCCGGCGGCCTGCTGCTGGCGATCCCGCTCAATCCAGGCTTCGTGCCGCGCGAATTCCTCGCGCCTTATGGTGAGCCGGCACTGGCGGTGACGGCAGGCTTCGCCGCCTTCCTGATGCTGCGCCGGAATGCTTCGGGCCTGGGAGGTTCCTCAGGTTGGGTCGTCGGCCTGGTTCTGGCCGCCATGGTCAATACCAAGCAATCCGGCGTGGGGCTGGTCGCGGCATTGGCCGTGGCCTATGTTGTCGTGGCAGCGGTCGATCGCCGCCCCTTCCGGGACACCGTCCGCTTCCTGGTCCAGGCCCTGTTGCCCTCGATCGTGCTGTATCTGCTCTGGCGCTTCTACGTACTGCGCTATTTCCCCGGTGGCGAGCTCAAGCCTCTGCCGTGGCATCTATGGCAATGGGGCTACATCCCGCAGATCCTTGCCAGCATGGGCCACTACATCGTCAACAAGGGCGTATTCTACGGCCTGGTGCTGTTGAGCGTCGTGCTGCTGGTCGTCAAGCTCCGGTGGCAAGGCAGGACAGGAGGGCGCTGGACGCTGGGGTCACGCGCGCTGCTGTTCCATGCAGCCTTGTTCGTGGCCTATGACCTGTTCCTGATCCTGACCTATATCGGTCATTTCAAGCCTGCGGACGGCGACTACGCCCATTCCTATTTCCGTTACAGCCTGCATCTGTCCCTGGTCATGGTCCTGGCCTATGTGCTGGCGCTGAAGGAGCATGCCGGGATCATGCGCTTCTTTGCGGCGCGCGCGCGTCTGGCCGCGACTGCCGCCATTATCCTGATGCTGGTCCTGCCGGCGGCCTTCGCCCAGCGCCTGCGCTTCGATCTCGATGTGCCGCAGCCCTGGATCTGGGACATGGTGCGGAGCATCGCGCCGCATCTGAACCAGCGCGACCGCCTGGCGTTGCTGCTGCCCGGCGACGACAGCTCGGTCGATGCTTATGTCGAGGGCGAGTTGCGCGACACGGCCGTCCGTCTCTCAGGCCTCGAAACCATCGCGACGCCGCGGGCCGACGACGCCACGCTTGCCGCCGTGGTGGCAGCCGGCTATCAAGTTGCGTTGGTATCCTGTTCCGATGCGCTGCTGAAAGCGCCGCCGGCCGATCCGAGGGAACCGATCCCGACTGGCTTTGTTGGTGACAGTGTTGCGCCGGCCTCGACGTTGGCGCCGGGCTTGGCGGGGATACCGTCCAGCCTCGACCACGCGACGATACCGCCGGGGTCGGCTGTGCTGTTGCGCTGGCGTGGTGGGGTTTGGCGCGTTGTCGCCAGTTGGACTTGGCCGCATCCCCATGGGCACCGGGAAGCGATACATGTGACCCCACCTTTATGCCATACCCCGTGAGCCTAAATTTTCCATCGAACTGCCAAGGGCAAAAAGCATCATGAACATCGGGACGACTGGAACGTCTATCGCTTCCGCTACCGGCGTGCCGGCGGGTGCGGCCGGCGCGGTGTCCAAGTCCGAGGTGTCCCAGTCCGAGGTGTCCCAGTCCTCGACTGCCACCTCATCGGCCGCCATCACCGGTGGCCCGACCCTGGCGGTGGTGGTGCCTTGCCTGAACGAGCGTGACAACGTCGCCACCGTGGTCGAGCGGGTCCGCGCGCTGCTGGAGGGCGAGGCGTGGGAAATCATCTTCGTCGACGATGATTCCGCCGACGGCACGCGTGAGATGATCGGCCGGCTGGCCGACGCCGATGCCCGCGTCCGGTTGCTGCACCGTATCGGCCGGCGCGGCCTGTCATCGGCCTGCATCGAGGGCGCGCAGGCGAGCACAGCCCACTATATCGCCGTGATGGATGCCGATCTGCAGCATGACGAGAGCCTGCTGCCGAAGATGCTGGCGACGCTCAAGGCCGGCGAATACGACATGATCATCGGCAGCCGCTATGTCGAGGGCGGCGGTGTCGAAGGCTGGGACGAGAAGCGTGCCGGCGGTTCGCGGATCGCGACGCGCCTCGGCCAGGCGATCCTGAGGGTCGATGTCGCCGACCCGATGAGCGGCTTCTTCATGCTCCGGCGCGATGCCTTCGAGGGGGCGGTGCGCCGCCTGTCCGGCATGGGCTTCAAGATCCTGATCGACATCCTGGCCTCATCGCCCAGGAAGCTGCGTGTGCTGGAGATGCCCTATCATTTCCGTCCACGGCAGTTCGGCGAAAGCAAGCTCGACGCCCAGGTCGTCTGGGAATACCTCATGCTGCTGGCCGACAAGGCGATCGGCCATATCGTGCCGGTGCGTTTCGTGCTGTTCTCGCTGGTGGGCGGCATCGGCGTCTTCGCCACGCTGTTCGTCGCCTGGCTCTGCCTGCACGTCCTCCATACGTCCTTCGATCTGGCGCAGACCATCGCCACGGGTATCGCCATGGTTGGCAATTTCGCGCTCAACAACGTGCTGACCTACAGCGATCGCCGCCTGAAGGGCTGGCGTTTCCTGCGCGGCCTCATCTCTTTCGTACTGGTCTGTTCGCTCGGTGCCGCGGGCAATGTCGGCGTGGCCCATTTCATATTCCACGAGACGAGCTCGTCCTGGTGGCTCGCCAGCCTTGCCGGCATCGCGGTCGGCTCGGTCTGGAACTACGCGGTCAGCTCGGTCGTCACCTGGAAGCGGTCCTGAGCACGGGTAGCAGGCGGGCCCTGCCGGCCGAATGCCGGCGGCCCGTCCGCCATCCTGACGGTACATCATTAGAATTTCAGTCTGTTTGGAGGAGATGAGGGACGGGCGATCCATGATCGTTCCGAAACATCGGCATGCAAATCTGAAGACGATAACAAGAAAATACTGAATATTGTTCTTAAGTTTCTCTTTTTTCCTCTTCTGGATATCTTTGTTAAATAAAAGCCTCATTATCGTTAATTTCGATTTACCTTCTTGTCATGATAGCGTCACGGCTTTGGGGCAGATTCCCGTATGCAAGTGATTTTTGCATACTGAAATCTCCGGAGTTCTCGTTGATGATCCCCTCGAAAGGTGGCGTCTTGGCGCGCCTGAAGATCGGCACGCGCATTACGATCGGGTTCGCCGCGGTACTCGTGCTCTTCGGCATCGTGGTGATTTCCGGTGGTGCCGGCCTGTGGGCCGGCTACACCACTTTCGCCAATTACCGCCAGGTCTCGCAGGATGTGAAGCAGGCTTCGATCCTGCAGGAGCGCCTGCTGGAGATATCCGCCGGGCTGGCCGCCTATGCCAGCGGTTCGCCCGATGCCACGGCCGAGGTCGAGCGCGCGCAGGCGGCCGCGGTCAAGCTGCTGCAGACCAAGCAGGCCGGCGTCGTCTCGGCGAGGCCTGATGCCGCCGCCGACGTTTCGCATGGGCTCGACAAGCTGAAAACGGATTTCGCCACGCTTCTGGCGCAGCACGCCGAGCTGAATGGACCGGCGAGCAAAGCCCTCGACGAAGCGGCATCCGGTGCCGACGATCAGGCGAGCAATCTGCTGGCGCTGCTCGCCGCTGGCGCGGACGTCAAGCAGCAGTTGAGCGCCGCCGATGTCGGCCATGGCGTGATGGCGGCACGCGCCCAGGCGGAACGCTTCCTGCGCAGCCTCAATGCGGCCGACCGGACGGGGCTGTCGAACAATCTGAAGGCCGCGCGCGACACCCTCCAGGAACTGACCACGGAGATGAATGTCCGGCCATTCCTGAAGCAGGTCCAGGCACTGGGCGTCCAGGTCGGCCGCTTCCAGGCGAGCTTCGATCATAGCGCCGATCTCGCGGCCTCCTCGGACCACCTGATCCATGGCGAAATGATGCCCGATACGGCAGCCATGCTGCGGCGGGTCCAGGGCGTCATCGACAAGTCCGAGGTGCAGGAGGAGCGTTCCGGCCTCTCCGCGCAGCAGGCCATCGGCCGTGCCGGCGTCACTTCCGGCATCTTCGCCGCCGTCGGGCTGCTGGCGGCACTCGCCATCGCCTTCGTCATCGGCCGCAGCATCGCCCTGCCGATCCGTGCCATCACCGGCGTGATGAAGCGGCTGGCCGCCGGTTCCAACGACATGACCGTGCCCTCGCTGGGCCGCTTCGACGAGATTGGCGAGATGGCACGCGCGGTCGAGGTCTTCCGCGAGGCTTCGATCGAGCTGGAGCACATCACCACGGCGCAGAAGCAGGACCATAGCCGCAAGGCCGAACGCATCAAGCAGCTCGAAACCCTGACCGCGCGCTTCGATTCCGACATCAGCACGCTGCTGCGCTCGCTGGGCATCGCCTCCGGCAATCTGCACGATACCGCCGATCGCCTGTCGACCTCGGCCGGCATGACGGTGAACTCGGCGCGCACCGCCGCGTCGGCCGCCCATGACGGCACCTCGACCTCGGGCACGATCGCGGCCGCGGCCGAGCAGCTGGCATTGTCGGTGGCCGAAGTCGAGCGGCAGATCAAGCGCACCGCCGAACAGGCGTCGGAATCGGCGAAGATCAGCCGGTTGACCGAGGTGTCGGCCAAGCGGCTCGCCAATGTCGCCGACAAGATCGGCGACATCCTGCAGCTGATCGAGGCGATCGCCAACCGCACCAACCTGCTGGCGCTGAACGCCATGATCGAGGCGCAACGTGCGGGCGAGGCGGGCCGGGGCTTCGCGGTCGTGGCGCAGGAGGTGAAGAACCTTGCCAACCAGACCAGCCAGGCGACCAACGAGGTGCGCACCCAGGTCAATGAGATCCGCGAGGTGACCAGCCAGGCGCAGAGCGAGATCTTCCGCATGACCTCGCATGTCTCCTCGATCTCGGAGGATGCGAACGCGGTGCAGAGCTCGGTCTCGCAGCAGCGCGAGGCGACGGAGGAGATTGCCAAGCACATCGCCCACGCCGCCAATGGCAATGCCGAGATCTCCCAGGCGGTTGCGCAGATCAGCCAGCGCGCCGACGATACCGGCTCGGTGGCCGAGAATCTGCTCGACGCGTCGCGCCAGCTTGCCGTCGACTCCGAGCGCATGCGCAGCCTGGTGATGAGCTTCCTGGTCGAGGTCCGCGCCGCATAGGCGAGGTCTCCAAACGCGCAAGGAAAAGCCCGGGGCGCTTACCCCGGACTTTTTTTGTATCGTCATGGCCGCGACGAGCCCGGCCATGACGGGTAGAGGGTGTCGGGGCGTACCCCGGGGATCAGGCCGCCCTGAGCGAGCCCAGGAAGGCGTCGACGGCTTCACGCAGCGTCTGGGCCTGGGTCCCGAGGCGCTGGGCCGCGCTTTGGACGTCGGTGGCGGCCATGCCGGTCTCGCCGGCAGCCTGGGTCACGCTGACGATATTCTGCGAGACTTCTTCCGTGCCGCTGGCCGCCTGGGTCACGCTGCGCGAGATTTCCGCCGTCGCCGATTGCTGCTGCTCGGTGGCGGAGCGGATGGTCAGCGCGATCTCGTTGATCTCGCCGATGATCTGGTCGATCGAACGGATGGCGCCGACCGCATCGCGCGTCGTCGACTGCATCTGCGTGATCTGCGCCGCGATGTCCTCGGTGGCGCGGGCGGTCTGCGCGGCCAGCGCCTTCACCTCCTGTGCCACGACCGTGAAGCCGCGGCCGGCTTCGCCGGCGCGCGCCGCCTCGATGGTGGCATTGAGCGCCAGCAGGTTGGTCTGCGCCGCGATGTTGTTGATCAGCCCCACGACCTCGCCGATGCGATGGGCGCTTTCGGCCAAGGCATCGACGGTCTGCTTGGTGACGCGTGCCTGGTTGGCGGCGTTCTCGGCGATATGCGCCGAGCGGGCGATGTCCTGCGCGATCGACGAGCTGGAGACCGAAAGCTCCTCGGCGGCGCCGGCCACGGTCTGGACGTTGGCCGAGGCCTGGTCGGCGGCCGCGGCCACCGCCGTCGAGCGCTGGCTGGTCTGCTCCGCCGTTTCCGACATCGAGACCGCCGATTGCTGGAGGTGTTCCGAAGCGTCCGCGACCTCGGAGACAACCGTGCGCACGCTGATCTCGAACTCGTCGGCCATGTCGCGCAGCGCACGCTGGCGCTCCTGGTTGAGGCGTTCCTCCTGCATGCGTTGCTCTTCCTGCAGATGCTCGACCTCGGCGGCGTTGTTCTTGAACACCTGCACGGCATTGGCCATGGCGCCCATCTCGTCCCGGCGGCCGAGCGAGGGGATGCGCACGTCGCGGTCGCCATTGGCGAGCGCGCTCATCGCGCGGGTCATGCCGGCCAGCGGGTTGATGACGGAGCGGGCGATCAGCAGACCGACCAGCAACGACATGAAGGCGATGACGCCGGAACCGATGATCAGGTTGCGCGTGCCGGTGTCGACGTTGGCGCGCAGGGCCTGTTCCAGCTTGCCGGCGCTTTCCTGGGCGCCGGTGCGCAGCTGGTCGGTGCGGGATTCGATCTCATAGTCGATACCGACCAGCGTGCCCATGTGGTCCTGCAACTGGCGCAGCATGGTTTCGCAATCCCGCGACGCCTTGGCAAGGGTCACGAGCTGCTTCTCGGCATCGCCCAGTTTCGTCTTCTGCTGCGCATCCTCGCTGAACTTGATGGCGCGGTCGAAGGCGGCCTGCATGTCGGTGAGCTGCTTGTCGGCGTTGCGTAGGGCCTGAGCCTGCTGCACGCGGGTCGGCGACATGTCGGTCGAGGCCAGATCGCGGGTCATCTGGCTGAGGTTGTCCATGGTGTTGCCCATCATCGCCGAAAGATTGGCGACGGTGATGCGGTCGGCCGGCACCTGGCTGCCATGGTCGGCGAGGTCCTGCAGCGCCAGCAGGATGCTGTGCTCCGGCTGCGCTACGGTCTGCTCGAAGGCGCGGGTGAACTTGTTGTAGAGGTCCACATGCTCCGTCCAGGTCTGGGTGTAGCGGTTGATGGTATCCAGCAACTGAGCGTAGAGCGGGCGAACGGTCGTATCGGCGACGTGGGCATTGGTCGTGATCGTCTGGGCAAGATCGGTCAACTGGTCGTCGGCCAGCGAGCGGTTATCCGTCGTCGGTTCGTTCATCCAGCGGCTGACGAAGACGCGCATCTGTTCGATCTTGGCGCTGGTGGCTTCGATCGAGCTACTGACGTGCAGGCCGTTCTTGAAGGACTGGATGCCTGTCGACGTCCTCTGCATGAGGATGTAGCTGTAAACGCCGGTCGCAAGGACCATGGCGACGACAAATGCGAAGCCAATAAAAATACGCGCGCGGACGGAAATCTGCATCGCCCCTAACTCCCCGTGTCTTTGTCGGATGCCCCAGAGGCGCGCGAGCGCGCTTTGACGATCAAGGTTCCGATTATTCCTCGCTGGGAAGGTAAGGCCGGAAAAATGTCGGAATGGTTAAATCACGGATTCATTAGGCCCCTGTCTCGACGGGAGTGCGTCCGGGAATGCCCCATTCCGACCAGGAGCCGTCATAGACCGCCACATCATCCTTGCCGAGGAGATACAAGCAGAAGGCGAGAACGCATGCGGAGACACCCGAGCCGCAAGATGTGACCACCGGCTCGTCAACCGCTATGCCCGACGCCTTCAAGAGGGCGCCGATTTCTCGTGCAGGTTTTAATTTTCCATTGGCCGGATCGATCAGCAGGGCATGGTCGAGGTTGCGGCTGCCAGGGATATGCCCCGCACGCAACCCAGGCCGCGGTTCCTCCGCCGCGCCGCTGAATCGGGCGGCGGAGCGCGCGTCCAGGATATGCTGGGACCGGCCCGCGTTCACCATCGCCATCATCTGGTCGAGGTTGTGCACAAGCTCGGGGCGGAAACGTGCGACGAATGGGGTGGCCGCCACCGGCACCGCGACCTCGGGCGTCACCGGCCGGCCTTCAGCGCGCCAGGCCTCGCGGCCGCCATCCAGAATGGCCGCATTGTCGTGGCCGAAGACGCGCAGCATCCACCAGACCCGCGCGGCACCCAGGATGCCGGCGGTGTCGTAGATCACGATGCGGTCGCCGGCACCGATGCCGAGATCGGCCATCGCCTGCTCGAAGCCCGCGGCATCGGGCAGCATATGCGGCAGGTCGGTCGTATGATCCGCGATCTCGTCGATATCGAAGAAGACCGCGCCCGGCAGATGGGCGAGCGCGTAGACCTCCGGCGCGGCGGGCGTCGCTCCCGGCATGCGGAAGGTGGCGTCGATGATCTTCAGGCCCGGCTGGTGCATATGGTCGGCCAGCCAGGCGGCCGAGACCAGCGGGCCGGGGAGATCGATGGGAGTATTCTGGGCGAGGTTCATCCTGGGCTCCTGCCTTTCTCTGCCAACGGCTCTCCAATTAAGATAGAGCCTCGCTCCTACAATGCCGTGACCGGCCAGCGCGTTCGCAACGCGTCGCGATGGGTCAGCAGCCAATATCCCGCCACCACGACCAGAGCATGGTCGTAGCCGCCGGCCAGCAGCGTATCGCGGAATCGATCGAAATCGAGCACCAGGACACGGATGTCCTCATGCTCCTCGGCAAGCCCATGATAGCCGCCGGCACTGCCGGCATCGACCCGGCCGCAATAGAGATTGACCGGCTGATGCAGATTGCCGGAGCTCATCATCAGCCGCTGGATCGGCAAGAGCGGCCCGATGACGGCGCAGCCGGCTTCCTCCGCGACCTCGCGATGGGCAAGTTCTTCCGGCGATTCGCCCGGCTCGATCAGCCCGGCGACGACTTCCGTCGAGATCGGCTGGAACCCGCCCAGCTGCGCCACCAGCCGCGCCTGCTGGATCAGCACGACCTGATCGCGGTCGGGATCGTAGAGCAGGACGGCCGAGACCTCGCGATTGGCGGCGATCTCACGCGTGATCGGCGGCGTGGCGCCCCCGCGCATCAGCTTCTGCCGCACCGTGAAGATGTCGAGCTTGATGAACCCGTCATGCAGGTTCTTCGTGTC
This sequence comes from Allostellaceae bacterium, assembly GCA_035491935.1. Taxonomy (GTDB): domain Bacteria; phylum Pseudomonadota; class Alphaproteobacteria; order ATCC43930; family CGMCC-115725; genus DATJJW01. The sequence goes on along the minus strand of DATJJW010000209.1, from coordinate 3,270 downwards.
GAGGATCTCGAAGAAGGGCTCGGTCATGGGGCGTTGTTTTCCTCGGTAGCCGGACGATGACCACTAGCTCGACGGGCCCCGCGGCCGCAAGGGATCGACACGACCGTCATGGATCATTTGAAATGGCCTAACGGTGTCCGGGCGCATCAAAAACAAAAACGGCCGCCCGAAGGCGACCATATTGTCTTCTGAAACTTCACCTGGAATGGCTCCGGGGGTCGGATTCGAACCGACGACCGATCGGTTAACAGCCGATTGCTCTACCGCTGAGCTACCCCGGAACAGGGGCCGTCTGGACGTGGCCCGCCTTATAGCGAGCAGTGCGGAACCCTCCAAGTCCTTTTTCGGCAGGCTTGACCCGAGCGCGGCGCAGAGCACCGGTCGGGCAACTGCCGACGAAGGACGCAACCGGGACGGAGGGATGGAGGCCGAACCGAGAATCGAACTCGGGTACGAGGATTTGCAGTCCTCTGCATCACCACTCTGCCATCCGGCCCCACTCTGCCAACCGGCTGCGAGGGAAGGCGGGTTTATAGGCATCATCGGCCGGGCGGTCAAGCGCGCCGCGAAGAACCGTGGCATGACCGGCAAGCAGGCCGGGGCAAGCGAGGATGGGGCGGCATTGTCTTGGAATGCCCGCGACGATATACAGTCCTGGCGCCATGACCTGGCATCGCCGTTGGCCGGCCATGGCCGGCCGTACATTTCCAAGAGATTTTCCCCGAGGGTCCCATCCCGTGCCGATCACGAGCGAATACCTCCAGGCCCGTGCCAACATGGTCGACAGCCAGCTTCGGCCGAACCGGGTGCTCGATCCCGCGTTGCTGGACGCGTTCCAGACAGTGCCGCGCGAATGGTTCGTGCCGGCGAAGCTGCAGGCGGCCGCCTATGCCGACGAGGATCTGCCGCTGGGCGGCGGGCGCCATGTGCTGGCGCCGCTGACCATCGCCAGGATGCTGCAGGCGGCGCGTATCGCCAAGTCGGATGTGGCGCTGGTGGTCGGCGGCGGCACCGGCTATGGCGCCGCCCTTGCCGGCAAGCTCACCCGTACCGTGACCCTGCTGGAGCCGGAGGCCGGGCTTGCCGGCCAGGCCCGCACCGCGCTGCGTCGCGTCGGTCTCGGCAATGTCAGCGTCATCGAGGGGCCGGCCGCCCAGGGTTATGCCGCGCGCAGTCCCTATGATGTGATCATCATCGAGGGGGCCGTGGCCGAGGTGCCGCCGGCATTGCTGGCTCAGCTCTCGCAAGGCGGCCGCCTCGTCGCTATCCTGCAGGAGGTCGGCGAGACGCCGCTGGTGGCGCCCGACATCGCGGCGATCGGCCAGGCGGTGGTCATGCAGCGTATCGGCAGCGGCATCGAGACCGAGATATTGTTCGAGACCGGTACGCCCGGCCTGCCGGGTCTGGGCGCTCAGCCAGTCTTCAGCCTGTAAGGCCGGCGCACCGGCCTTACAGGCTTTCGGCGCACCTTCGCCCGTCCGTTCGATCGCGATGGCCGACGGCGGCGTCGCGATCCGGCGGGGCACCCGCAGCCCATAACGGAGATTTTCGGCCGTGGACAGCATACCTTATGCCATCGATGTCGAAACCCTGGACGCCTGGCGCCGTGAGGGCCGGGATTTCGTCCTGCTCGACGTGCGCGAGGATTGGGAGCTGGCGATCTGCCGATTCGAGGCGGCATTGCACATCCCGCTGCAGCAATTGCCGGCACGCGCGGGCGAGGTGCCGGGCGACCGGCCGGTGGTCACGGTCTGCCATCACGGCATGCGCAGCGCCCAGGCAATGCAATGGCTGCGGCGTATGGACCTGGCGCAGGCGGTGAACCTCGAGGGCGGCATCGACGCCTGGGCGCGTAAGATCGAGCCGGGCATGGAAACTTATTGATGCGGGCGACGTTCCGCGGCATCGCCGGAATCCGTGTCGCCATGGGGCCGGCATAAATGGGGGCTGAACGGAGACGCAGCATGGCGGCCAGAGGAATCGGCAGGAGCAATTGGCGCCGCATGGCATTGGCGGCCGGCGTGGCGCTGGTGGCGCTGTGCCACGGCATGGATGCGGCGCAGGCACAATCGCTGAGCGACGCGCTGGCGACGGCCTATCAGAACAACCCGCAATTGCTGGGCGAGCGCGCCCAACTGCGGGCGACCGACGAGAACGTGCCGCAGGCGCTCTCCGGCTGGCGGCCGACCGTCTCGCTCTCGGGCCAGGGCGGCATCCAGCATTCCGAGACCAACAGCGCGATATCCAGCGGCAGAAACTTCGATGCCAACGGCAACCCCATCACCCATTCGGGCACCCGCGACAACACCAGCAGCTATGGGGTGACGGTCACCCAGAACCTGTTCAGCGGCGGCCAGACCACGGCGCAGACGGCGCAGGCGCTGAATCAGGTGCGGGCGGAGCGGGCCAATCTGCAGGCGATCGAGCAGACGGTATTGGTCGCGGCCGCCACCGACTACGTCACGGTGCTGGAGGACCAGGCGGCGCTCGAGCTCAACATCAATAACGAGCAGGTCTTCCGCCGCGAGCTGGAATACACCCGCGACCGCTTCGAGGTCGGCGAGGTCACGCGCACCGACGTGGCCCAGGCCGAGGCCTCGCTGGCTCAGGCGATCGCCGCGCGCCAGCAGGCGGCGGCGGCCCTGCAGGTGGCGCGTGCGACCTACCAGCAGGATATCGGCGAGGTACCGGGCCGGCTGCTGCCGCCCCGGGTCGTGATCGCCCTGCCGACCAGCCAGGACGAGGCGGTCTCCATGGCGATGACCGGCGATCCGAGCGTCGTCTCCGCTCAATTCACGCAGGCCGCCGCCGAGGACAATATTCGCGTCGTGCGCAGCCAGCTCCTGCCGCATATTTCCTTGAACGCGACGGCGCAGCGCTCGAACGATTCCTCGTTCAATGGCAGCGAGACGACCAGCGAATCGGTGGTGGCGCAGATGAACGTGCCGCTCTACGAGGGCGGCTCGGTCTATTCGCAATCGCGCCAGGCGCAGCAGACGGTCACTGTCGATCGCAACAAGCTCGACCAGGCGCGCCGGGCCGCGATGCAGGCCGCGGCATCGGCCTGGGAGCAGATGCGCGAGGCCCAGGCCAACATCACCTCGTTCCGCACCCAGATCGAGGCCAACGCCATCGCGCTGCAGGGCGTGCAGCAGGAAGCGGCGGTGGGCGAGCGCACCGTGCTCGACATCCTCAACGCGGAACAGACCTTGTTTCAATCCCGCGTCAGCCTGATCCAAGCCCAGCACGACGAGTTGGTGGCGAAATTTA
>DATJJW010000208.1:0-8156 GCA_035491935.1 Allostellaceae bacterium | reverse complement strand
CGGCAAGAGCACAGTGGCTGTCCTGTGCGCGGCGCGCGGTGCGGCGGTCATCGACACTGACCTGATCGCGCACCGAGTGACTGTGCCGCAAGGCGCCGCGATCGGCTACGCCCAGCAATCGAGCATCCCGTTCGAACTCGGCATCATCCGCTCCCATTATGTCGGGCGCACCTTCATCCAGCCCGGCGACCAGGTCCGGCATCTGGGCGTGAAGCTGAAGCACAACGCCAACCGCAGCTTCATCGAAGGCAAGCGGGTCGTGCTGGTCGATGATTCGATCGTGCGCGGCACCACCTCGGTCAAGATCGTCGAGATGATGCGCAATGCCGGCGCCCGCGAGGTGCATATGCGGATCTCCTCGCCGCCGACCAGCCATTCCTGCTTCTACGGCATCGCGACGCCGGAGCGCGAGAAGCTGCTGGCCTCGCGCTACGACGTCGACGGCATGACCAAGTTCATCGCCGCCGACAGCCTGGCCTTCATCTCGATCGACGGGCTGTACCGTGCGCTCGGCGAGGCGAAACGCAACAGCAGCGACCCGAAATATTGCGACGCCTGCTTCACCGGCGAATATCCGATCCCATTGCATGATTTCGAGCACGGCAACGTCTCGTCCAATCTCTCGCTGATGGCGGAGATCGCCTGAATCCAAGCGATGCAGGACGTGTATCGGGTCGCCTGGCCGGCCGGGTGGCGCTGGTCACGGGCGCCTCGCGCGGCATCGGCGCCGCAACCGCGGTAGCGCTGGCGGCGGAAGGCGCCCATCTCCTGCTGGCCGCACGCACCGTGGGCGGCCTCGAAGATACCGACGATCGCATCCGGGCCTTGGGCGGCAGCGCCACGCTGGTGCCGCTGGATCTGGCCTCGCCTGAAGCCAGCGAACAACTCGCCGCCGCCATCTACGAACGCCATGGCAGGCTCGATGTCTGGGTTTCGGCCGCGGCTGAGCTGGGCGCCTTGACGCCGCTCGGCCATGCCGATCCCGAAGCCTGGAACCGAGTGCTCGACACCAATCTCCATGCCAATTGGCGGCTGATCCGTACGCTCGACCCGCTGCTGCGCCGGGCACCCAAAGCCCATGCGCTGTTCGCGACATGTACGGAAGGCCGCGAGGCCAGGGCCTATTGGGGGGCCTATGCCGTCTCCAAGGCCGGGCTGGAGCAGCTGGTCGGAATTTGGGCCGCGGAGCTGCGCCTTACCCAGGTCAAAGCCGCGCTGATCGATCCGGGGCCAAGCGCGACGCGGCTGCGCGCCCAGGCCTTTCCCGGCGAGGACCCAACCCTGCTGCAAAGTCCGGAAGATGCCGCCCGGCCGTTCCTGGCCGCGATCGATTAGGAATTCGCGGCCAGGAACGCCTGACTGCCGCAGCTTGGCTAGAACTTCACCACACTGCGCACGCCCACGACGACGGCGTCTTCCACCGCCTTCGTCCCGGCCGGGTCGTTCGGATCGGCAATATTGCCGCCCGGATGGACGATGTACTGCAAGTCGGGCTGGACGACGAGCCAGGGTGCCACCTGCGCCTGGTATGTCGCCTCGATCGCGATTTCCCGATCGCGCACCGGCGCATTGGTGCCGTTGAAGAAATTGGTGTCGCGATCGAGATCGGCGGCACGATTGCTGATCTCGGCCCAGGCAACCGCCAGCCCGACCGTGTCGTCGCCGCGACTTGCGAACGGTGCCTTCCAGGTCAGGCCGCCATCGGCATAGAAGGACACCAGATTCTGCGGCGATGGCGAGCCGGCGAGACGCAGGAAGGCCGAGAGCCCATGGTCGTCGGTACCCGGCACGCGGTAGAGCATACGGTCGACGACGCCGTAGATGCCCCAATCGCCATTGTGATTGCGCGGGATGCCATTGCTGGCGGGGCTGGCCAGCGAGACGCCGTTCTGGTCGAAGCGCTGATCGGCGAAGGGCTGGGAATCGTACCAGGCGCCCAGCTTGTATGTGGCGGGCAACACGCCCTTGTCCTTATCGCCGGCCCGGGACCAGCTGCCTTCGGTGATGACGAAGACGCCCTGGTTCAGCGGGAATGCCAGGCCATTGGCATCATGGGCCTGCCCATCCGCCGCATAGGTGTCGCCGCCGGGATTGCCGTTCATCACAGCCGTCTGCCAGGACAGCTGGTCGGAGAAATTGTAGCGCACGCGCACACCCGGCGTCGCCAGCGGATAGGCCGGGCCGCCGCTCGGCAGATCGGCGGCCGTAATGCCCGGCCAACCGAAGGCGCCGTTGATGAAGGTACCGGCAGTGCTGCTGGTGATGAATTCGTCATCGGCCGCGATCTGGCCGAGGCGCACCGACAGCTTGCCGCCCATCAGCGACTGTTCGAGATAGAGGTCGAAGAGCCGGGTCGTGCGCTCCGCCTCGATGTTGCTGACATCGAGGATGTTGCCGGTGTAGTTGCCCGAAAGGCCGCGGCCATGGATCTGGTAGGCGCTGGCATGGATGGTGGCGCCCTGCCAGCCGGCGAGCTTGGCGAGGTCGAGGTCGAGATCCATCTCCAGCCGGCCGTCGAAGGCGCTGCCGCGCTTGAGGCCGCCCGAGACGTCCGACAGGAATTCGCTGGTTTCCGTGGCGCTCAGCGAAATGCCCTTGTCCGAGAGCTTGTCGCCAAACCCGAACCAATTGCCGGTCAGCGTGTCGCGATGCCAGAGATCGTCCTTGCTGGTGGCCTGGGCACCGGCAGCTTGTGCATCGGCAGCTTGTGCATCGGCCGCCTGGGTATCGGCCGCCTGGGCCGAGCCCAGGGACAGCATGGCGCCCAATATGGCGACGCCTCCGGCCAGCCGGCCGGAGGAATGCTTCGGCGGTCTTTTCAAAAACATCGTATCATCATCCCCTGCGATCAATAAATGTAACGATATAACATTACATATGGCTTGGACAATACCGGTCGCATGGGACGTCGCTTAGACGAGCGATGCTATTCGAGACCGAAATGGATTCTGACATGAGCCTCCCCGCTCTGCTGGACGAGGCGGGGATATGATGGGGACGATTGGCGGCGATGGTGGCGCGAACGGCCCAGAACTTGCCAAGCGACCTGCCGGGACACCCCGCCCGTGGACGTACGAACGTTCACGGCAGGTCTCCTGGCTCGCGGGTCAATGCGGACTGTCCGGCCTTCCCAGCGCCTAGAGCCGGGTTACCTCGCATGGAATCGCGAAGCGATCCATCTGAGGCGTGATTCCGTCTCCGATCTTGAGCGACCCGCGTTTTTGGGTGTTCCACCAAAAACACGGATCGCCCTCCAAGGCGCCAGTGACCCGTCTCGACAGCCGCTCGCCGCTTACAGTTGCGGGGGCAGCCCCGGCCTTGGCATCAGGTGACTGGACGTCAGATGCCGCACCGGATTCCCTCTTAGCCCCGGGGACGCGAAAACGCCCGGGGACCGTGGACGGGCCGGATATTGTCGTCGATACCCGAAGCTGTCAATTCGGGCGATGCAGGGTCAGGGTCTTCGATCGCACGAAGGAGATGGACGAGACGAAATGGTCGCCACCGGGCGAGCGCCAGGGCAGCAGCAGCCTTTCATAGCGCAGATGCCGGGGCGGCCCGTTGGGCGGGTCGATCGTCGCCTCCGCCAGTTCGAGACGCGGCTCGGCCGCCTTATCGGTCGCCAGATAGCTGCGGGAAGCCGCATGCATGTGGCCGCCGTCATTGTGCTCGATGAAGGGCTTGCCGATGATCTTGACGGCGTCCTCGCGCTTATAGAGCTTCATGTAGCGCGGCCAGCTCTCCGGAATCACCTTCTGGCCATCGATGCGGGCGAAAAGCTGACTGATGGCGAAGGGATTGCGCTGCATGTCGCGGATCGTCTTGAGATCGAGCCGGCCGCCGCGCCGGCGCCATTGCTGGAAATGCTGCTGCAGCGCCTCGCGCCGCGGCATGCGGATGCGCCCGATATCCATGGTCTCGGTGAAGAAGGCGGCGTGCTGCTGCGGCCGTACCGGCTCTTCGCATAGTTCCGACAGGCAGGCGACCGCATCCTCGACCGAGCCGAAGACCTGCGGCACGGTGCGGACGTCGTCGATATCGATGACGATGCGGCTCGGATTGCGATGCACCAGGATGCCGACGACCATTTTGAAGCTGCTGGCCGAGAACATGTCCGGCCGCAGCCTTATGCGCACCCGGCCGTCGGCGACCCCGACCGCGACGAAACCCAAGGCACCGGTGGCCATGGTCACCAGGCTGGCGGTATCGCCCCAGTACCCCAGATATTTATGCAGAGCGCCATTGGCGACATCCCAAAGATGGCCATTGGGAGAGACCAGAAGATTCATGCCGCCCCCCCCACCATCGCTTTTGCCATGGAAGGGGCGGCGGGATGTGGTGCGGACGGAGAAGCCGGCAGGTGGCAGGACTCTCCGGATAGCGGGATTTGTTGCGCCATGAACGAACCCATTACGGTCTCCGGACGGCGGTGATGCCGCCCTTCAACTCAACCGCAACAATCAATATTAACGATCGAATATAAAACAAATATTAATATGGCCTCATGCCAATAAGGCAAGCGCCATCGAACGCCCGATGCCTCGGGCGCCCGACGGCGGCAGCCTGCCGCTAGTCCAAATCCTTCTTGGAAGTGACGACGCGGCTGACCATGCCGTAGTCGATGGCCTCGGCCGCATTCATCCAGTAATTACGCTCCGTATCACGCCGGACCCGCTCGATCGGCTGGCCGGTGTCGCGGGCGATGATCTGGCTCAAGCGCTCGCGCATCTTGATGATCTCGCGCGCCTCGATGTCGATGTCGGTCGCCTGGCCCCGCACGCCGCCCATCGGCTGGTGCAGCAGGAAGCGGGTGTTGGGCAGGCAGAAACGCATCTCCTTCTTGGCGCCCAGATAGATCAGCGCGCCGGCACTCGCCACCCAGCCGGTGCCGATCACGCGCACCGGCATGTCCTGGCTGATGAACCGGATCATGTCATGGATCGAATCGCCGGATTCGACATGGCCGCCGGGGGAGTTGACGAAGATGTCGATCGGCTTGTCCGAATCCTCGGCCAAGGCCAGCAGGCGACCGACCACGTCGCGTGCCAGCTTGTCGCTGATCTCGCCGAACACCATGACCTTGCGGCCCTTGAGCAGCTTGCTCTCCAGTTCGGCGACCGGCGGCTTCTCGTCCTTCGACTTCTTCTCTTCCGGCTCCTCGGGATCCTCGTCGTCATCCATGCGGGCTTCTAGGCGATCTTCGTATTGGCGCTGGCTCACGACTTTCAATCCTTATCCTTCACTACCGCTGGCAATGTCGCAGCGAACTCTGCCTAGCAAGAAACCTTGACGAAAACGGTCCGTTTCGTCCAGCGGGCACGCGCAAAAACGCATGCGTGGCCCGCTTATGCCGAAATTGGACGCGTCGAGGTTGGGCAGGGCCGCCCCCCTTGATATAGTGCCGCCCGAACGACGAACCGACGGATTTTATCATCATGACCGATTTCCCGCCCGGCTCGCCCGCCGCCGAAGGCTTCTTCATGCCGGCCGAATGGCGCCGCCATGCCGGCACCTGGATGGCCTGGCCCGCCCGTGAAGCGATATGGCATGGCAAGATCGACCGTGCCTATGCCGGCTATGCCGTGGTCGCGTGCACCGTCAACCGCTTCGAGCCGGTGACCGTGCTGGCCCGACCGCAGGATGTCGAGATCGCCCGCATGGCCTGCGGCGGCCTGGTCAAGGTCGAAGCCTGCGATCTGGACGACTCCTGGATGCGCGACATCGGCCCGAGCTTCCTCATCAACAAGGCGGGCGACGAGGTCGCCGGCGTCGATTGGCGCTTCAACGCCTGGGGCGGCAAATGGCCGGACTGCGCCCAGGATGCGGAAGTCGCGCGCTTCATCCTGGAACAGGCCGGCATACGCCGCTTCGAGGCGCCTTTCGTCCTCGAAGGCGGCTCGATCCATGTCGATGGTCAGGGCACGATTCTGACCAGCGAGCAATGCCTGCTCAACCCGAACCGCAACCCCAGCCTGTCGCGCGAGGCGATCGAGGCCCATCTCAAGGCGTGGCTCGGCGGCAGCCAGGTCATCTGGCTGGGCGAGGGGCTGGAGAATGACGACACGGACGGGCATGTCGACAACCTCGCCTGCTTCGCCCGCCCCGGCATGGTGCTGGCGGCCTCCTGCTTCGACCGTTCGGACGCCAATTACGAACCCCTGGCCGAGAACATCGCCCGGCTGCGCGAGGCGCGCGACGCGCAAGGCAACCCGCTGCAGGTGGTCGAGCTGCCGATCCCGGCGAAGCGCGTGACCGAGGCCGGACGCCTCGCCCTCTCTTACGTCAATTCCTATATCTGCAACGATGCGGTGCTCGTGCCGGCCTTCGAGGACCGGATGGACCGCATCGCCGTCGAGATCCTGCGCGATGTCTTCCCCAGCCGTTCGGTCGTACAGATCCCGGCGCTCGACATCCTGCAGGGCGGCGGCGGCATCCACTGCATCACCCAGCAGCAGCCGGCCCTGAGACCCAAACCCGCCAGCTAGCCCAAAGCCGCCAAAGGAAGGATGCCCATGGCCAAGGTCACCGTCGCCGCGACGCAATTCGCCTGCGGCAGCGACAGCCACGCCAATATCGCGAAAGCGGAGGCCATGGTGCGCGCGGCGGCGGCCCGCGGCGCCAACATCGTCCTGCTGCCGGAGTTGTTCGAGGCACCCTATTTCTGCAAGGACCAGGACCCGGCCTGGTTCGATACGGCCAGAACATGCCAAGGCGACGCCATGCTGGCGCAGTTCGCGGATCTCGCCAAGGAGCTGGGCGTGGTATTGCCGGTCAGCTTCTTCGAGCGCGCCAATGCCGCTCATTACAACTCGATCGCGATCATCGACGCCGATGGCCGCAATCTCGGCATCTATCGCAAGTCGCACATCCCCGATGGACCGGGCTATCAGGAGAAATTCTATTTCCGCCCGGGCGATACCGGCTTCAAGACCTGGAACACGGCATTCGGCCGTATCGGCGTCGGCATCTGCTGGGACCAGTGGTTCCCGGAAGCCGCCCGCGCCATGGCGCTGATGGGGGCGGAGCTGCTGTTCTACCCGACCGCCATCGGCTCCGAGCCGCAGGATGCCGGCATCGACAGCCGCGACCATTGGCAGAGGGTGATGCAGGGCCATGCCGGCGCCAACCTGACCCCGCTCGTCGCCAGCAACCGCTATGGCGTCGAGCAAGGGCAAAGCTGCGCGCTGACATTCTACGGCTCCTCCTTCATCGCCGGCCCCACCGGCGAGAAGCTGGCCGAGGCGGAGCGCACGGGCGACGCGGTGCTGACGGCGACATTCGACCTCGACGCGGTACGGCGCCAGCGCAATGCCTGGGGCGTGTTCCGCGACCGCCGGCCGGAGCTCTACGGCGTCATCGGCGGCGCCGACGGCCTGCAACACTAGCGCTGCCGCGCCAGCAGAGCGAAATGCGCGCCCTGCGGGTCGACGGCATGCAGGATCCATAAGCCGCCCGGCACCTCTTCCGGCGCCATCATCGGCGTGCCGCCGGCCGCCTTGACCCGCTCCGCCGCGGCATCGATGGCATCGACGTTGAAGTAGTAACCCCAATAGGGCCGGGAAATTTCGGCCGGCTTGTTCATCATGCCGACAGCCGAGCCGCTCTCGGTGACCGCACCCGGCGTGGCAACCAGCTGATACGTACCCATCGGCCCCATATCCAGGGCCTCGGTCCTGGTCCAACCGAACAGCCGCTCGTAAAACGGGAACACCGATGACCATGACTCGGCATAGAGTTCGTGCCAGCCGACCGCGCCCAGCGTCCCGGGCGGCAGGTCGGGCGCGCTCTGGCCGAGGGTGGTGGCGACAAGGAACACGGCTCCCTGGGGATCGGCCACAACGGCAAAACGAAGCACGCCCGGCACGTCGGTCGGCGGCCGATGCACCTGGCCGCCCGCCATCATGATGTCGGCCACAGCGCGATCGACATCGTCGACCTGGACGTAGCCCAGCCATACCGGCCGGGCGCTGTCCTTGATCGTGTCAGGGATCGGCATCAGCCCCGCCACCGGCCGATCGCCCACCTTGAACAGCCGATATTCCTGACCGGGAACGCCGCTATCCTCGACATTCCAGCCCAGCACCGCCTGATAGAAATCGGCCGCCGCCCGAGTATCGGCGGTCATGATGTCGTACCAGAAGAATTTGCCGTGCATT
>DATJJW010000207.1:0-4753 GCA_035491935.1 Allostellaceae bacterium | reverse complement strand
GCCGGTAGCGGCCGCAGCCGAACCGTCGGTGCCGAAGCCGCCCAGGATGACGATGAAGAACGAGCGGTTCATGCCCTTGCACATGATGTAGCTGAGGATGGCGCCGGAGCTGCCCACCAAGGCACCGGTCACGATCAGCAGCGAGTTCGACAGCGTGAAGCCGATGCCGCAGGCGGCCCAGCCCGAATAGCTGTTCAGCATCGAGATGACGACCGGCATGTCGGCGCCGCCGATCGGCAGGATCAGGAGGAAGCCCAGCGACAGCGACGCCAGCACCAGGAGCCAGAACACCATCGTCGACTGGCTGGCCATGAACAGCCCGATCAGCACCAGTATGGCGATGCCGAGGCCGAGATTCAGCATGTGCTGGCCCGGGAACATCAGCGGCTTGCCGCCGATCAGGCCCTGCAGCTTGGCGAAGGCGATGATCGAGCCGGTGAAGGTGATGGCGCCGATGGCAGTGCCAAGGCCCATCTCCAGCAAGCTGCCGGTCTCGATCCGGCCGGTGGCGTCCAGGATGCCGTAATTGCCCGGCGAGTAGAACGCCGCGGTCGCGACGCAAACGGCCGCGAGGCCGACCAGGCTGTGGAAGAACGCGACCAGCTGCGGCAGCGCCGTCATCTGGATGCGCCGGGCGATGACGGCACCGATCGAGCCGCCGATGATGAGTCCCAGGATGATCAGCCAGAAGGACTGGACATGCGGGGTGGCCAGCGTCGTGACGATGGCGATGGCCATGCCGCCGATGCCGTAGAGAAGGCCGCCGCGCGAGGTGTCGGGGCTCGACAGCCCGCGCAGAGCCATGATGAAGCAGACGGAGGCGATCAGATAGCAGATCGCCGAAAGATTCTCGGTCATATGGGTCGGCCTCCGCTTACTTCGATTTCTTCTTGAACATCGCCAGCATGCGCTGCGTGACGATGAACCCGCCGAAGATGTTGATGGAAGCCAGGATCACGGCGATGAAGCCGAGGACCTTGGAGAAGCTCAAATCGACCGGGCCGGCCGCGATCAGCGCGCCGACGATGATGACCGACGAGATGGCGTTGGTGACGCTCATCAAGGGCGAGTGCAAGGCCGGCGTCACCCGCCAGACGACGTAGTATCCGACGAAGCAGGCCAGGACGAAGACGGTGAGATAGAAGACGAAGGGGCTGGCGGTCGCATGCGCGCCGGTCGCCACCTGGAGCTTCATCTGGGTCGCCAGCAGATCGAGATTGTGCTGCAGATTGCCGGCGTCGTGCGAGAGCTGGCTCGCGCGATCGGAGAGGATGGTCGGATCCATGTAGCGCGCTCCTTACGCCTGGGCCATGGCCGGATGGACGATCTTGCCGTCCTCGGTCACCAGCGTGCCCTTGATGATGTCGTCGGCGGGGTCGAATTTCAGGCCCTTGGTCTCCTTGTCGACCAGGAGGGCCAGGAAATTCAGCAGGTTCTTGGCATAGAGCGCCGAGGCGTCCGTCGCGATGCGCGAGGGCACGTTGGCGTGGCCGACCAGGGTTACGCCATGCTTCACCACCACCTTGCCGAATTCGGAAAGCGGGCAGTTGCCGCCCTGCTCGACCGCGAGATCGACGATCACCGAGCCCGGCTTCATGCTCTTGACCATCTCTTCCGTCACCAGCACCGGCGCCTTGCGGCCGGGGATGAGAGCGGTGGTGATGATCAGATCCTGCTTCTTGATGGTCTCGGCCATCAATTCCGCCTGCTTCGCCTTATAGGCGTCGCTCATCTCCTTGGCGTAGCCGCCGGAGGTCTCGGCCTGTTTGAACTCGTCGTCGATGACGGCGACGAACGTGGCACCCAGGCTCTCGACCTGTTCCTTCACCGCCGGACGCACGTCGTTGGCCGACACGATGGCGCCCAGGCGCCTGGCGGTCGCGATGGCCTGAAGACCGGCGACGCCGGCGCCCAGCACCAGCACGCGGGCCGGCGGAATGGTACCCGCGGCGGTCATCATCATCGGGAAGGCGCGGGTGAACGCCTCGGCGCCATCCAGCACAGCGCGGTAACCGGCCAGGTTCGACTGCGAGCTCAGCACGTCCATCGACTGCGCGCGGGTGATGCGCGGGATCATGTCCATGGCGAAGCTGGTGATGCCGGCCTTGGCATAGGCCTCGACATCGTCCTTGTTCTGCAAGGGCTGCAATATGCCGACCAGCGCGGTGCCGGGCTTGATATAGCTCAGCTCGTCGACGCTGTTCTTCTTGGTCGAAGGCAGTTGCGGGCGCTGCACCTTGAGCACCAGGCTCGCCCCATCACAGGCGATTGCGGCATCAGGCGCTATCCCAGCGCCAGCCGCCTGGTAGGCGTCGTCCGTGAACGAGGATCCATCCCCCGCCCCAGCTTCGACAACGACATCCAGCCCCATCCCGACCATCTTCTTGACGGTGTCGGGTGAGGCCGCGACCCGGCGCTCATGCGCCCGGGTCTCTTTCAAAATGGCCACTTTCATGGAACGCGTGTTCCCCGTATCTGGTTCGTGCGATGAAAATTCAGGGATTTCCGCCGGGCGCCGGAACGGACGCCGGCCGGTGGTTCTTAGCAGCTTTCGTTGCGTTGCGGTACTGGCGGATAGATCGGGGCACCTGCGCCCCTGCGGTGATTTTCGCCGCTCTCGTGCCATGATATGGCGATATCATGCGGGACGCGGGGTATCCTGCGGATCACCCCACGATCTTTTTCCGCCTGCCTTTCGGAGCCCCCTGCTTGGCCAGATTTCGACAAAATCATGTCGCCGCCGGAATAAGCCGGGGGCCTTGTCGTTATCGGAGCGAGAGGATGGCGCATGGTGACCCGATGCGCGCGGAGGCCCGATGAACGAGGCCGAGTTCCGCGATCAGCTGGTCACCGTCCTGCCCCGGCTGCGCCGTTTCGCGCGCGGCCTGGCCGGAAACGCCACCCAGGCCGACGACCTCGTGCAATCCGCCTGCGAGCGGGCGCTGTCACGCCAGCAGCAGTTCCAGGAAGGCACGCGCTTCGACAGCTGGATGTTCCGCATCGTGCAGACGATCTGGATCGACCAGTTGAGGGCGCGGGCAGTGCGCAAGGAAGACGGTTCGGAGATCGACGAGGAGAGATACGGCAATGACGAGCCGGTGCGGCAGGTCGAAGCGCGTTTGGCCCTGGCGGAGATCCGCCAGGCCATGTCGCGCCTGCCCGAAGAGCAGCGGGTCGTCCTGATGCTGGTGACGGTCGAGGGATACAGCTATCGCGAGGCGGCCGAGATCGCCGATGTGCCCTTGGGCACCGTGATGAGCCGTCTGGCGCGCGCCCGCGCGGCGCTGGCGGTGCTGCTCGACCAGGGCCGGGGATTGCCGGGGAGCCATGACAATGCAACAGCAAGACGATAGGCGCGATCTGGACGAGCGCCTCGTCGCCTTCCTGGACGGCGAGGCCGACGAGGCGGAACAGGCGGCGATCATCGCGCTGCAGGAGACCGATCCCGCCATACGCACGCGGCTGGAGCGGCTGGCGCAGGCGACCGAGCTCGCGCGCGGCGCCTTCGACGACGTGCTGGACGAACCGGTGCCGGCGCATCTGCTGGCGCTCGGCCGCGCCCCTGCCGAGGCGGAACCGGCATCCTCGAGTGCCATCATCCTGCCCTTCCGCCGGCGCAAGCCCAAGCCCAAGCAGCCCGGGAAAGCCTGGCGCCTCGGCCGTCTCAAAGACTCGCCCCTGGCCGGCATCGCCACCATCGCCGCGATGTGCGTGCTGACGATCGGACTGACGGTCAGCATCTTCGGCAATCACATACCCTATCAGCCGGTCGACCCCGACATGCCGATGGCGACCGACATGGGGTCGCGCCAGGTGGCGAGCGCCAATGCCGTGGCGCCCGATACCGGCTTGGGCTCCGCCGGCTGGATGGATACGGTCGCGGGATACCATAACCTGTTCATCTCCAGCGCGCGTGGCGCCGAGAACACGGTGTTCGACGTGACGCCGCATACGGAGAATGCGCTGCCGGGCGATGTCCGCGTGCCCAATCTCGGCGTCTGGGGGCTGGAATTCCAGGGCGCCCGCCGCATCGTCCTCGACGGCAAGCCGGCCTTCCAGTTCTTCTATCGTCCAGACCAGATGGCCGACAGGCAGGCCGGCACCACGCCGGCGACCGATTCGGCCGGCGGCATCACCCATACCAGCGCACAGCCCCCGGCAGCCAAGCCCCCAGCAGGCAATAAGCCAGTGGGTAGCAAGACAGCCGCCGGCAAGGCAGCGCTGCCGGTTACCTTGTTCGTCACCACCGGCGAGCAGTCGTTCGATCGGCCGGAGCGGCCGCCGACCTTCCAGCACCGCGACAATGTCAACCTGACCTATTGGCGCCATCGCGGTCATGGCTATGCGCTGGTCGGCCAGGCCGATAAGGGCTGGATGTTCAGCGTCGCCAATGACATCGCTTATCAGACCGGCGCGCACTGACCGGAAACCCGCAGGCGGCCGGGGTGTTTTGATCTCGCACTTGCCAGACGCTTGCTGCGGCGCAATATTAATTTTCGATTAATGCCCGCTTGAAGGCTGGCGACAATCCGCATCGGTGGTAAGTTCACGCCATCGAGACGTTTTCATCGTGCTCGACTATTCGGAGGTTGGTATGCGGATCGCGGTTATCGGTTCGGGTTATGTCGGCTTGGTTTCGGGCGCCTGCTTCTCGAAATTCGGTACCTCGGTCATCTGCGTCGATAAGGACCAGGGCAAGATCGCCCAGCTCGAAGCCGGCAAGATGCCGATCTACGAGCCCGGCCTCGAACAG
>DATJJW010000206.1:0-15375 GCA_035491935.1 Allostellaceae bacterium | reverse complement strand
GCTTTCCAACTGGGGGCGCTGGGGCGAGGACGACCATAGCGGCACCCTCAACCACGTGACGCCGCAGGACGTGGTCGAGGCCGCGAAGCTGGTGAAGAAGGGCAAGGTGTTCGCGCTGGGCCTGTCCTTGAAGGAGCCGATCCAGTCCGGCCTGTTCGGCGGGCGCTGGAACCCGATCCACACCATGCTGGCGACCGGCACGGACGCGGCGGCAGGCAACCAGGACGAGGTGCCCTATGTCCGCTATGCCGATGATTCGATCAACATGCCTTGCCAGGCCTCGACCCAGTGGGACGCGCTCTGCCACATCTTCCTCGACGACAAGATGTACAATGGCTACGACGCGACGCTGGTCGACGCCAGGGGCGGTGCCAAGCTCGGCATCGAAAATGTCCGCGACAAGATGGTCGGCCGCGGCGTGCTGCTCGACGTCGCCCGTTTCAAGGGCGTGGATTCGCTCGATGACGGCTATGCCATCACCAATGACGAGCTGGACGCCTGCGCCAAGGCGCAAGGGGTCGAGATCCGCAAGGGCGACTTCGTCATCGTGCGCACCGGGCACCAGGAACGCTGCCTCGCCAAGAAGGATTGGACCGGCTATGCCGGCGGCGACGCGCCGGGCCTGGCCTTCGAGACCTGCTATTGGATCCGCGAGAAGGACATCGCCGCGATCTGCACCGATACCTGGGGTTGCGAGGTCCGGCCGAACGAGACGAAAGAGGCGAACCAGCCCTGGCACTGGGTGGTGATCCCGGCGATCGGCATTTCCATGGGAGAAATCTTCTATCTCAAGGAGCTGGCCGAGGATTGCGCCCAGGACAAGGTCTACGAGTTCCTGTTCATGGCGCCGCCGCTGCATCTGCCGGGCGGCGCCGGTTCGCCGATCAACCCACAGGCGGTCAAGTAGCTGGAAATATCGTATCTGATATATCAGAGGGCCGCTTCCGTTCGCGCGCGGAAGCGGCCACTATGCGCGACCACGCTTTTAAAAGAACAGGATGGGAGGCCCCTATGGCGAAATTTCTCAAGCGCGGCCGTGATGCGGCGCTCAGGGCCGAGGACCAGGCGAAGATACGCACGACGGTCGAAGGCATCCTGGCGGATATCGAAAAACGCGGCGACGTCGCGGTGCGCGAGCTGTCGGTCAAGTTCGACCAATGGGATCGCGCCGATTACCGCCTCACCGATGCCGAGATCAAGGACTGCCTCTCGCAGCTCTCAGGCCGCGATATCGAGGACATCAAATTCGCCCAGGCGCAGGTGCGCAATTTCGCGCAGATCCAGCGTGACTCGATGAAGGATGTCGAGGTCGAGACGCTGCCTGGCGTCGTGCTCGGCCATAAGAACATCCCGGTCAACGCGGTCGGCTGCTACGTGCCGGGCGGCAAGTATCCGCTGCTGGCCTCGGCCCATATGTCGGTCATCACCGCCAAGGTCGCGGGCGTCGGCCGCATTGCCACATGCGCACCGCCCTATCACGGCAAGCCGGCGCCCGCCATCGTCGCGGCCCAGCATCTGGCCGGCGCCGACGAGATCTATTGCCTGGGTGGCATCCAGGCGGTGGGCGCCATGGCGCTCGGCACCCAGAGCATCGGTGCGGTCGACATGCTGGTCGGTCCCGGCAACGCCTTCGTCGCCGAGGCCAAGCGCCAGCTCTTTGGCCGCGTCGGCATCGATCTGTTCGCGGGCCCGACCGAGACGCTGGTCATCTGCGACGAGAGCGTTGACGGCGAGATCTGCGCCACCGATCTGCTCGGCCAGGCCGAGCACGGGCCGACCAGCCCGGCGATCCTGCTGACCAATTCCGAGAAGCTGGCCAAGGAGACGTTGGCCGAGATCGAGCGCATCCTCGGCATCCTGCCGACGGCGGAGATCGCCCGGAAGGCGTGGGAGGATTACGGCGAGGTCATCGTCTGCGATTCCTACGAGGAGATGGTCAAGGAAGCCGACCGCATCGCGTCGGAGCATGTCCAGGTCATGACACGAGATCCGGACTACTTCCTGAAGAACATGACCAATTATGGCGCCTTGTTCCTGGGCCCGCGTACCAACGTCGCCTTCGGCGACAAGGTCATCGGCACCAACCACACCCTGCCGACCTTGAAGGCCGCGCGCTATACCGGCGGGCTCTGGGTCGGCAAGTTCCTCAAGACCTGCACCTATCAGCGCGTGCTGACCGACCAGGCCTCGGCCATGGTCGGCGAATACTGCTCGCGGCTCTGCATGCTCGAAGGCTTCGTCGGCCACGCCGAGCAGGCCAATGTCCGCGTCCGCCGCTATGGCGGCCGCAACATCCCCTATGGCAAGGCGGCGGAGTAATTGCCAACGCCTATTGGTCATGGCCGGGCTTGGCCCGGCCATCTCGCGCAGAAGGATAAGGATGGCCGGGGCAAGCCCGGCCATGACGGTTGAGTGGGGACGTCGATAGAGATCAAAAAACCTAAAAATCGGAATACAGGGAAGGAAGATCATGCTGAGAGCATTGGACAAGCAGGATAGCCTGACGGGCAATCAGTACAGGTTGATGATCGCCTCATGTTTCGGCGTCATGCTGGAATTCCTCGACTACTTCCTCATCGGCTTCATTCTGACCTTCCTGGCGACGCCGTGGCATCTGACCTTCGGCATCTCCGCGATCATCCTCCTGTCATCCGGAGTCGGCGCCATCATCGGCGCCTTCATGTTCGGGCACCTGGCCGACAGGATCGGCCGCCGCAAGATCTTCCTGACGACGGTCGCGACATTCTCGGTCGCGATGCTGGCGCTGATCTTCACGCCGGAGGCACGCGACCCCGGTTGGCTTTACCTCACCGCCTGCCGCTTCGTGATCGGCCTGGGTGTCGGCGGCCTCTATTGCGTCAGCCTGCCATTGGTGCAGGAATTCGTGCCGACCCGGATGCGCGGCGTCATGAGCGGCGTCGTCACGGCCACGGTGCCGCTGGGGTTGCTGACGGGTTCGGTGATGGTGGCCTTCCTCGAACCGATCGTCGGTGGCTGGCGGCCATTGATGGGCGTTTGCGTGGCCCTCAGCCTGTTGACCTTCTTCATGCTTGCCTGGATCCCGGAATCGCCGCGCTGGCTGATCAGCCGCAGCGAGAACGAGAAGGCGCGGCGGTCGATCGCCTGGGCGCTGGAGACCGATCCCAAGACCTTGCCGCTGACCTCGCATGTTCCGGCAGCGCCGCATGTGCCCTTCAGCGCGCTGTTCCACCATCCGCGCCGGCTGATCGTCTCCTGCGTCACCAATCTCGGCGTGCAGACGGGCTATTACGGTCTGGCGCTATGGGCGCCGTCGCTCATCGTGCTGCTGCTGCATGCGACGCCGAAGCAGGCGGCCTTCTACATGATCTTCGCGACCTTGAGCGCCTTCGTCGGCCGGTTCGTGATCTCCATCCTGTCCGAGCTGATGGGCCGTCGCGCGGCCGGCACGCTGGTCTGCGCCATGGCCGGCATCATGCTCGCCGGCATGGGGCTGTTCGTCCATCAGATGGAAGGCAATGTGCTGGCCGTGGTGCTGCCGCTGATGGCGACGTTCTTCTTTGGCGACGGCTGCTTCGCCATTGCCGGCCCCTATTCGGCGGAGGTCTGGCCTTCGGGCCTGCGCACCACCGGCATGGGCGCCGCCTATGGTTTTGGCGGCATCGGCAAGATCATCGGGCCGCTAGGCCTGGCCGTCGTCGTCGGCACCTCGCTGACGCTCACGCCCAAGCCGGGAGAAATCCCGATCAACGCCGCCTTCACCTATTTCGCCGTCTGGTATTTCCTGGCGGCGGCGACATACTGGCTGTGCAAGGTCGAGACCAAGGGCCAGTCGATCGAGGCGATCGACGAAGCCCTCAGCACCGCCGGAGGCAGCCGGGCCGCCGAATAGCCCGGCAGCCTTCACCATCCGCATTTTGTTATCGACAGGGGTATCCACATGAGCGACGTCGTCCTGCCCGCCACGCCTTCCTTCCGGCTCGACGGCAGGCGGGCGCTCGTTACCGGCGGTGGCCGGGGCATCGGCCTGGCCGCCGCCACCGCGCTGGCCGATGCCGGTGCCCATGTCACGATCTGCGCGCGCTCGAGCGCCGAGATCGAGGCGGCGGCGGCGGCGATCCGGGCCAAGGGCAACAAATCCCAGGCCCTGGTGCTCGATGTCGGCGATCTCGATGCGGTGGCGCGGGTGATCGGGGAAGCCCAGCCCTTCGACATCCTGATCAACAATGCCGGCACCAACCGGCCGAACCCGTTCCAGAAGGTGCCGGTCGAGGACTACGACTTCGTCATGAACCTGAACGTCCGCTCAGCCTATTTCGTGGCGCAGGCCGTGGTGAAGCGGTTGATCGAGGCGGGGCGGCCGGGCTCCATCATCAACATGTCCTCGCAGATGGGCCATGTCGGTGGGGTGAACCGCTCGCTCTATTGCGCCTCGAAATGGGCGATGGAGGGGTTCTCCAAATCGATGGCGATCGACCTCGCCCCGCATGGCATCCGCGTCAATACGCTGGCGCCGACCTTCATCGAGACGCCGATGACCAAGCCGTTCTTCGAAAATGCCGCGTTCAAGGAAAGCGTGGTGTCCAAGATCAAGCTCGGCCGCATCGGCCAGGTGCAGGATCTGATGGGCGCGATCGTCTTCCTGGCCTCCGACGCTGCGGCCTTGATGACCGGCTCGTCGCTCGTGGTCGATGGCGGCTGGACCGCCGATTGACGGTCCAGCCTTGAAGGAGGGCGGATGAAGGCCGTATCAGGCCGGCTCGTTGAACGCCTTGAATCCTGCGGCCTTGATGCCGGCGAAGGAGCAGATCTCGTCATTGTCGGAGGTGTCGCCCGAGATGCCGACCGCGCCGATGACCTGGCCGGCGCTGCCCAGGATCAGCACGCCGCCTGCGGCCGGTGCCAGCTTGCCCTCGGACAGGACCGACAGCGCGCCGATGAAGGGGGCGTTGGTCTGGGCGCGCACGCCCAGCTCGCGCGAATTGAAGCCCATGCCCAGCGCGCCATAGGCCTTGGCGGTGGCGATCTGCACGCGGATGATGCCGGAATTGTCCTCGCGCTTCAGCGCCACCGCATGGCCGCCGGCATCGAGCACGACGACGGTCAGCGGGGCGAATTTCTTCTCGCGGCCCTTGGCGAGCGCGGCATCGATGATGGCTTCGGCTTTCTTCAGCGTGAGTTCGGTCACGGGGTGCATTCCTTCCTGTGGGGTGGGGCTCGCTTTGGCGGCGATGGGTCGCCGGGGCGATGTCGTGATGGCCAGGGCAGGGCAGGGCGGCGCCCGCCTGGTTGGCGGGTGATATATTAGCTGCCGGTACGCTCCAGCGAAAAGTGAATATCTGCGGAAATTGGGAGGAAAGCATGGACAAGATCGTCGGCATGATCGGCCTCGGCATCATGGGCAGCGCCATCGCGCGCAACTTGGCCGAACGGGGCTGGACGGTGCTGGGCTTCGACACCGATGGCACCAGGAATGCCGATCTGGCCAAGGACGGCATCGTCATCGCCCGCGGGGCCGCCGAGATCGCCGCCCGCGCACCGATCATCCTGACCAGCCTGCCCAGCCCCTATGCCGCGAAGGCAGTGGCCGAAGAAATCTCATCCAGCCAAACGCCCGCCCGCATCGTCTGCGAGCTCTCCACGCTGACCTTGGAGGATAAGCAGGAATTCCACCACATCCTGACCAAGGGCGGCCATAAGGCGCTCGACTGTCCCTTGAGCGGCACCGGCGCGCAGGCCATCGAGCGCGACCTGGTGATCTATGCCAGCGGCGATGCGGCGGCGGTCAAGACCTGCCTGCCGGTCTTCGCCGATTTCGGCCGCAAGACCGCGGAGCTGGGATCCTATGGCAACGGCACCAAGATGAAGTACATCGCCAACCATCTGGTCGCGATCAACAACGTCGCCAGTGCCGAGGCGATGTGGCTCGCGAGCAAGGCGGGGCTGGACCTGGAACAGGTGTTCGACGTCGTTTCCGCCGGTGCCGGCAATTCCCGCGTCTTCGAGCTGCGCGCGCCGATGATGGTCGAGGAGAATTACAAGCCGGCCACCATGAAGGTCGCGATCTGGAAGAAGGACATGGCGATCATCGGCGCCTTTGCCGAAAGCCTGGGCGCACCGACGCCGATCTTCGACCTGACCCAGGGTGTCTACACCGATGCCATGAGGATGGGACTGGCCGACGACGACACCGCCTCGGTCTATGAGGTGCTGAAGACCTACAAGCGGCCCTGACTATTGATTAGGTCGAGACACCATCCGCTTCGGGATGAACCGGGCGGCATCTCGGACATCAAGGGTATGAGAAAGGTAGGCTCAGGTCTGGGCGCTGACCAACGGCCCCAGATCCAGGCTCCCGCCCAAGGGATCGTCGCCAAAGCGGTTGGGGCCGCTCGTGCCTTTGAGGCAGTAGAAAATCAACAGGACGATACCACCGACGACCGGAATGAAGAGCAGCAAGAGCCACCAGCCGGATTTGTTCACGTCATGCAGTCGTCTGACTTGCAATCCCAGGATCGGCAACAGTAAAGCGACCTCGGCGAGTGCCATAACCGCATGAGGGTCAATTCCGAGAATCAGGGAGACGATGCCCAGGCCGAAGACCACTAGGAGCAGGAAGAGCTGAAACCACCAGAGTTCCGATCGGCTGGCCCGACCACGGAACACAGCATATTTGATAAGGCCGCTCTTGATCGCTGCACCGAACCGCATGGGTCACTCCTTCAGTCAAATTTTCGTGTGTACCTGAAATGTTCCATCCATCATTGACGATGCCATAAGGCGCTTCCTGTTGCAACGGCCTAACCCTTTGGCTTCGGCCCGATGGTGATGATCGCCTGGATGTGGTTCGGCGCGGCGCTGGTGCTGACGATCAGTTCGTAGGGTTTGCCGGATTTGGTCGTGAGATCGTAGTGCCGGTGGTGCAGGTCGGATGTTGCCGGGTCGTTGTCCTCGCCGACGAAATGCGCGTTGGAATGCAGGGATTTCAGCCCCGATTCAATCAGCGACACCACCGCCTTGCTGTCCGCCCGCTCGCCCAGCACGGTACAGATGTCGCCATCCTCGGAGAGCAGCGCCATGCGGTTGCCTGCGGTCGAGGTGTCGTAGCCCTTGCCCTTGCCGCCGGGCAGGAACAGCGCTGCCGCCTTGTCGCTGAGCGCCGGGATATGGTGGCTGTCGAGCATCGTGCGCAGTGCCGCCGTCCTGCCCGGATAGATCAGGCAGGTATGGGCGAAGAGCCGGACGAGCTCCGCCGCATCCGCCGTGGGTGAGGTGGCGGGCTCGGCCGGTGCCGTCTGGGGTGCAGCCGTCTCAGGCGTACCCGACTGATGGGTGATGGTGCGGGCCGAAGCGGTGCCTGCGAGGGCAAGCGACAGCAGGATGGCAAGGGTCGGGCCGCGTCTCACGAAGTCGGTGCGCCTTTCTCGCAGGGCGGCGGACCCGCCACCGGCATCTCGGGCAGGGGAATGAACTCGTCATGGTCGAGGTCGGGCAGCTTCATGCGGCCGGCGCGCCAATCGGCCTTGGCCTGCTCGATGCGCTCCTTGGACGAGGAGACGAAATTCCATTCGATGAAGCGTGTGCCCAAGGGCTCGCCGCCCAGCAACATCAATGTCGAAGGCGCCAGCGCCGTGAGCGTCACATCCGCGCCCGGATCGAAGACCAGCATGCGGCCGGCTTCGAATCGCGCGCCGCCCAGCTCGACCGTGCCTTCGACGATATAGGCGGCGCGTTCCTTGTGCTCCGCCGGCAAGGGCACGCGCGCGCCGGCCTCGGCCGTCACATGCATGTAGAATTGCGGCGAGTAGACCTGGACCGGCGAGGTGAGGCCAAAAGCCGAACCGGCGGCGAGCCTGGCCTTGAAGCCCTTCGCTTCGACCGACGGCAGCTCGGCCGCCGGATGGTGCGAGAAGCCGGGATCGGTCTCCTCGTCCGCTTCCGGCAGCGCCACCCAGGCCTGGATGCCGTGCACCCTGTCGCCTTCGCGATGGGCGCGCTCGAAACGCTCGGAATGGGTGATGCCGCGCCCGGCGGTCATCCAGTTGACGGCCCCCGGCGTGATGTCCTGGCAGGAGCCCACGCTGTCGCGATGGGTGATCTCGCCCGCGAACAGGTAGGTCAGCGTCGACAGGCCGATGTGAGGATGCGGGCGCACGTCGATATGGCGGTCGATATGCGCCGGGAAGGTCACTGGTCCCATATGGTCGAAGAAGACATAGGGGCCGACCATGCGCCGTGCCGCGACCGGCAGCACCCGGCCGACCTCGAACCCGCCGATGTCGCGGCGACGCGCCTCGATGACTCTCTCCAGCATCCCCCAAGCCCTCTATCAAAGCGGCTGCCGTCATGGCGGCCGCGCGGTACCCTAGTGGAACATGGCCTCGTCGTTCCGCGTTGTTCGCTTATCTAATGTTGCCACGAGTATTTCGCCATGAGTAAGCGCTTGATCCTGAACATCCTGACCGCTGGCGGCGCCTGTCTGGCGCTGGGAGCTTGTGACATGGGCTACCCGCCCGGCGGCAGCTATCCGGCCCAGGCCTATGCTGCGCCTGGTTACGCGCCGGAGCCGACGCCGATCTATGAATCCGACTATCCACCGCCGGTCTATGGCAGCTCATTGAATGTCGTGATCCCGGTCGGCCATGAGCATGACCATGATTATGATCATTTCCACGGCGGCGATTCCCATCGCGGCGCCCCACCGGCCGCTTTCCATCATGAAGATGGACATGGCGGCGGCTACCATCCGCAGCATGTCGCGGCACCCGCGGCCCCAGTCGCGCACGAGACCGCCCACGGGCATGGTGGCGGCGAACATGGCGGCGGCGGTCATGGTGCCCCGCCGCCTTCGGGTGGCGGCAGTGACCGCGATCATGGTCAGCACTAAGGGCTGAAGGCTCAACGCCGCGTCCGGAAGAAGCGGCGTAGCAGCGCAGCCGAGGCCGCCTCGCCGATGCCGCCATAGACCTCGGGCCTATGGTGGCAGGTCGGCTGCTCGAAGAAGCGGGGGCCATGTTCGATCCCGCCGCCCTTCGGATCGGATGCACCGAAATAGACGCGCCGGATACGGGCATGGGCGATCGCCGCTGCGCACATGGCGCAAGGCTCCAGCGTGACATAGAGATCGCATTCGCTAAGCCGGGCGGAGCCCAGCAGCGCCGCACCCTGGCGGATCGCCAGCATTTCCGCATGGGCCGTGGGGTCGTGATCGGTCTCGACCCGATTGGCGGCGCGTGCGAGCACCCGGCCCTGGGCGTTGACCAGCACCGCCCCCACCGGCACTTCGCCGGACGCCGCGGCCTCCTCGGCCGCCAGCAGCGCTTCAGCCATGAGCGGATTTGGGCGGCCGAACGGGTCCATCGGGGCTTCCCTTGAGGACGAGGCCGAATTAGGCTCCGCACCCGTCGGTCCCAAGGAAGCTTTGATGTCCCGTCCTGTCATTATCGGCCTGACCCTCGATCATGAGATGCCCGTGCCGGGCATATCCGGCTATTCCAAATTTCCATACTACGCGATCCGCGAGAATTATGCCGGTGCGGTAATCCGCGCGGGCGGCGTGCCCTTGGCCCTGCCGCATGCGCCGGAACTGGTCGCGACATATGCCGCGATGATCGATGGGTTGATCGTCACCGGGGGCGCCTTCGACGTCGATCCTGCCTTTTATGGCGAGAGCGCGCGCCATGTCACGGTGACGACCAAGGACCGACGCACCGCCTTCGAATTCGGCATCACCCGTGCCATGCTGGAAATGGACAAGCCGGTGCTGGGCATCTGCGGCGGCGAGCAACTCCTGAACGTCGTGCTGGGCGGCACGCTGATCCAGCACATCCCCGATGCGGTGCCGGAGGCGTTGGCCCATGAACAGCCGAACCCGCGCGACCAACCCGGCCATGACGTCACCATCTTCGACAACACGCTGCTGCGGCGCCTGAGTGGCGTCTCCCGTGTCGCGGTCAATTCCGCCCATCATCAGGCGGTGCGCGACGCGGCCCCCGGTGCCATCGTCAACGCGCTGGCGCCCGACGGGGTGATCGAGGGCATCGAGCATCCCGGATACCGCTTCTGCCTCGGCGTGCAATGGCATCCGGAATTCGAGCTGAGCCAAGCGGACAGTAATCTGTTCCGGGCGCTGGTGGAGGTCGCAGGCACGCGATGACAACCGAAAAAAAGGACACGCCCGGCGTTAGCGCCGGCGAGGACCGCATCGCCAAGGTGCTGGCACGCGTCGGGCTCTGCTCGCGCCGCGATGCCGAACGCTGGATCGCGGAGGGCCGCGTGTCGATGGATGGTCAGGTGCTGACCAGTGCCGCCGTCACCGTGCCGCCGAACTCGATCATCATGGTTGACGGCAAGCCGATCCCGGAGGCGGCGCCGACGCGGCTCTGGCGCTATCACAAGCCGTCAGGTCTGGTTACCTCGCACAAGGACGAGAAGGGGCGCGAGACCCTGTTCCAGCACCTGCCGCCGGAATTGGGCCGGGTCATCTCTGTCGGCCGGCTCGATCTCAATTCCGAAGGCCTGCTGCTCTTGACCAATGACGGGGCGCTCGCCCGCAAGCTGGAGATGCCGGCGACCGGCTGGATCCGGCGCTACAAGGTGCGCGTCCATGGCCAGGTCGATGCCGCCCGCCTGGCGCCGCTCGAGAACGGCATCACCATCGAGGGCGTGCGCTACGGTGCCATCAAGGTCGAGTTCGAGCGCCAGCAGGGCAACAATGCCTGGCTGACCTTGTCGCTGGCCGAAGGCAAGAACCGCGAGGTGCGCCGGGTGCTGGAACATTTCGGCTATACGGTCAATCGGCTGATCCGCCTGGCCTATGGCCCGTTCCAGCTCGGCAACCTCGAGAAGGGCCAGGTGGAGGAGGTGCCGCGCAAAGTGGTGCGCGAGCAGCTGGGCCTGGAGAAGCCTGCGGGCCATGCGGAGGCCAGGCCCAAGGCCGATAAGGATAAGCCCAGGACGCTGAAGCCTACGACCTTGAGCCTGAAATCGCCGCCGAAATCGGCAGTACGCCGTGCGGATCGTCGCCGTGCGGATCGTCGGGGGTAGGCATCGCGGCCGGGCGCTTGCGGCACCGCCCGGCGAGGGAACGCGGCCGACCGGCGACCGGGCACGCCAGGCTCTGTTCAACATCCTGGAGCACGGCCGTTTCGCCTCTTCCGGCTCGCCGATCGCGGATGCGCTGGTGCTCGACGTCTTCGCCGGTACCGGTGCCTTGGGCCTGGAGGCCCTGTCGCGCGGCGCAGGACGTGCCGTGTTCTTCGAGCAGATGCCCGCCGCGCTCAAGATCCTGCAGACCAATATCGCCAGCCTCGGCGAGGCGGCGCGTGCTGCCGTGCTGGCCGGCGATGCCTGCCAGCCGCCACGGGCGAAGGAGACCGCGCGTCTCGTCTTCCTCGACCCGCCCTATGGCAAGGGGCTGGGAGTGAAGGCGCTGGCCGCCTTGGCGGATGCCGGCTGGATCGGGCCCGAGACGCTGGCGATGCTGGAGGTGGGGGCCGGCGAGGCGGCTGCGGCGCCGGAAGGGTGGGCGTTGCTGGACGAGCGGCGCTACGGTGCCGCGCGGCTTCTTTTCCTCAAGCTCTTGGTCTAAACAGCACGGCTCGAATTTGGAGGTGCCATGTCCGTCTTGCGGCCGATCGGCTGGATATTGTTCGTGCTGGGGGTCATCCTGCTGGGTGCCGACCTGTTGCCGGCCGTGTTGCATCACGCGGCATTCCGGCCGATCTCCCTCGACGGCTTCATCGATCGTTCCGGCGTGATCCGGCCGGCGATCGCCATCATCGAGCGGCTATGGGGTCTCTTGGACTACTATGCGCTCAGGCCCGGATTCCGCATTCTCGGCGATCTCTGGGCCTTCGCGGTCTTCGTCGTCGCCGGCGCCATCCTGCTCACCCTGACCGGGGGTATTCGGCGCCGGCACTGACCCCAAGTTACAGCGCTGACCGCATTACATCGCAGGCGTCTTGGACTTGGCGGCGTGATGGATGGCGCTCTTCTTCGCCTTCACCTTCGTCGCCTTCTTGTCGACATGCTTCTTGGCCTTGACCGTCTTCTTCACGGCATGCGGCTTGTTGGCATGGGGCTGGGCCGTATGAGGCTTGGCGGCAGCCGGCGCCGACTTGGTCGTGGGCAGCGAGACCGGGGGCAGGTTCTGGGCGGCGGCCAGGCCCGGAGCGGCGGCAATGGAAAGCGCGCCGGCGATGAGCAAGGTGCGGGGCAGGGTCATGAGCGAGCGGAACATGGTTTTGCGACTTCCTGGGCTTCGTGGTCCCGAAATGCCGGGACCGCTTCAACGATGACGAGAATGCCAGCTATCCAAGGCTCAAGAAAGGTGCTGGGATGACGAAATCAAGGCATGGGGTTAAGGGCAGTTAAGCTTTGTGACACGATTCGCGTGAAAGCGAAGCGACGTTGTGATACTCTCCCGCCAATTGTCGTTCCCGGCCCTGGAAAGGGCCGGTAAGGGAGGCTCTTTCAATGGTTGGAGAGGAAACCCTGGCGGCCCGTGCCTTCGTGCGCGCGGACCATGCCGATGTCGAGCGCGACGCCCGTTGCCTGCTTGGTCAGTTACCCGAAAGCGACACTGCCGAATTAGAGGAAATTCTCATCCGTTACGCTGCCAGCGCCGAAAGGGCACTGGCGCTGTCCGGTCCATGGGCGCGCGCCTGCCTGGACGCTGCGATCCGCCGCGACCTGTTCGATCTCCTGCGTTATGGCATGCTGCACCGCGACCCGGGCTTGTCCGCGGCCTGCGGTCGTGCGCTGATCAATATCGATCGGCGTGCCCAGACCGAAGCCTCGCCAAGCTTCAACTACTCAGCCTGAACGGGCAAGAAGCGAGCCGAACGACGCGCGAACGGGACCGCGCGGTAGCAAGGTTGCGCGAGGCCGGTTCTTGACAAAATGGCGCTTTCCGGTCGCCATGGGCGTTGCCATCTAGAGATGGGCCGTGGACGAACCCGCGCGACGGCAGGCTTTCAACAAGGCGAGACGGAACCGGTATGGGCGCAGCAGTTCATTCACGCTTGGAGCGCCCGATGCGCGCGTCCACCTTTTGGGCGCAGCCCGGACTCGTGACGTTGCGAGTCGTGGCGTCGCTGCTGGTGCTGGCCGGCCTGGCCATGGCCGGTCTGGCCTCGCGGGCCCATGCGGCACCCACATTCCCGTCGGCCTTCGTTGTCTCCGACATTCCGGTCTCGGCCGATGGCAAGACCGGTACGGCTGCACGCGAGGCGGCGCGCCTCGGTGGCCAGCGCCAGGCGCTGCAGGTCGTGCTTCAGCGCCTGACGCAGCAGAGCGACTGGTCGCATCTGCCGAGCCCTGACGACAAGACCATCACCAATCTGGTCCTGGATTTCCAGGTACAGAAGGAGCGAATGACGCCCGGCCACTATGTCGGGACCTACACTTTCCGCTTCGATCCGCGCCGCATCCGCACGCTCTTGCAGAAAGCTGGGATGAATTCGAGCGAGCTGGTCAGCAAGCCGGTGGTCATCGTGCCGGTGATCACCATGGGCGACAGCACTCATCTCTGGGACGAGCCCAATCCCTGGCGCGATGCCTGGAACGCCGCCAATGGCCATAGCGGCCTCGTGCCCTGGATCGTGCCGCTGGGCGATCTCGGCGACGTCCAGGCTTTCGATGTGCCGCAGGCGCAGAACCCGACGCCGGATACCCTGGCCGCGCTGTCGAAGCGCTATGATGGCGGCGACCCGGTCATCGCCATGGCTGCCGAGACCGATGGCGACCAGGGCGCCCGCCTCGACATCACCATTACCCGCTTCACCCAGGGCGGCAAGGAACAGGGCAAGACCAGCGTCAATGCACCCAAAGCCGACGCCGGCCTCTATGCCGCCGGCGTCGTCGCCGCGCGCGGGGTCCTGGAAAGCCTGTGGAAGCAGGGGCCGGGGACCGGCATCCCGACGCTGTCGGCCGCGAACGCCCAGACCTATCAACTGACCATCCCGGTCGCCAACATCGGTGAATGGGCCAAGATCCGCGAGCATCTCGACCATGTCGAGGGTGTGAGCAACCCGCAGATCGTCATGATGACCCAGGGCCAGATCGTGGTGACCCTGAAGATGGCGGCCGATCCGCAGACCATGCGCGTGGCCTTCTCCCAACAGGATCTGGTGCTGACGCCCGGCACCGGCGGCGGCACGGTGCAACTCGCCGGTGCCGGTACCCGGCCGCTCGATCAAATGCAGCCCGGCCAGGCGCCGGCCGCGCCGTCGCCGATCCCGCTGAACGGGGGCGCCGGCAATGCAGGCCCGAGCGGCGGGGCCAATGCTCCCAGGCCTACCGCCGTGCCGCAGGGGATGGGTTACCTCAACCCACCATCCGGCCCGCAGCCCTGACGGGCGGATAGCCGGGCGGCGGCTTTCATCGCCTGTGGAATGATCGGCCCTTCATAGCCGTTCGTCACGAAACCCTCTTCAAATTGCCGCGAACACATGGCAAGGCGGGTAGGATATCATACGGACGCATCGCGGGGACGCCGCCCGCCGATGCCGCCGGAAGGGAAAGCGAATGACCGGAAGCTGGTCGCGGACATTGTTTTGGATCGGGTTGATCGTCTTCCTGGGCGTGGGCATCCACCTGCTCAGCAGCATTCTGCTGCCCTTCGCGGCGGGGGCGGCCATCGCCTTCTTCCTCGATCCGGCGGTCGACCGGCTGGAGCGGCTGCATATCGGCCGGGCATTGGGCACGGTCATCGCGCTCGTCGGCTTCATCGCCTTCATCCTCCTGTTCCTGCTGCTGTTCGTGCCGCTGCTGCAGCATCAGGTCGTCACGCTGGTCCAGCGCTTCCCGTCCTACATGTCCGAGGTGCGCGACTGGGTGAACGCCCGGCTCAGCAAACTGGACAGCCAGCTTTCGACCGACCTCATGGACCGGCTGCGCTCCGCCGTGGGATCCGAGGTCGGCTCGATGCTGGGCACGGTCACCTCGGTCCTGACCAAGGTGCTGACCGGTGGCGTCGCCGTCGCCAACCTCTTGTCGCTGGTCTTCATCACGCCGATCGTCGCCTTCTTCCTGCTGCGTGACTGGGACGGCATCATCGCGCGCCTGGATTCCTGGCTGCCGCGCCAGCATGTGGAGACGATCCGCGCCCAGGCCACGCTCATCCATCACACGCTCACCGGCTTCGTGCGCGGCCAGGCGACGGTGTGCTTCCTGATGGGCGTGTTCTATGCCATCGGCCTGACCCTCATCGGCCTTGATTCCGGCGTCGTACTGGGCCTGATCGTCGGTGCCTTGATCTTCATCCCGTTCCTGGGTGGCCTGACCGGCGCGCTGATGGCGGTCCTGCTGGCCTTCGCGCAGTTCGGCGACTGGCACCGCCCGGCGCTGGTGGCGGTGCTGTTCGTGATCGGCCAGGCGCTCGAAGGCAATGTC
>DATJJW010000205.1:0-5092 GCA_035491935.1 Allostellaceae bacterium | reverse complement strand
TGGTCACCCAATACACCGCCGACGAAATCGAGTGGCTGGGGCGGACCACGGTGGTCAGCATCTTCCGCCTGGTCGAACGCGTGGGCGGCGTCATCGGCCCCCTGGGTGCCGGCGCGTTGCTGGTCTCGCTGGGGGCGCGCGAGGCCGTCGTCGCACTGGGTGCGATCACGGTCGGCGGCGCCCTGCTGCTCATCGTCATCCTGTTTATCTTATCCCGCAGAGAGGAAGAGCCATGATCCGCCTGATCTTCGGCTTACTGATGGCCCTGTGGCTCGATGTGGGATCCGCATTCGCCGCCACGCCGACAGCCGACCATGCGAAGCGCTATAAGATCTTCATGGTGCTCTATCGCGGCGAGACCGATGTCGAGCTGGGGTACCGCGAATACCTGGCCCAGCATCACATCCCGGTCGAGTTCATCGTCCGCAATATCGACCACGACACTTCCAAGCTGCCGGGCATCGTCCAGGAGATTCGCAACACCAAGCCGGATCTGGTCTATACCTGGGGCACCGGCGTCACGCTCGGCATCCTTGGCACCTACGACCATCCCGATCCCACCAAATACATCACCGACATCCCGGTGGTTTTCGCGTTGGTTTCCGACCCGGTCGGCTCCAAGCTGACACCGACGCTGAAATCCTCGGGCCGCAACTTTACCGGCGTCATCCACATCGTGCCGGTCGAAGACCAGATTAATGCCATCGAGGCCTATCGTCCGCTGGTCAAGCTGGGCGTGCTCTACAATCCCGAAGAACCGCAATCGGTCCTGAATATCCAGGCCTTGCAGAGCCTGTCCTCGAAGGATGGCTTCGCGCTCGATGCCCGGCCGGTCAACAAGCCGGAGCTGATCCAGCCTCTGGTCCAGCAGATGGCCCAGGGCGGCGTCAACTTCTTCTATATCGGCCCGGACACCTTCATCGGAGACCAGCGCGACGCCTATACCGGTGCGGCCAATGCCGCCGGCGTGCCGGTCTTCACCGGGACGGAGCTGGAGATCGAGCATTCCAATGCCATGATCGGCCTGGTCTCGCATTATAAGAACGTCGGCCAGTTCGCGGCCTACAAGACCGAGCAGATCCTGGTCGACCACATCAAGCCGCGGGACGTGCCGATCGAGGTGCTGAAGCGCTTCACCTATCTCGTGCGCATGCCGGTCGCCCGACAGCTCGACCTCTATCCGCCGATGACCGTACTGAAATACGCGGAGATCGTTGGCAACTAACCGCAACCAGAACCGCCTTCGCCCGCAAACAAGAAGCCCGCAACCGAATCAACGGCAAACGAGCCTTTCATATGAAGCAGCATCTCCGGCTCCTCATATTCCTGGGTCTGATCACCGGGCTGTGCTGCTGCCTGTTCGGCGCGATCTTCCTGTCAGACCTGCAGCGCTCCTACGATCAGCTCCTGGCCCAGCGCATCGGTGTGGTGGCGAGCGACGTGGCGGCGACAGTCGAGAACCGGGTCAATCTGGGTCTGCCGCTCAACTATCTCTCCGACATGCAGGCGACGTTGGAACGCTCGCGCCAGGAATCCGTGGGCATCGAGAGCGTCAGCGTCGCGGACGAGCAGGGCACTGTGCTGTTCAGCACCGACCGGGTCGTCGTCGGCAGCACCAGCATCATGCCGGAGGGGACCGAACCTCTGACGCTGACCGACCAGGACCGGTTGCGCATGCTGGTCCCGATGAAGAACAGCTTCGACCACCCGATCGGCGCGATTGTCGTCGTCGGCGCCCGCTCCCATCTCGATCCCGCTCACCTGGCGCAGCTCGGCATGCCGTTCCTGGCCGCCGGCGTGTTCGTGGCCCTGGGCCTGATCCTGGCCTATCTGCTGGCCCGCCTGTTCCTGCAGGATCTGGAAACACGCACGCAGGTCATGATCATCGATGCGGAAGCGGCACTGGCCCGCGCACTCGACCCGCGGGAGATCCCGGAGACTGAAGGGGCAGCGACCGAAGATGCAGCAGCCGACCGCGGCCCGCTCTCGCGGCGGGTCACCGGCATGATCCGGGCATTGCAGGCCGCGATCGGCGGCGTCCAACGCATCGACGAGACGGTGTAAGCCATGAGTGTCCTGCGTCATAGCTTCCAGCGCCTCGGCACCCGGCAGCTTCTCGTGCTGGCGGGGCTGCTGACCGGCATTCCCTGGATCGCCGTCATGCTGGCGTCGATGCTCGCCATCGACTCATATTTCGTCCCGGAGGTACGCGCCCGAACCGAGACCGTGGCGCATCTGATCCAAAGCGATATCGACCGGGCGCTGGCGCTGGGCATCCCGCTCAACAAGCTGGTCGGCGTCAATCCCTATCTGGCAACCGTGATCGGACAGAACCCGACGGTCAAATTCATCCTGATCACCGACCAGGCGCAGAAAGTCCACTTCGGCATTACGGTCGAGGGCCAACGGCATTTGATGCATCCGATCGCCGGCACGCCCTTCATCGCCAGCGTGACGTCGCGCTACGATCAGAGCGTCGCTGCCGTCTCCATGCCGCTCAGCCGGAATGCCGCGCCGGGGGATGCGCCGGGAACGGGCCAAGGCACGCTTTACGTCGGTGCCGATGCCGGGCCACCGCAATCGGTCTATACCGAGCTGCAGATCAAGCTCCTCGTCGGGTTGATTGCCGTATTCCTGTGCTGCTACGAGCTGCTGGTCTTCTTCGGCGGTAAGGAAGTGGCGTTGCCGATCCGCGCCGCCGACAGACTGGTCGACCGAATCGGCGCCGGCAACCTGCGCCATACCGAACGCGTGACCACCGACGGTGACACCGGTCATCTTTTGACCGTGCTCAACCGCGTCGCCCGCGTGCTGAGCGACCGGGTCATGGAATTCCGCATCTACATCGACGAGGTCCGACGCGCGACCAGGGCGGCCGGCACCGCCCAACGACTGGATGCTCTGAGCGCTGCCATCGATAGCGCCATCACGGTCGATCCGACAGGCCCCAAACCTTTTCCGGAGTTCGACCGCACGCCGGCACACCGGTTGGTCGTCTTCATCCTGACCGCGGCCACCACCAGTATCGTGCCGCTGCTCTATGCCCGGCTGCGCGACGGCGCCGGCATCGGCATCGATATCGACCCCAGCCATCTCGTGCCGCTCGTCGCCTTCGTCGCCGGTATCAGCCTGGGCGGCAGGCTACTGCGGCCATTGCTGACGCCGGCCGGCCATGGCCTCAGCCTGATCATCGCGCTGGTGCTGCTGGGTTTCGCCATCACGGCGGTGGCACTGCCGGTGCATCAGGTCGCAACCATGGCCGCGGCCCAGGCGCTGCTCGGCGCCGCCGCCAGCTTCCTCATCTCGCTGCACCTGGACGGCCACATCCTCGATCCCCACGGCCAGCAGGGTTCGCCGCGCGGCGCAGTCGCGAGCGGTGCCGTCCTGGGTTTTGGCATTGCCGAAATAGCCGCACGTTTCGACATCGACACGACGCTCTATTGGCCCTCCTTCCTGCTCTTCACCCTGGCCTGCCTCGTCGCGCTCTTCACCACCAGGCCGGCCGACTGGCAGGGCAGCACCCTGACCACCGGCCCGCGCCGGATGAGCGGTTGGCTGCTGGCGCTGGCGGCGCTGGCCAAGCCCGAGGGGCCGGGCAGCGAACCGCGCGGTTGGCTGAGTTGGAGCGAGGCTACGGCCGGATGCTTCCGCTGGCGCCTTGTGCTGCCGGCGCTGGGTCTGGCGGCCCCGGTCCGCGCGCTGGGCGTGCTGGTTCTGGCGGTCGACCTGCCGCGTCGCCTGGCGGCCAAGGACATGGCCGTCTTCGGCACCGGCACCGATGGCCTGGCGTTGATATTGCTGGCGTGTTTCGTCCTACTGACCGTGAGCGCCAGCATCGCCGGGGCGCTGATGGCCCGCTCCGCCGTGCTGCGGCAGCCCTTCAAGCTGCTCGGCCGCCTGGTGCTGGCGCTGGGCCTGCTGCTCACCATGATCCAGCCCGCGCTATCGCCCGCCCCCCTCGCCTCGGCGGTACTGGGCTTTGCGCTGGTCTCCGCCGGCCTCGGCCTGACATTTGCCGGCGATCGGACGCTGGCGCTGGAGGTCGGCCGCCATGACCCGCAATTCGGCGCACGCCGTGCGGCCCTCTTCATCGATCTCGTCGCCGGGCTCGCCGTCGCCGCGACGATGATCGGCACCCTCTGGCTCCTGCCGCAGCAGCAGATCTGGCTGCGCCTCGGCCTTGCCGGGTTCACGCTCGCCGCCTGGCTGATCCATGCCGGCCTCGCCGCTTGGCGGCGCGCACAGCCCATGCCCCAGGAGAGCGCCCCATGACGCTCCGTATCCGCATCTCGATCTTCGTCTTCTTCGCGGTCATGCTGCTGACCGTCGGCATCCTGTTCGGCGAGGTCGACCGCATCGGCCTGCTCGAGGACCGCATCGAATCATTGACGCTCGAAAACCAGGTCGCCGCGTGGGAAGGCACCGTCGACACCGCAGCCAGCGCGCTGAGCGACAAGGCCGCCGCACTGGTCTCGACCCGCGAACTCGCGACGGCGGTGCGCGATCACAACAACGACCTGCTCCAGGTCCTGCTGGCGGGCACCGCCCAGGACGTCGGCCGCATCGACCTGCTCGATGGCGATGGCAACCTCGTCTATTCGACCGATCAGGACATCAACACCACGCCACTGATCGATGCCGGCCTGGTCTTCAAGCTGATGGCCGACAATTCGGCCGGCGCCGGGTTGGAAGCCGACCAGCGCGGCGACATCATGGTGACGATGGCGCGGCCGCTTTCGGTCAACCAGGACCAGGTTGGCGTGCTGGTCATCGCCAACCGCCTGTCGAGCGTGGCGGCGCAGCTGAAGACCGCGACCGGCAGCGACACCATACTGCTCGACGCCAAGGGCAAGCCGATCCTGTCCAATGTCGATCCCAAGCTGCTGCCTGTCCTGATGGCGAAGCTGGGCAAGCCCCGTACCGGCATTACCCTGGTGCCTACCGGCGACAAGGTCTATCGCCTCGGTCAGACGGTGATCAGCAGCGCCTCGGGCAACCGCATCGGCTACGAGGTGGCGGTCAGCGACGTGACACAGAGCTACGAGCATGATCGTGGCCGGCAGTTCCTGGCCTATCTGGTGATGATCGCAAC
>DATJJW010000204.1:0-20368 GCA_035491935.1 Allostellaceae bacterium | reverse complement strand
CGCCGCTGGCTTCCTTGGAGCCCTATGACGGTCAGGCCGCGCCGCGCTCGTAATCGAGCCCCGGCATCGCGCCGCTTGAAGGCGCGACAACGACCTTAAGCGGAACGATCCTCCGGGATCGCTCCGCTTACGTCGTTTTGGAGGAGCTTTGCGGGCTGGGTCAGCGGCTGCGTTGCAGCCGAGCGATCGGATGCGTGTAGTCCGGTAGCCCTTCGCCCGGCCCGTTATCAGCCGTAATGGGATAAAGGGTGAGCTGGTTGCCGTTACGCCGGTAGGCGATATAACGCCCCGTCTCGCCCATGCGGAACGAATCGAAGAAGTCGAACACCTGATCCATCATCAGGTTATAGGTGCCGCTCTCGCTCGGGAAACGCGCTGCACCATCGGTGCCGAACTCATAAATTTGGCCGCGCTCGTCGCGATACTGCCCGGCCAGCACTTGGTTTGCGACGAAACGTGCGGCATCGCCAACCCAGACATAACTACGCACCGGCTCGCCCGGCGCCGCCAGGGTCAGATGCTGCGGATCGTCGACATGGAATGACGCCGATTGGATATTGTTCCAGGCCTTGTTGAAGTCCGGATGACCGGCGGCATCGAGCGTCAGCAGCCTATTGCCGTCATGCCAGTTGAAGGTGAGGCTGATCTCGAAGCCGTTATTCTTGTTTCGCGCGATGCTGGCCATCTGTGGCACGCCGGCTTCCATGTCGAAATGCGCGGCGGCGAAGGGGGACTGCGTCTCGCGCAGCACGTCCAGATATTGGGTCTCCAGATACTCGCCGGGCTTGGGCGTCAAGCTCGTCTGCCCATACGCCAGCGAGCTGCAACACATCATCAAAACGAGACAAGGAAAAACGGGCCGGCCTATCCACCTGGACCGGCCTGTCCGACATTGCCCATTACTGCGGTTACCCACGGCCATCTGAGCAATGCAGAATCACGGCTCGCCGCCCATGAACAGACTGTCGAACGAATTCTTGTCCTCGACGCTGTACAGGACGGTCTCGGCCGAACGGATGCCATTCAGGAATATCTCGACACTCCAGCGCACGCGACGCTCCAGCGCCACGCGCGAGATGGTCTGGCGAATGCCCAACATCATCTCCCAATGCACGGTGCAGAGCGACATGCCGAGCAACATCTTCGCGGCTTCGTGCGGATCGCGGATCAGGCGATGACCATCCCCTTCCAACGATGAGAGATAGTGCTCGAGCGCGCTGGTCGCCCGTCCGGCCCCTTCGCGCTGAAAGATCTGGCCAAGCTCGGGGCTGCGGGAATATTCCGCCATGATCAGGCGCAGGATCGCAATCTGCGGCGGCGACAACAGGAATTCGGCGCAGCGCAACAGGATCTCACACAGGACATCGACGACCGGCCGGTCATCGGGCTGCACCCAGCAATGCAGCGGCGCCAGCCGCTGGACGACCAGCGCCTCGAACAATTCCTCCTTGGAAGAAAACACCTGATAGATTGTCTTCTTCGACATGCCCGCCGAACGGGCGACGTCGTCCATCCGCGCAGCATGATAGCCCTTCTCCAGGAAGGCCTTCTCCGCAGCGTTGATCAAGAGAGTACGCCGCTCCTCGAGCAGCATATGCGCTTGTTTCGACAGAACCGCATCCAACACGCGCCCAACCGATTTGTCGCCTGTTGCCGACGGCTTCTGTACCCTGGTCTCTTCTGACGAGTCGTCCGGCACGCTTAGCCCCGTTGGTATTCAACATGCGTCACTTATCTGTAGGGCAAACCTTGGCGGTTTTCAAATCCATAGGACCGCCTGCATCCTCTGGCTGCGACAAGCGCGACGCTTGACAGGAGGTTAAAAGCCGGTAGTTTCCACAACCGGAAACTGGAGAGTTTTTGCCACCCATGCCTTTCCCGTATCGGCATGGCACTTGGCCGCGCCGGACGCGGCCCTTCCGAGAGAGGGTAATACGCGTGTTCGACCTACGCCGCCGCATCCCGACGACGCTTCCGCCCACCGCATCCCGCTCTATCCTGATCGGTGGCACCCTCGCCCTTCTGGCTCTGACGGGCTGCGATCAGAAGAAGGCGCCGCCGGCACCACCGCCGGCCCAAGTCGGCGTCATCACAGCCCAGCCGCAGAGCGTACCGGTGATCAACATATTGCCCGGCCGCGTCAACTCGCTGCTCACCGCCGAGGTCCGGGCACGGGTCAACGGCATCGTCCTGCAGCGCAACTTCACCGAGGGCAGCGTAGTCCACCAGGGCCAATTGCTCTACAAGATCGATCCCGCTCCCTACATCGCGGCGCTGGACCAGGCCAAGGCGACCTTGCAGAAGGCGCAGGCAAATGTCGTCGCGACCCGCGCTCAGGTCACCCGCTTCAAGACCCTGGTCGCAGCCCATGCGGTAAGCAGCCAGGACTATGACAACGCCGTCTCCACCGAGGGCCAGGCGGTCGCCGATGTCGCGGCCGGCAAGGCTGCAGTCGAGACGGCGCAGATCAACCTGGGATATACCGACGTCACAGCGCCGATTACCGGCCGCATCGGCATCAGCCAGGTCACCGTCGGCGCCTATGTCCAGGCTGCCAATGCCACGCTGATGGCGACCGTGCAGCGCATCGACCCGATCTATGTCGACGTCGTGCAGTCGACCACCGATATCCTGCGCCTGCGCAAGGAGGCCGCCGCCGGCCAGCTGCAGATGGCGGGACCCAATCAGGTCAAGGTGGAGCTGACGCTCGAGGACGGCACGGTCTACAGTCATCCCGGCACCTTCCAATTCTCCGACATCACGGTGAACCAGGGCACCGGCACGGTGACCGTGCGCGCCGTCTTCCCGAACCCGGATCAGACGCTGCTGCCCGGCATGTTCGTGCAGGCGCGCATCACCGAAGGCCTGAACGACAAGGCGTTCCTGATCCCCGAGATCGGATTGAGCCACGATCCCAAGGGCAATCCGCTGGTCCTGG
Organism: Allostellaceae bacterium; assembly: GCA_035491935.1. Lineage (GTDB taxonomy): Bacteria > Pseudomonadota > Alphaproteobacteria > ATCC43930 > CGMCC-115725 > DATJJW01. The sequence continues at coordinate 17,430 of DATJJW010000204.1, read as the reverse complement.
TCGTCGACAACCAGAACAAGGTCGAGGCGCGCAACGTCACGACCTCGCGCGTCATCGGCCATGACTGGGTCGTCGACAGCGGCCTCAAACCCGGCGACCGGATCATCGTCCAGGGCGTCATCAAGGCACAGCCTGGCGCCACGGTCAAACCGGTGCCGGTGACCATGGATCCGAGCGGCGTCCCCGCCTCGGTTCCCCCGCAGACTGGCAGCCTCGGGCAGTTGCCCGCGGCGCACTAAGAGGGCGTTCCATGGCCAGGTTTTTCATCGACCGCCCGATCTTTGCCTGGGTGATCGCGATCATTCTGATGATGGCGGGCGCCATCTCGATCTATGTGCTGCCGGTTGCCCAATACCCGACGATCGCGCCGCCCTCGATTCAGGTGCGCGCCGTGTATCCGGGCGCCGATGCGCAGACGGTCGAGAACACGGTGACGCAGGTGATCGAGCAGCAGATGAGCGGCCTCGACCATCTGATCTACATCGCCTCCACCAGCGACAATTCGGGCACGGCGCTGATCACCCTGACCTTCGATACCGGCACGGATGCCGACATCGCCCAAGTGCAGACGCAGAACAAGCTGTCGCTGGCCATCCCGCTCCTGCCGCTCCAGGTGCAGCAGCAGGGCATCGTCGTGAGCAAGTCGACCAACAACTTCCTGGAAGTGCTGGCCTTCTCGTCATCGGATGGCAGCATGGACAAGGTCGACCTGACCAACTATGTCGCCTCGCACATACAGGACCCGCTCAGCCGCCTGAACGGCGTCGGCACGATCACGCTGTTCGGTACGCAATATGCCATGCGCATCTGGCTGAACGCCGACAAGCTGAACAGTTATGGCCTGACGCCCAGCGACGTCACCGCGGCACTCCAGGCCCAGAACGTCCAGGTGCCCGGCGGCTCACTGGGTGGTGCGCCGGCCGTGCCCAACCAGCAGCTCTCGGCCACGATCACGGAAGCGACGTTGCTGCGCACGCCGGATCAATTCCGGCAGGTGCTGCTCAAGGTCCTACCCGATGGCTCGCAGGTCCGGATCAAGGACGTGGCGCGGGTCGAACTCGGCTCCGAGAACTACAATTTCGACACCCATTACGACAATCAGCCGACCGCCGGCCTTGGCATCCAGCTCGCCCCCGGCGCCAATGCGCTCCAGGTCGCCAAGCTGGTCAGCGACAAGGTGGACACGCTGAAGCCGTTCTTCCCGCACGGCATGGTCGTGACATACCCCTACGACACGACGCCCTTCGTGCGTATCTCGATCCACGACGTCGTGATCACGCTTCTTGAAGGCATCGTGCTCGTCGTGCTGGTGATGTACCTGTTCCTGCAGAACGTCCGCGCGACCTTCATTCCGTCGATCGCGGTGCCGGTCGTGTTGCTCGGCACCTTCGCGATCATGGAGGTGCTGGGCTTCTCCATCAACACGCTGTCCATGTTCGGCATGGTGCTGGCGATCGGCCTGCTGGTCGACGACGCCATCGTCGTGGTCGAGAACGTCGAGCGCGTCATCGTCGAAGAAGGGCTCAGTCCCAGGGACGCGACCCGCAAGGCCATGAGCCAGATCACCGGCGCGCTGGTCGGCGTCGCCGTGGTGCTGAGCGCCGTGTTCATCCCGTCGGCGATGTCGTCTGGCGCCGTGGGCGCGATCTATCGTCAGTTCACGCTCACTATCGTTTCGGCCATGGTGCTTTCGGTGCTGGTGGCGCTGATCCTGACGCCCGCGCTGTGCGCGACCATACTGAAGCCGGCCATGGAGCATAAGGAGAAGGGCGGCTTCTTCGGCTGGTTCAACCGCAGTTTCTTCAGTATGCGCGACCGTTATCTCCATGGCGTGCAACACATCATCAAGCGCCTCGGCTGGTGGATGATCGTCTATGTGCTGATCATCGCCGGCGTCGCCTTCATGTTCACCCGCGTGCCGGGCTCCTTCCTGCCGCAGGAAGATCAAGGCATCATGTTCATTCAGGTGGAGATGGCACCGGGCACCACGCTCGGCCGTACGCAGCAGGTATTGAACGAGGTCTCGACCCACATGTTGCAGGGCGAGAAGGCCGTCGTCTCCTCCACCTTCGACATCGACGGCTTCAGTTTCTCCGGCCGCGCACAGAATGCCGGTATCGTCTTCGTTCGTCTGAAGGATTGGAGCCAGCGGACAGGCCCCGGCGATTCCGTCGACGCGCTGGTTGGCCGGACCTTCGCCTGGGCGCAGGCGAACATCAAGGACGCGACCGTCTTCCCGATCAACCCGCCGCCGATCCTGGAACTGGGCGTCGCCGGCGGCTTCGACATGGAGCTCGAAGACCGTGCCGGCCTCGGCCACGCAGCGCTGATGGCCGCACGTGGCCAGTTGCTGGGCATGGCATCCAGGGACCCGACGCTGGTCCAGGTCCATCCCAACGGCCTCAACGACACGCCGACCTTCAACGTCAATATCGACCGGCAGAAGGCGAGCGCGCTCGGCCTGAACATCGGTACGATCGACCAGGATTATTCGATCGCCTGGGCGTCCGCCTACGTCAACAACTTCCTCGACACGGACAACCGCATCAAGCGCGTCTTCGTCCAGGGCGATGCGCCCTTCCGCATGAACCCATCCGACGTCAACCGGTGGTACACGCGCAACAACCAGGGCCAAATGGTGCCGTTCTCGTCCTTCACGACGACGAAATGGACCTACGGTTCACCGAAGCTCGAACGCTACAACGGCGTGTCCTCGATCGAGATCCAGGGTCAGCCGGCCCCCGGCAAAAGCACCGGCGACACCATCAACGCGATGGTGCAGCTGTCGAAGAAGCTGCCGCCGGGCTTCGGTTATGAATGGACCGGCATGTCTTATCAGGAACTCCTCTCGGGGGCCCAGGCACCGTTGCTCTACACCATCTCGATCATCGTCGTGTTCCTGGCGCTGGCGGCGCTCTACGAGAGCTGGACCATTCCGATCTCAGTCATCATGGTGGTCCCGCTGGGCGTGCTCGGTGCCTTGGCGGCGACGCTGGGTCGCGGGCTGTCCGACGACGTCTATTTCCAGGTGGGCCTGCTGACCACGGTGGGGCTGTCGTCGAAGAACGCCATCCTGATCGTCGAATTCGCCCGCGACATGCATCGTGAAGGCCGCAGCTTGCGCGACGCGGCCATCGAAGCCGCGCGGCTGCGACTGCGCCCGATCATCATGACCTCGATGGCCTTCATGCTGGGCGTGCTGCCGCTGGCGCTCAGCACCGGTGCCGGTTCCGGCAGCCAGCACGCCATCGGCACGGGCGTCATCGGCGGCATGCTCACCGCGACCTTCCTCGCCCCGTTCCTCATCCCGATGTTCTTCGTGCTGGTCAGCGAGAAGCTGTCCTTCGGCCGGAAGAAGCAGGCGGGACCAGGTGGCCCATCATCCGGCGGGCCGACGGGGCCGGTCGTGACGGGAGGACATTGAGCGATGAAGCGGAACCTTTCGCGAAGCCTCGTCCTCGCCTCCTCCCTGGCCTCCGCCATGGCCCTCGCGGCCTGCACGCTGGAGCCGGCCTTCCACAGGCCTGCGGCCCCGGTGGCGCAGCACTACCCTACGGACAAGGACGATCCGGCCTTCGCCCGCGCCTATCCCCAGCCGGCCGCCAATTCCGTATCCACCCGGCCCGCCGCCGATATCGGCTGGCAGGATTTCTTCGGCGATCCCCGGCTGCGCAAGCTGATCGAAGTGGCGCTCGCCAACAACCGCGACCTGCGCGTGGCTGCGATCAATGTCGACGAGGCGCGGGCACAATATCGGATCCAGCGCGCCGACCTGTTTCCCAGCCTGACGGGCAACGCCTCTTGGGAGCGTTCGCGCACGCCGGCGAAGCTGTCGCCCTTCGGCCACGTAGCGCTCGGCAACGAGGCCGAAGTCGCGGGCAACGTCAATTGGGAACTCGATTTCTTCGGCAAGCTGCGTAGCCTCAGCCATGCCGCCTTCGACACCTATCTCGCAACCGCCGAGGCACGCAAATCCGCCGAGCTGCTGCTGGTCAGCCAGGTGGCCGACCAGTACCTGACCCTGCGCTCGCTCGATGACGAACTGGCGGTGACCCGCGACACGCTGGCCACTGCGCAGGATGCCTACAAGCTGGCACAGGTACAGTACCGCGTTGGCAACCAAACGGCGCTGGACCTTGCCGAGGCCCAGACCGTGCTGGAACAGGCCCAGGCCAATCTGCAAAGCCAGATCCGCCTGCGCGCCCAGGCGGTGAATGCGCTGGTGCTGCTGCTCGGCACCAACCTGCCGGCGGATCTGCCACCCCCGCGCCCGCTCAATGACCAAGGCATCCTGGCCGACGTCCCGGCCGGCCTGCCCTCCGATTTGCTGACCCGGCGGCCCGACATCATGCAGGCCGAGGACACGCTGCGCTCCGCCAATGCCAATATCGGCGCGGCGCGTGGTGCCTTCTTCCCCAGCATCACGCTGACCGGCGCCTTCGGCACTGGCAGCACCTCGCTCGCCAGCCTGTTCAAGCCAGGCTCGCAGGTTTGGAACTTCGGGCCGCAAGTCAGCCTGCCGATCTTCGACGGCGGCGCCAATGTCGCTGGGCTGGAACTGGTGCACAGCCAGCATCAGGCAGCGGTCGCGCAATACGAGAAGGCGATCCAATCGGCCTTCCGCGAGGTGTCCGACGGCTTGGCGGCGCGCGGTACCTTCGACGACGAGATCGGCGCGTTGGAACGCGAGGTTTCGGCCCAACAGCAGCGTCTTAGCCTGTCCGAAATGCGTTTCAAGGCTGGCATCGATTCCTACCTCAACGTGATCACCGCGCAGAACGACCTCTACTCTGCCCAGATCACGCTGATCTCGGCCCGGCTCTCACGCCTCACCAATCTGGTCGACCTTTACAAGGCGCTGGGCGGCGGCTGGATCGCCCATACCGGCGACAAGCCGCGGCCGGCCGACGTACCGGTCGATTACGGTCAGCCGGGCAAGCCGATGCAGCCGGAAGACTAGGCGCCACACCCGACATGGCCGTCCTCTTCCATGGCAGCGCCGATGGTGGGCTGGACTGGCCGTCCAGGATGCGTGCGGCCCTGCCGGGAGAGGATTTCCGATTCTGGCCCGATGTCGGTGACCCCGCCGATATCGACATCGCAATCTTGTGGCGCCAGCCGCCCGGCGGCCTCGCCCCCTACCCCAATCTCAAGACGATCCAGTCCTTCGGCGCCGGCATCAACCAGCTCGACCTGCCGTCGATCCCGCCTCATATCCGCATGGCAAGACTGGTCGACGACCGCCTGAGCGAGCAGATGGCGGAGTATTGCCTGCTCTCGGTCCTGCGCCACTATCGCCAGTTCGACCAATTCGAGCAGGATCAGCGCACCGGCACCTGGCAACCCTTGCCGCCGCGTGACCGCGCGAGCTTTCCAGTCGGCATCATGGGGTTCGGCGTGCTGGGCACCGCCACCGCCCGGCTGCTGGCGCTCAATGGCTTCCACTTGCGCGGCTGGGCCCGCACGCCCAAACAGATCGCCGGCATCGACTGCTTCGCCGGCGCCGAGGGCCTGACCGGATTTCTCGATGGGTTGAAGGCGCTCATCTGCCTGCTGCCGCTGACACCCGCGACCACCGGCATCCTGAACGCCCGGCTTTTCGAGCGGCTGGACAGCGCCTATCTCGTCAATGCCGCCCGCGGCGGGCATCTAGTCGACCAGGATTTGATCGATGCGCTTGGCCGTGGCCGGATCGCCGGCGCCACCCTCGACGTCTTCCATCAGGAGCCGCCGGCGCCCGACCACCCCTTCTGGCGCCACCCAGCCATTCTGATGACGCCGCATATCGCCAGCATCACCAACCCGGTGACCGCCGTCGCCATTTTCGTCGAAAACATCCGCCGAGCCCGCGCCGGTGCCCCCCTCCTGAACGAGGTCGATCGCCAGCAAGGTTATTGATGGCCGGTGGCGCGATACGAAGACGATCCATAGGATAGGCTGCTGGGATACGAACCTTTTCGCGAAGGTGGATCCGGGCTTAGCGCCGGTGCCGAACAATAAACCGTAGGGCAAACGGGGGGCCATCCCATGGGGCTGGGAGATATCGATCACGTCGTCGTACTGATGCTGGAAAATCGGTCGTTCGACAGCATGCTCGGCACGCTCTATCCGAGATCGGCGCAATTCGAGGGGCTGGCGGGTACGGAGTCCAACCCGGACGATGCCGGCAAGCCGGTCGCCGTCTGGAACAGCCCCGGCACACCCCAAGCATCGATGAGCATCCCGGCGCCCGACCCGGGCGAGCAGTTCACCGACATCAACATGCAACTCTTCGGCACGGCGACACCCGGGCCTTCGGCTGCGCCGACCATGTCGGGTTTTGTGCGCAACTATCTCGCACAGGGCGGCAGCGGCAAGCCGAACTGCCAGGCGAATGCCGTTATGCACCATTTCACGCCAGCCCAGCTGCCGGTGCTGTCGGGTCTGGCCAAGGCCTTCGCCGTCTGCGATCACTGGTTCGCCTCCGCCCCTTGCCAGACCTGGCCGAATCGCTTCTTCGTCCACACTGCCACGGCCAACGGCTACGAGAACAATACCCCGACCCATTTTCCCTATGAGATGGCGAGCATCTTCCAGCAGCTGGAGGCGAAGGCGTATCCCTGGAAAGTCTATTTCCACGACATCCCCCAGTCGCTGACCCTAGCCGGCCTGTGGCCGCATATCGGTAATTTCCGCCTGTTCGAGGAGTTCGAGAAGGATGCGCGTAGCGGCGGGCTGCCAGCCTATTCCTTTATCGAGCCACGCTATTTCAGTGATCTCGCCCTGCCCAACGACCAGCATTCGCCTCATGTCGTCACGCTCGGCGAACAACTGATCGCCACGGTCTACAATGCTCTGCGCGCCGGACCGCAATGGTCGAAAACGCTGCTCGTCGTCACCTATGACGAGCATGGCGGCTGCTTTGACCACGTGCCGCCGCCCGCCGCCGTCCCACCCGGCGACACGCCCACCGCGCCCTTCAACTTCGACCGCTATGGCGTGCGCGTGCCGGCGGTGATCGTCTCGCCCTTCATCCCGCCAGGCACCATCCTGCGCGCGCCTGCCCGCAGCACGCCCTACGATCACACATCGATCATCGCCACGCTGCGCAAGCGTTTCGACCTGGGAGCGCCCTTGACCAGACGGGACGCCGCGGCACCAGACCTCTCGGCCGTGCTGACGCTGGACAGCCCCAGCAATGACGGCCCGGCAAACGTGACGGCGCTGGATTATGCGCCCTCACCCTCAGAAATCGCGGCCGCCCACATGGCCCCGCTCAACGATCACCAGACGGCGCTGGCCAGCCTCGCCGCCCACCTGCCGGCGACCATGCTCCTCGGCGCCGCCCACACCCAAAGCCATCTCGAGCAGCTACGGACCGGCGCCATCTCCATCGAACAGAAGGCGGTGCGGAACATCGCGGCGGCGACCCACTTCATCAAGGGGCGCCTGCGCAATCTATTCGCCAGCCTGTGACGCTGGGCCCGACGGCGCCAGTTCGCCGAGCGCGTCGGTCAGCGGCACGAGATATCGGCGGAATACCTCGGCGCGACCGATGCTCGACCGATAGATCGGCTGCCGCACCTGATGACGGCTGGCGGTGCGGACCACCCTCTCCGTCTCGAAGAAACGTAGGCAGGCATCATGCCAGTCGAGGCCGATGAAGCTGAGAAGGCGGCGGCTCTCCCCTTCCATATCCGCGACCAGCGTCTCGTACTGCACCTCGGTGAAAGCATTTGCGGGCAGCGTGCCGCGCCAATGCGCCATCAGCCGGTCATAGGCGCGATAGTAACGGCCAAGTTCCGTCTGATCGTAGGTAAACGCCAAGCCGTCTTGAAACAGCTTGGTATAGGCGGAAAAGCAGGTATCGAGGGGATCACGCCGGCAATGGATGATACGGGCGCGAGGGAAAAGGCGGTGGATGGCGCCGAGATACAGAAAATTGCCTAGATCCTTGTCGATGACGCGCCGGGCCATGGGCGCGGCACTCCCGAGCTTCGCCAAGTATTCCGCGGCAGTCTCGGCCATGGCGTCCTCTGCATTCGGTCCCTCGAATGCCGGGCCATCCTCGGCCAGTAAGCTCGATAGGCGCAACAATTCGCCCGCGCCGTGCACTTCGGGATGAGAAGCGAGGATCTGCTCGACCAAGGAGGAGCCCGAGCGCGGCATGCCGACAACGAAGACCGGCACCTCGGATAGCCGATCAGGCTGGATGACGGGGCTGGCCGTCTCGAAATCGGTCGGCTGCGCGGCAATGGCCACCATCCACTCCTCCGCCTTCTCGACGTCGAAATCGACAATGCCCCGCTTCAGCCTGTTGCCCTCGTCCAGATGCGCAAAGGCGGTCTCGTTCGACCCGATGTCCATATGAGCCTTGGCCAGGGCGAAATGCAGGCAAAGCCGATCGTGATAGCCGAGGCCGCCGGCCAGCAGCCCTTCCATGGCAACGATATCGGGATCGCCCGCCGCGAAACGTTTGATGTTGGCCTTGTTGCACCACGCGGCACCCATCGATGGGTCGCGCACCAAGGCCGCTTCAAGAACGCCGAGGGCATCGCCCCGACGGCCGAGCTGATCGAGCAGCCGTGCCTTGTCGGCGTTCACGGGCGCCGGGTTCGTTGCGCGAGCGGCAGCCCGGTCATAGGTCGCCAGCGCCTCTTCGTTCTTGCCGGCCATGTGCAGGGCAAGGGCGTAGGCGTATAGCATCTCGGGCGTCTCGATGCCGGCCGCGAAGGCGTCCAGGCAGCAGGCGATGGCCTCATCGACGTGATCGACAAGCCGCAGAAGATGCGCCTTCAATTGCAGGCATTGCGGATCGCCTGGCCGGAAGCGCAAGGCGATGCCGAGATGTGCCAGGGCGGCCCAGTAACGACCGAGCCGCATCTCGATCATCGTTGCATGGGTGTAGGCAGCCGGCGATTCCGGCTGCAGCTCGATCGCCTTCTCCGCCAGAGCGACGGCTTCGCGAAAGAACCCCAACTCCAGAAGCAGCAGGGCCAGACCATCGAAAGCCTCGCCGCTTTGCGGAGCCGCATTGAACAGAATTTCGAATTCCCGAACCGCCGCCCCGGTCTCGCCAAGCCGGCCGAGCACAATCGCAAGGTTCTGGCGTGCCTGAGCCAGATCCGGCTGAAGCGAGAGCGCCTGCTCGAAGCAGTCCCGGCTTTGTGGCAGCTCTCCACTCTCCAACAATATGTTGCCAAGGCAAAACCAGGCGATCGGGGATGCCGCATGCAGGTTCGTCGCCCGGATGGCCACTTGCCTGGCCTCGGCGAACAGACCGGCATTGCGGCACAGCTCCGCATAGTCCATGAGCGGCAGCAACGGGGTGTCCGCCCCGGCGCAGGCACGGCGCAGCAGTTCGACAGCCTGTCCGGCATCCCCCTGGTCGCGGGCGATACACCCGAGCAGGCGGAGCGCGTCGGCGTGCTCCGGTGACGCGGCAAGGATCGATCGGCAGAGCACGGATGCCTCTGCGGCGCGCCCCTGGGCTTGGGCCTGCACGGCCCTGCCCAGCAATTCGGCAATCGGGTCTTTCATGGGTTCGCTGGCCGATGATGGCGGATTAGGTTCGCCCAAGGTAGCGCCGCTCCAGATGTTGGCGAAAGACGCTCGTGCCGAGCGGCGCGCCTGTCGCCTCCTTGACGATGACCTCGCCCGGCACGGAGGAGGCGCGGCCATGAATATGGGTGCGCAGCCATCCCAGCAGGTTCGAGAAATCGCCCTTGGCAAGATCGCCGGGAATCGACGGCACCGCGCGTTTGGCGGCATCGAACAGCTGGGCCGCGGTCATGGCCCCCAGGGTATATGTCGGGAAATAGCCCCAGCTGCCGCTATACCAGTGGATGTCCTGCAGGCAGCCCTCCCGATCCGTCTCGGGCACGGATCCCACCAGCTCCTTCATGCCGTCGCGCCAGGCGCCGGGCAGATCGTCGAGGCCGAGTTCCCCCTGGATGATCGCGCGCTCCAGCCGGTAGCGCAGCACGACATGGGCGGGATACGTCACCTCGTCGGCATCGACGCGGATCAGGCCCCGGCGCACCCGCGTCTCCAGCCGGTGCAGATTCTCCGGTTCCCAGGCCGCCCCCTCGCCGCCGAACACCTCGCGCGCGACCGGCGCCAGGAACTGCATGAACTCGGCCGAGCGGCAAGCCTGCATCTCGACCATCAGCGACTGGCTCTCATGCATGCTCATGCCGCGCGCCACGCCCACCGGCTGGCGGCGCCAGGCAGCCGGCAGACCTTGCTCGTAAAGCGCATGGCCGGTCTCGTGCAGCACACCCATCAGCGAACGCGAGAACAAACCCTCCTCATAGCGGGTGGTGATGCGCACATCGTCGGGAATGCCGCCCGAGAAAGGATGCGCGCTGACATCCAACCGCCCATGCCCGAAATCGAAGCCCAAGGCCCGCATCATGCGGTCGGCGAGCTCGCGCTGCCTGACGATCGGGAACGGCCCCTGCGGCTGGATCGGCGCGGGTTCCTTCGCCTGGTGCTCGATCGCAGTATTGATCAGATCAGGCAGGAACCCGGCCAGTTCCGCGAACAGCGTGTCGATATGGGCCGAGCGCCCGCCCGGCTCGTAGTCGTCGAGCAGGGCGTCGTAAAGCCCGAGGCCGAAGGCATCCGCCTTGGCCTGGCCTGCCTGGAGCGTGAGATTGAGCAGCTCGCTCAAGGCCGGCCTCACTGCAGGGTAATCGTTATCGGGCCGCGCCTGACGCCAGATCATCTCGCATTCGAGGGTGGCCTTGGCCAGCGCCGCGACCAGATCGGCCGGCACCGCAATCGCCTTGCGCCATTGCCGGTTCATCGCCGCCAGATTGGCCTCCGCCCACACGTCGCGGCCTCCCTCCATCGCCGCGCGGCCGAAGAGATCCTCAAGATCCGGGGCGGTCAGTTGCTGATGCGCAATGACCTGCAGCACCGACATCTGCTCGCCTCGCGCATTGGCGCCGCCCTTCGGCATCATGGTGGCATAGTCCCAGGACAGGATCGCCAACGCCTCCTCGATGGTGCCGAGGCGGTTGAAACGGGCATGCAGGGCGTCATAGGCGGAACCGGTCATGGGAAACCTTACGTGATGGCGTGCCGTATCGGCTTGGGGCTCACGCCCATATAAGCGCAACCCCCGCCTCCACGCCATGGCAGCCATCATGCCGTCTTCCCGTCCGCATCCGGACGCCTATATGCTGGATGGAAGTCCGGTTTTCCGGCAACCGGCAGATAAGGACCAAGTCATGAGCGATCTCGCCCGCACCGACGACCTCTTCTTCACCCGTACCGGCATGGACCCGAAACGGGTCGGCAACATCGTCTCCGATGCGCTCTCCGGCATGGATGATGGCGAGCTCTATCTCGAATACAGCCAGTCTGAAGGCATCGTCTTCGACGACGGCCGGGTGAAGAATGCGTCCTTCGACACGGGGCAAGGTTTCGGCCTGCGCGCCGTCTCGGACGAATCGACCGGCTATGCCCATTCGGGCGAGCTCTCGGAAGCGGCGATCCAGCGTGCCGGCGAGACGGTGCGCGCGGTACGCGGCGGCCATGCCGGCATCCTGGCATCTCCGCCGCCGGGCACGAATTTCAGCCTCTACACCGACGCCAATCCATTGAACGAGATCGAATTCGCCGCCAAGACCAACCTGTTGGCCGAGATCGATGCCTATGCCCGCGCGCGCGATCCGCGGGTAAAGCAGGTGACGGCCTCGATTTCGGGCGAATGGCGCGCGGTGCAGGTGTTTCGGCCCGATGGCACCCGCGTTGCCGATATCCGGCCGTTGGTGCGGCTCAACGTCTCGATCGTCGTCGGCGAAGGCGATCGCATGGAAGCCGGTTCCTCGGGCATCGGCGGCCGTGCGGGATATGCCCGCTACCTCGACCCCGCGGTCTGGCAGTCGGAGGTCGACGAGGCGCTGCGCCAGGCGCTGGTCAATCTGGGCTCGGTGCCCGCCCCTGCCGGCGAGATGACCGTGGTGCTGGGGCCCGGCTGGCCCGGCGTCATGCTGCATGAGGCGGTGGGCCATGGCCTCGAAGGCGACTTCAACCGCAAGAAGACCTCTGCCTTCACCGGCATGATCGGCCAGCGTATCGCCGCCCCCGGCGTCACCGTCGTCGATGATGGTACCATCCCCGACCGGCGCGGCTCGATCACCATCGATGACGAGGGCACACCCTCCTCACGCACGGTGCTGATCGAGGACGGCATCCTCAAGGGCTATATCTTCGATCGTCTGAACGCCCGGCTGATGGGTGCCCGCGCCACCGGCAACGGCCGGCGCCAGAGCTATGCCCATCACCCGATGCCGCGCATGACCAACACCTATATGGAAGCCGGCGACAAGGACCCGGGCGAGATCCTGGCTTCGGTGAAGCGCGGCATCTACGCCGTGAATTTCGGCGGCGGCCAGGTCGACATCACCAATGGCAAGTTCGTGTTCTCCGCCTCGGAAGCCTATCTGATCGAGAACAGCAAGATCGGTCCCGCGGTCAAGGGCGCCACGCTGATCGGCAGTGGACCGGACGCCATGACCAAGATCACCATGATCGGCAACGACCTCAAGCTCGACAACGGCATCGGCACCTGCGGCAAGGACGGCCAGGGCGTGCCGGTCGGCGTCGGCCAGCCGACCCTGCGCATGGACGGGCTGACCGTCGGCGGCACGGCGTGAGGCGCGGATAATGAGGGCCTGAGTAAGGAGGACCGAGTAAGGAGGACCGAGTGATGCGACAGTCCGCCGGCTGCCTGGGCGTCCGGACTTCCGGCCCCGGGCTCAACGAGATCACCCGCGAGGTGCGGGATTGGGCCGAAAGCAAGGGCATGGCGCGTGGGCTGCTGACCTTGTTCTGCCGTCATACCTCGGCCTCGCTGATCATCCAGGAGAATGCCGCACCCGATGTGCGCGCTGATCTCATCGACTTCTTCAAGCGCCTGGTGCCGGAGGACGGCAAGCTCTATCGCCATGACGATGAGGGGCCGGACGACATGCCGGCCCATATCCGCGCGGCCCTGACCCAGACGCAGCTGTCGATCCCGATCGAAAGCGGCCGGCTGATGCTCGGCACCTGGCAAGGCGTCTACCTCTTCGAGCACCGCCACCAACCGCAAATGCGCGAGGTGGCGCTGCATCTCATCGGCGAGTGACGAGCCGAAATATCCTTAAAAGTCTATTAATTTCATCGTTGACACCTCTGCCGACGCCCCGCATATGTCGATCGAAGATTCGCCTTCGCGTTGAATCGCCCATCGACGGATGAGAGGTGCGAATGAGTGCCGTATCGACAACGCCACCTCTGCCGCAGGTGGCACGCCGCGATCTTTCCGATACAGCCCTCATCCGCGCCGTCGATCAAATCCCCGAGACCACGGGCCTCGGCATCGTGCTGATCGCCAATGGCGTGGCGCGGACGATCCGCCCGACGCCACAAGGCGGTGAAACGGCTATTTTCGAGTACCGTCCGAGCGTTCTCGCCCCCAGATCGGACCATGCTCCCATGCTCGTGCGACGGACCGGTGCCTCCGATCCTTGGACCGAATGGAGCAATTTCGGCCTTAACTGCGGTGGCGCGGCTCTAAGTTGGATCGGTGTTATTGGTGCCGCTGCCGCCGCGCCCGCTACAGGCGGTGTTTCGGTCGCGGTATCCGCGGCAGTGTGGGCCGGCGCCCTTGCCAGCTCAGCCTCCTGTGGCGTTTCCGCGTATCGAATTCACGACATGGTTTACAATCATAGTAAAAACAACAAAGAAATGGATCAGAGTAATTCATACATATACTCAATGGCTGGATTAGATTTTGTCAGCATTTACGGAGCTAAGGGCGCGTTCAAGGAAATTGTAGAGACCAGAAACGTTCTGAAAAGAGCAGGCGTTTCAACTCAGTCGGTGTGGGAGGGCAAGCTATACCGGCCACAACGCAAGGCTCTAACTCAGAAATTCAATCTCGTCGGCAATAAACGAGTGCCTGCCGTTCTTATCTCGAGAGTGGTGAAAGTACGGCTGCTGAACGCTATCATCGAAGCCGTTGGACTCACCGCATCCAGCTATTCGGGGACGATCAACGACCTCGTTGTCTGGATCGCAGCACCGGGAGATGCTTGGTGAGCATGGCTCGCAGGGACATGAAGGGATTGGATGACAAGCTGATACGCCGGCAAACGCCGGAATGGCGTGCCCTCCATCGTGACATTCCAACTGCCGTCGCACTGCTCACCGTCATCGCTGCCGGCATCATCAATGCTGTCGCTCTTTTTGGTCTTTTCCAGAGACCGCCGATATCGACACCTCACGCGTCACCAATCTTCTGGTTAATCTTGATCCTCTTCATCTGGTGGGTGCCGAGTTTTACCGAATATCGACCCCGGCCGATTAAGAGAGTGAAAATCATGGCCGTGGTGAATATTCCGGCTTCCGTGATTTTGACGTCGGCTGCGTTGGAGACGAACCATCCTTCCATGTCGCTTTATTACGGCGCCTCGGGTCTCGTGGTCGTCCTGACTATCGTTTCCTATATCGCTTATGGCCGAAGTGTCTTGAAGAAGACGGGGCCATGGCGTCTGCCGGAGGATGGCCCGGCGGGCAAGCCTCAATAGGCGTAGGCCGAATAGATCCGGTCGATATCGCCGTTCCAGCTCGTCGCGAAATCCTCGAGCATGTCTTCGGCCGGGGTGCGGCCGGAGGCGGCGATGGAATGCAGCACTTCGAGGAAATGCGATTCATCCTCGCCCACACGGTTCAGCATGGCGCGGCGGTGCAGCCCGTCATGGGAGATGCGCAGTACCTGGAGGGCGATCTCCTGCACCGTGCCTTTGCGGAACGGCGCCTTGAGGCCGAGCTTCGGCACGGAGGCCCGCAACGCCGCCATCTCCTCGAAGCTCCAATCCTTGACGAGGTCGGCAGCGGCATCGAGCGCCGTCGAATCATAAAGCAACCCGACCCACAGCGCCGGCAACGCGCAGAGCCGGCGCCACGGGCCGCCATCGGCGCCGCGCATTTCCAGATAGCGTTTCAGCCGCACTTCCGGGAAGGCGGTGGTCATGTGGTCGGACCAGTCGCCCAGATGCGGCAGCTCGCCCGGCAGTTCCGGCAGCTTGCCGGCCATGAAGTCGCGGAAGGAGCGGCCGGCGACGTCGATATACTTGCCGTCGCGGAAGATGAAATACATCGGCACGTCGAGGATGTAGTCGACGTAACGTTCGTAGCCGAAGCCATCCTCGAAGATGAAGGGCAGCATGCCGGAACGGTCGGGATCGGTATCGGTCCAGATATGGCTGCGATATGACAGATAGCCGTTGGGTCTGCCCTCGGTGAAGGGCGAGGCCGCAAACAGCGCAGTGGCGATCGGCTGCAACGCCAGCGACACCTGGAACTTGCGCACCATGTCGGCCTCGGAAGCGAAGTCCAGATTGACCTGTACGGTGCAGGTCCGGTGCATCATGTCGAGGCCGAGAGTGCCGCGCTTCGGCATGTAGCGCCGCATGATCGCCGACCGGCCCTTGGGCATCTCCGGCACTTCCGCAAGGGTGTGCTTCGGATCGAAACCCAGGCCGATCATGCCGAGGCCGAGCTCGGATGCGACCTGCCGCACCTCCTCCAGATGCACATGCACCTCGTCGCAGGTCTGGTGGATGGTCTGCAGCGGCGCACCCGACAGTTCGAACTGGCCGCCCGGCTCCAGCGTGATCGAGCATTGGCCTTTGGCCAGCGCCAGCAATCGGTCCTCCTCGAAGACCGGTTGCCAATCGAAGCGCCGCATGCCTTCGAGGAGCGCGCGGATGCCATGCGGCCCCGCATAGGGCACGGCGCCGTGATCGGCCAAATTGAAGACGAATTTCTCGTGCTCGGTGCCGATACGCCAATCGGCAGCCGGTTTCTCGCCCTTGGCGATGTAATCAACGAGCTGCGCCTTGCCGGTAATCGCTTCGCCGCGCGAATTGGGCTGTGCGGACATGGGTGGCGCTTCCTAATTCTTCCCGGCCGATTGTGTGGTCGCACCGCGGGCCCCGCCCCAGTCCCCCAGCAGCATCTGGAATGCTGCCAGGGCGGCGAGCGCCGCGGTGTCGGCCCGCAGGACCCTGGGGCCCAAGCCGACGGGGTAAACAAACGGAAGTTTCCGCAACAGGTCAAGTTCGTCCGATGCAAACCCCCCCTCTGGTCCGATCAGGACTGCCCACCCTTGTGCAACGCCCTTGGAATCACCAAGGAGTTGCAAATCACCAAGGGCCTGGGCGATCGGCGGCGCCCCGCCGGTCTCGTCGCACAGGACCAGGCGGCGCCCCTCGGGCCAGGTGCCAAGCAGCCGCTCCAGGCTTGCCTCCTCGGCCACTTCCGGCACAGAGAGCCGCTCGCTCTGCTCGGCCGCCTCGACCGCATGGGCCTGGAGCCGCGTGTGGTTGATGCGGTGCACGATCGTGCGCCGGGTCATGACCGGCACCAATTTGCTGGCGCCCAGCTCGACCGCCTTCTCGACCAGGAACTCGATGCGGCCATGCTTGATCGGCGCAAAGACCAGCCACAGGTCGGGCTCCGCCGCCTGCTCCCGCAAGAGCCGGGCCGGCACCGCCACGGCGGCGCGCTTGTCGATGCGGTCCAGCCGCGCCAACCATTCGCCGTCGCGGCCATTGAACAGTGCCACATGCGCGCCCGCCTCCAGCCGCAGCACGTTGCGCAGATAATGGGCCTGGTTCTCGGGCAAGGTCACGGCCAGCCCCGCAGCCAGGTCGCCCTCGACATGTAGACGGTTGGCGATGCTCTTTTCTTCCGCTGCAGCCTTGTCGGTTTTGGGCGTCATGCACGCTGTCTTTCGTTTCGCGAAGGGATTACTAACAGAGCCCATGAACATAGGCACCAATTCCGAGAAGAACGGGTTCAGCGATATCCGCAGCGGCACCTGGGTCGACCGGCTGCCGGGTGGCTGGCGGCCTTATGCCCAATTGGCTCGGCTCGACCGGCCGATCGGCTGGTGGCTCCTGCTGCTGCCCTGCTGGTGGTCGCTGGGGTTGGCGCCGGTAAGCCCCGCCCCCTGGGGCATGTTCGTGCTGTTCTGGATTGGCGCGGTGGTGATGCGCGGTGCCGGCTGCACGCTCAACGACCTGGTCGACCGCGAGTTCGATGCCCAGGTCGAAAGGACCCGCGTGCGGCCGATCCCGAGCGGACGGGTCAGCCCCTTCCAGGCCGGGCTGTTCTTGGCGGCCCAGCTCGTCATCGGTGCCGTGGTGCTGATGCAGCTGAATTGGGCCTCGATATCCATGGGCTTCCTCGTCCTGCTGCTGATCGCGACCTATCCGTTCATGAAGCGCGTGACCTTCTGGCCGCAATTCTTCCTCGGGCTCAATTTCAACTGGGGTGCGCTGATGGGCTGGGTGGCCGTTACCGGCCACGTTTCATGGCCCGCCGTGGTGCTCTATATCGCCGGCATCGCCTGGACGCTCGGCTACGACACGATCTATGCGCACCAGG
>DATJJW010000203.1:0-2425 GCA_035491935.1 Allostellaceae bacterium | reverse complement strand
CCCGCCATGCCGCCGTAGCAGATGCGGATATCGGCGACCCGCCCTCGCGCGAGCTTCAGGTTGAAGGCGCCGAGGCAGGCGGTGATGTCCTGGTCGAAGCGCTTGGAGATCTTGTAGCAGGCGAAGCGCCGGGCAGGGTCGTGCCGGGGCAGGCGAATGCTCTCGACGAACTCGCCCGGCCGGCGGTCTTGCTTGCCGTAATCGAGGAAGAAATCCTCCAGCGCGATCTCGCGCCGCTCGCCGCCGCGGCGCAGCACCAACTTGGCCCCAAGCGCGATCAAGGGCGGCGGGCTGTCGCCGATGGGGGAGCCATTGGCGATATTGCCGCCCATCGTGCCGCAATTGCGGATCTGGGCGGAGCCGAGCCGGCGCAGCAGCTCGCCGAAATCCGGATATTCCGCGGCGATCGCCTGGTGCAGGCGGCGATAGGTGACGGCGGCGCCGATCTCGATGGTCTCGGCGCCGATTTCGAGGCGCTGCAGTTCTTCCACCTCGCCGAGGTAGATCACGGGATCGAGGCGGCGATGCTGCTTGGTTACCCAGAGGCCGACATCGGTGGCGCCGGCGACAAGACAGGCCTCGGGAAAGCGCAGCAGAAGCTCGGCCAGCGCCTCGACGCGCCGGGGCGCGAACCAGCGGCGGCCATCGCCTGTTGCGATCTCTTGGATCGGCTCCGCCTGCAAAGCGGTGAGCGCGCCCAGGGTTTCAGCTTCGCTTTCGTCGAAGCGATCCGTATCGGCAATGTCTTTCATCTCCGCGGCGGCTGCGATGATCGGACCATAGCCGGTGCAGCGGCAGAGATTGCCGGCCAGCGCATCGTCGATGCGTCGACGGCGGAGCTTTCCGGACCCGGGCTCGTGGAACAAGGCGAAGAGCGACATGACGAAGCCCGGCGTGCAGAAGCCGCATTGCGAGCCGTGACAGTCGACCATGGCCTGCTGCGCCGGATGCAGCGTGCCGTCCGGGCTGGCCAGATCCTCGACGGTCAGCAGCTGCTTGCCATCGAGAGAGGGAAGGAATTGGATGCAGGAATTGACGGCGCGATAGGCGAGTCGCTGGCCCGCGACCTCGCCCAGGACCACGGTGCAGGCGCCGCAATCGCCTTCGGCGCAGCCCTCCTTGGTGCCGGTCCGCCGCTCCCGCTCGCGCAGGAAATTCAGCACGGTCATGGTCGGCTCCGTGACCTCGACCTCACGCCGTTCGCGGCCGAGGAGGAATCTGATGCGGCCGGGCATCGGCAGTTCAGCTCCCCCGATAGGTGGAATAGCCATAGGGGGAGATCAGCAACGGCACATGATAATGCCCCGCAGGGTCGGCGACGCCGAAGCGGATCACGACCTCATCGAGGAACGGCGGTTCGGACAGCGTGATGCCTTGGCCGGTGAAATAGCGGCCAGCCTGGAAGACGAGTTCATAGACCCCGGCCAGAAGGGCAGGCCCTTCCAACAGGGGATGATCGCAGCGGCCATCGGCATTGGCCGCCAGTGACAGAAGAGGGCCAGCGGCGGTTCTGGCGCCCGCTGAATCCAGCCGGTGCAGCGCGATCCCAATGCCCTTGGCCGGCCGGCCGGCGGCGGTATCGAGGACATGTGTCGTCAACCGTCCCATCAGCTTTTCCCAGCCGCGCATCGAGCGGCCTGCTCAGACCAGAAACGCACCATTCCAGCATCGCATAATGAGCCGGGGCGACAAGAAAGGGTCAAAGTGAAATATCTTCAAGAATTGCTTGATAGTCGCCCCGCTACGGTTCGATTCCCTCAAAGCTTTCTGTGGCAGGGGCAATGGGGCAGGGCATAGATTCCATACATAACAATCTGTTACGTGAGTTCTTTCCCTATGTCCATCGGAACCACAATCGGATTATCAACCCACCCAATATAGTCGCCCGATTGGCTTCCACCAGCTTGCCGAGGGGTCGGGCATGAATAAACTGGTCGGCCTGGGAAATACGGGAGACGTCTCATGAGCGACGGTCTGGAGGGCGGCTGCGCCTGCGGGTCGGTGCGCTATCGGCTGGCATCGGCGCCGATGATCGTGCATTGCTGCCACTGCCGCGATTGCCAGCGCCAGACCGGCAGCGCCTTCGTCATCAATGCGATAATCGAGACCGATCGCATCAGGCTTCTGTCTGGTGAGCTCGAGCCCGTCGCCATGCCCACCGACAGCGGCCGACCCCATGACATTTACCGCTGCCCCCTCTGCCGTACCGCCGTCTGGAGCGACTACGGCGGCCGCCCCGCGCTCCGCTTCGTTCGCGTCGGTACCCTCGACGATGCCAGCGCCCTGCCGCCGGATGTGCATATCTTCACCCGCTCCAAGCTGCCCTGGGTCGGCCTGCCCCGGGACGTGCCCGCGGTCGAGGTCTATTACGACATGCAGAAGCTCTGGCCGGCGGAGAGTCTCGCGCGCCGGCGGGCGATCCTGG
>DATJJW010000202.1:0-4276 GCA_035491935.1 Allostellaceae bacterium | reverse complement strand
GCGGGTGGTTCAGGCGCGAATTTCCTGGTCGTCTGGGAAGCCGCGGCGCCGGTCAATCCGCCGGTCATCGAGGTCGTCCATGGTTATTTCTTCGGCAACCAGTCGGTCGCCTTCATCAGCCCCGGCCGGACGATCCGGACGACACTCCCCTAACGATGGGCCGGCTTGACAGGGTGGCTTGCTTGCGGTCTTCTGGTCTGACCAGTTTCGCGGTCCTATGGTCTGACAGCGCTGCCCATGGATTTTCAGCCCATCGTAAAATCGACGTCGGCGCAGCAGGTGGCGAGCCAGCTGCTGGATATGATCCGCCGCCAGGTGTGGAAGCCCGGCGATCGGCTGCCGCCGGAACGCCAGCTGATTGAGAAGCTGGCCGTCGGCCGTTCGACGATCCGCGAGGCCCTGCAGATCCTCGCGACCTTGAACATCGTGCAGTCGAATGCCGGCCAGGGGACCTTCGTGAAGGAGCCCCGGAGCGAGGAGATCCTTCGCAGCGACATCATCGGCCTGCTCATCAACAACGCGGTGGCGTTGGAGCTCCTCGAAGCCCGGCAGATGATCGAGCCCCAGGCCGTCCGCCTGGCCTGCTTGCGCGGCACCGTGGAGCAGTTCGCGCGCATCGAGCGGCTTCTGGAGGATCACGAAGCCGCCCTGAAGGCCAATCTGTCGACCCGGGAATATGCGCGCGAATTCCACGTGCAGCTCGCGGCCGCCTCGCACAATCAAGTGGCGGCGACGATGCTCCGATCGATCCTGGTCCTGACCGATGAGCGCCAGCACCGGATCCTGGGTGCGGCGGGATTCAAATATCGCGAGCTCGAGGAGCACCGCCAGATCTTCGAGCTCGTCCGAGCTCGAAACGTCGAAGCCGCAGCCGACTATCTGCTCCAGCACATCATCGATTCGGCGGCAGTCTATCGTCTTGGCTACGAAAGCGAGCGCGAGAGGGACGCATCCTAGAAAAGCAACGGCGAGTCACTCGCCCGAATCCAAGAGGCTACAGGGAAGGAGAATCCGAGATGACCAAGTATCTGAGATTCATGCCGTTCATCGCCATAGCACTGGCCGTGCTGGTTCATGGCGCCCCCGCGCGTGCCGCGGACGGCGCCGTCAATGTGACGATGATCATCTATACTGCGCCAGGCGATCCCTTCTGGAATCCCGTGATCCACGGCGCTCAGGAAGCAGCCAAGGACCGCGGGGTGAATCTCGACATCCAATATGCCGACGCCGATCCCGTGAAGCAGAACAATCTCATGGAGACCGCGATCGCCAATCACGTCGACGGGCTGGCGGTCGTCAATTGGCTGCCGGATGCCTTCACCGCCAATATCGCCAACGCCAGGGCGGCGGGCATCGGCGTGGTCACCTTCGACACGGATGATCCCAAGCCCAATGCGACCCAGAGCCAGGCCTATGTGGGGCAGGATTTCTTCGCGTCCGGGCAGCGCATCGCGCAGAAGATGATCGACGCAGGGAAGCTCAAGAGCGGCGACCATGTCGTCTGCCCGGTCGAGGATCCCGACACCTTCTACGGCGTCGAACGCTATCGCGGCATCAAATCGGTGCTGGATAAGGCCGGTATCACCTCCGAGCGCCTCGATGCCACTGGCACCATGGCGACAGCGCTTACCCGCATCTCGGAATATCTCGTCGGCCATCAAGACACGGCGGCGGTGATCGGTCTCGGCAGCGTCGTCACCGAAGTCGAGCCGCAGGCCGTCGCCGAGGCAGGGCTGAAGATCCCCGTGGGCGGATTCGACCTCAGCCCCGGCATCATCGACAGCATCCTCAGCGGGAAGATGGTCGCGACCGTCGATTCCGGCGCCTATTACGAAGGCTATATGCCCGTCGTGATGCTGTATTATTTCAGCAAATATGGCGTTCCCCCCTCGAGCATTCCGATCGGCGGGACGATCATCGACAAGGACAATGCCGAGCTCGTGAAGAAGTGGGCAGGAACCTACCGCTAGTGCCTCGAGTCGCTTCCCTGCCGTCCCCGGCGCGGCAACCCGCCGCGCCGGGAGGCTCGGGCGGGGCCGGGCGATGACCAAAGCCGTGCTCGAGCCGATCGTGCTTCCGGCGGCTGGAAAAAGCCGCTTCTCCTGGCGGCGGATCCGCCGCGAGCCGATCACCAATATCTTCATTCTCTTCGTGGTGCTGCAGGCCATCTGCATCATAGGTGCCTTGGCCTTCCCCGCCGACTTCCGCTACCTGACGCCGACGAATGTCGGTCTGCTGTTTCGCGCCATCCCGATGCTGGGCATCATCTCGCTCGGCGTCGGGATGCTGATGATTACCGGCGAATTCGATTTATCCGTGGGCTCGGTCTACACCTTGGCCGGCTACAGCATCGCCTTGCTTTACGGTGCCGGCATGCCGGTCTGGGTGGCGCTTCTGGGAACGATGGTGATCGGTGCCGCCATCGGCGCGGCCAATGGGATCATCACGGTGCGCGCCGGAATCCCTTCCTTCATCGCCACCATGGGGAGCATGCTCGTCGTCCGGGGGCTCGTACGCTGGCTCTCGGAAGGAAGGTCCGTGACCTTCCATCCCGATGAGACCTTCACGGATCTGGTCACCGGCTCCTTCGCCGGGATCGAGGCGCCCTTCCTCTGGTTCGTGCTGCTGACGATCATCGTGGCGGTCATCGTGCACCGGACCAAGCTGGGCAATCACATGTATCTCGTGGGCGGCAACGAGAAGACGGCACTGGCCGTCGGCATCAATACCCGCCTGGTGAAGATCATCGCTTTCTCCTTCTCCGGGCTGGGCGCGTCCATCGCGGGCATCATCAGCACGACCCGGGTCTCCACCGTCACCCCGGCCCAGGGCGTGGGGCTGGAGCTGAAGGCCGTGGCGATCTGCGTCATCGGCGGCCTGTTTCTCTCGGGAGGGCGAGGTACGGTGCTGGGCATCTTCCTCGGCGCCTGCTTGATGTATCTGGTCGAGGACGTACTGCTGCTGCTGAGGGCACCCGGCTTCTATCTCGACGTCTTCGTGGGGGCCATCCTGGTTATTGCCGTGGTGGTCAACACCTGGCTCACCAAGAAAAGCTCGCGCTAGGGGAGGCCGCGCCATGCCCGAAACGCCGCTGCTCGAGCTCCGGAATATTTCGAAGCAATATGGCCATGTCCAGGCGCTGACTGGCGTGGACTTCATGATCGGCCGCAACGAAGTTGTCGGCCTGCTCGGCGACAATGGGGCGGGAAAATCGACCCTGGTGCGTATCATGTCCGGCATCGAGCGTTCGGACAGCGGCAGCATCTGGCGGGATGGTCGTGAGGTGAAGATCCGCTCGCGGAAGGATTCCGAGCGGCTGGGCATCGAGACCATCTATCAGGATTCGGCGCTGGTCGGCTCGGCATCGATCATGCGGAACTTCTTCGCCGGACGCGAGGTCACCAAGGCCTTCGGCATTCTCGATACCAAGCATATGAACGATGTCGTCATGGACGTGCTGCTGAACGCGGTACGGATTTCCGGCATCAACGCGCCGGATATTCTGGTCGAGGAGCTTTCCGGCGGGCAGCGCCAAGCGGTTGCGATCGCACGGGCCGTTTATTTCAAGACGGCGATGCTGGTGCTGGACGAGCCGACCAGTGCGCTCTCGGTCCGGGAGACGGACAAACTCCTCTCGCATCTGACAGAGCTGAAGCGCGACGGCGTCTCGGCGGTGTTCATCACCCATAATCTTTACCATGCCTATGAAAGCTGCGACCGCTTCACGATCCTGTCCCATGGCAAGGTGATCCAGACCGTGGCCAAGGCCGATACCACCTTGCGCGAGCTGAACGAGATCATCGTCAGGCATTGAGTTGTAATATTCGTTCAGGCGCCAACCATCAGACCACCGGGGAATCATGACAAAGCGTTTGGAGGGTAAGTCGGCGATCGTCACCGGCGCGGGCCGGGGGATCGGGGAAGGGATCGCCCGGACCCTGGCTTCCGAAGGTGCGGCGGTCCTGGTCGTCGACCGCGACGAGGCAAGCGCGGCCGCGGTCGCGCGCGATCTGCGGGCCGCTGGTGCCCGGGCCGAGCATGCCGGCACCGACGTCAGCTCGGCCGTGGCCGTCGCCGCGATGGCCCGCCAAGCCCTGGAACTCTTCGGGCGGATCGACATCCTTTGCCCGAATGCGGCGATCTTCGACGGCGCCCGTATTGCCGATATGTCCGAGGCCCTGTGGGACAAGCTGCTGTCCGTCAATCTGAAGGGCGTCTTCCTCTGCGTCCAGGCATGCCTGCCCGCCATGACGGCGCAGCGCTATGGCCGAATCGT
>DATJJW010000201.1:0-31002 GCA_035491935.1 Allostellaceae bacterium | reverse complement strand
GCCAATCTCCGAGCCCAGGCTCCTGGCCGTCGCCAGCACATGGCCCAGCATCGGCAGCCCCGCCAGCCGGTGCATCACCTTCGGAAGATCAGAACGCATGCGCGTCCCCTGGCCGGCGGCGAGGACGAGGATCGCGGTATTTTTGGGGGTCATGAAACCGGTGGTCGTCCGTGAGTGGTCGGGAGCTGCCAGGAATATGCGATTCTCCATGACGATGGGACATGGGAAATTCGCAGGTACCCCAACAAGAATTGTGACATTTCATGACGAATCCCGCGACAAACCCCACGACTCGTCCCGGCCTCATCATCTTCGACCTCGACGGCACGCTGATCGACAGCGTCGGCGACATCGCTCATGCGGCTAACACGGCATTGGCCGAGTTCGGCCGCGCACCGCTCGAAGTGGCAGAGATCCGGCGCATGGTCGGCGAGGGTTCGGCCGTGCTGATGCAACGGGCTCTCGCCGCCCGGCCGGATGGCACCCCCGTCACGCTCGGCGATGCGCTATCGGTCTTCCTCAAGGTCTATAACGGCGCCCCGGCCGTGCGTACCACCCTCTATCCCGGCGTCGAGACTGTGGTCGACACCCTGCTGGCCCGAGGCTACACGCTGGCCGTCTCGACCAACAAGCCGGAGAAGCCCGCGCGCAAGATCCTGGGCCATTTCGGGATTGCCGAACGCTTCACCACGATCGTCGGCGGTGACAGCTTCGACTTCCACAAGCCCGACCCGCGCATGCTGACCGCGATCATGGAAGGCCATGGCTTCGGGCGTGGCAACACCATCCTGGTCGGCGACAGCGAGACCGACGCCGCCACCGCCGAGACAGCCGATGTCCGCTTCGTGCTGATGACCTATGGCTATCGCAAAGGCCCGGCCGAGGCGATCGCCGCCATGGCGCGCTTGGAGCGCATGAGCGACCTGCTCGACATCGTCGCCGCCCACGCTTGACATCCCTGAGCGGCGGCGACTACAAACGCCGCCTGTTCCGGAGCCGGATGGGCGCGTAGCTCAGCGGTAGTAGCACTTGCTTCACACGCAAGGGGTCACAGGTTCAAATCCTGTCGCGCCCACCATCCGCCGGACAGCCTTTCCTAAAATCATCGCAGCATCACGATCGCCACGGCCAGCGTGAGCAACGTCAGCGGCACGCCCAGCTTGAGATGCGTTCCGAAGCCCACATGAATGCCGCGCTCGGCGGCGCGCTGGACAACGATGAGGTTGGCGACGGAACCCAGGATCGTCAGGTTGCCGGCGAGCGTCGAGCTGGCGGCCAGGGTCAGCCAGGCATGCTCCGGCTGGCTCAGATGCTCGATGAAGGGCCGCAGCAGCAGGACGGCCGGGACGTTGCTGACGAGGTTTGACAGGACCGCCGCCACCCCGGCCAGAATCGGGACGGAACCGAGGTTCAGCCCCTCGACCCCATGCAGCACATCCGGGGTCAGCAACACCTTTTCGGCACCCGCGACCACGATGAACAGCCCCGCGAACAGCACCAGCAGTGACCAGTCGATCTCGGCATAGATCGCGCGCGCCTTGCTGCCCGGCGCCAGCAGCAATATGGCGCCGGCCAGGATCGCCGGCCGGGCGATCGGCGTCATGGTGAAGAAGCCTACGACCATGGCGATGGTGATGACCGTGGTCCACAGCACCAACGACGCGTTGTACTCCGTCATCTGTTGCGGGATGTCCAAGGTCGGCGGGCCCAGAAAATCATGCCGGTAGAACACGACCACCAGCAGGAACGCCACGGCCAGCGAGGCCAGCGATACCGGCGCCAGCACGGCGGCAAAATGCGCGAAACCCAGATGGCCGAAGCTGGCGATCATGATGTTCTGCGGATTGCCCGTGGATGTCGCGACCGAGCCGATATTGCTGGCCGCCGCCAACCCCAGCAGATAGGGCACCGGGTTGCGCTTGGCACCCTGGACCAGGTCCAGCACCAGCGGCACCAGGATCAGGCAGATCGTGTCGTTGACCAGGAACGCCGACGCCACGGCCGAGGTCGCCATGACCAGCGCCAGCAGGCTGATCGGCCGCCGGATTCGCGGCGCTACGGCATTGGCGACCATGCCGAAGAAGCCGCTCACCTTCATATGCGCGACCACCATCATGGTGCCGAGCAGCAGGGTGATGGTGTTCCAATCGAC
This sequence comes from Allostellaceae bacterium, assembly GCA_035491935.1. Classification (GTDB taxonomy): domain Bacteria; phylum Pseudomonadota; class Alphaproteobacteria; order ATCC43930; family CGMCC-115725; genus DATJJW01. Next base: position 28,850 of record DATJJW010000201.1, on the reverse strand, counting down.
CACCCGATAAGCATCCGCCAGCGGCACGACGCCCAGCCCCACCATGATCGCGGCCCCCAAAAGGGCAGCGCCCGTGCGATCGATGCCGAATCCCGGCAACCTTCCGGTGGCGACGACGAGGAATGTTATGGCAAAGACCGCCTCCGCCAGCGACGCGGTCAGCATGATGACGCTCCCTCGCCTGCATCGAAACGTCCTGGACAGCTTGCGGCGAACGGGATCATCCTTAAATCCATGGAGAGCGTCGGTACCCGGCGAACATTCATGCGGAGGCTGAGACGATATGGCTAGCCCGGCTTTTGGTTCCGCCCTGCTTCTCGTGCATTTGCTGAGAGATGCGGCCCCCGTCCGCGAGAATGTCGCCCTCACCCATGCCCTGGCTCGGCTCAGAACCGTCACCGATGCGGAGGAAGCCGATCGACTCGACACGACGATCTGGCGGCTATGGTGCGCCGCCGGCACGCTGCGGGCGGTGCGGGAGCTGACTACGGCGTTGCAATGCATGGCCGCCGACGACATGGGCAACGCGCTGAGCGCCCTCGACAAGGCGATTGCCGCCGATCCCGACTTCGCCGAGGCTTGGAACCGGCGTGCCATGGTGCATTTCCTCAACGGCGACAACGAATTGGCCGCCCGCGACATCGCCCGCGTGCTGCTGCTGGAGCCGCGCCACTACGGCGCGCTCTCGGGCCTGGGCCAGGTCCTGCTGCAAGAAGGCGACAGGGCCGGTGCGCTGACGGCCTTCGAGGCGGCGATGGCGTATAACCCGCATCTGCCGTCATTGCGGGCGATCGTCGAGCGATTACGCGTCGCCGGCCCCGATGGACGATCCTCGCGCTCCCTTCTCACCTAAAGCAGCAAGCCTCTTGCCTCTGACAACCACAGCGTTATCGTGGTATGGAGCGCGGCGGGGCGTCGCGACCTTCAGACGTCTCCATCGCGCGGGACAAGACCTATGGCGAAGCAATCCGGCGGAACGGGCGGCACTTTGACTTTGGGAACGGATGCGGCAATGCCGGATGGCGATCTGGTGCAGCTCCTGCTGTCTTTCATCAATACCAGCTCCGAAAGCATCCTCATCACCGATGCCGATCTTGACGGCGAGATCGGCCCGCTGATCCAATTCGCCAACCATGCGGTGCAGGACTACACCGGATATGGCGAAGCGAACCTGGTCGGTCGGCCACTCAGTATCCTCTATGCGCCCGAGATCATGCCGCAGATCGCCGCCGATATGCGTGAGTCGGTCCGTACGGGACGGCCGACCCGGCGCGAACGCCAGGTGCGTACGCTCAATGGCCAAACCTTTTGGGTCGAGATCGAGACGGTGCCGGTGGCCGATGACCAGGGCCGTATCGTCCACTTCATCCGCTCCGGCCGTGACGTCACCCGCCGCAAGCATGCGGAGGCGCTGCGCGCAACCGGCGAAAGGCTGCTGGCCTCGGTCCTGAGCGTGACGCGCGAGGCCATGGTGATGATCGCCGGTACCGGCCATATCGCACTGGCCAATGCCGCCTTCACCAAGCGCTTCGGCTGGTCCGGCGCGGAGATCGATTCAAAGCTGTGGCAGGACTACCTGGCCGGCAACAACGCCGACAGGGTGATGGGCGAGATCACCCGACCGGCCGAGGGTATCCGCGAGGTGACGGCGACGATACTGCACCTCGATGGCAGCGCCGTACCCTGCACGCTGCTGGTCAACACGGTGCGTCAATCCAACGACATGCTCTATTACGTGCTGATCCTCGAGCCGGCGCAGCACAGTTCGCTGGACCTCATCGACGATCGCAAGCCGTCGCTCCACTGCATCGCCGACGATCCGTCGCCGGATTTCATGCTGGAGACGGTCTATCGGCGCAACGGCATGCCCAGCCATTTCCACCTGATCCATCCGCCGCCGGCCCTGCGGGCGAGGATGGCGATCGCGCGCGGCGTCACGCTGGGCGAGGACGGAAGGCCGTTCGACGTCGATCTGATGATGCTGCGCTGGGCGGCGGAGGAAGCGGCCCGCGACCATGCCGCCTCCGGCAACCGTTATTTCGGCATCCCGCTCGACTACGCCGTGTTCGACACCAACGAGCGCGCCGAAAACTATCTGGCATCCTGCCGCCGCCTCAGCCAGGCCCAGCATTCGCGTATCGTGCCGATCCTCCACCACATACCGCTCTATACCAATCGCGAGCGCATAGGCGCCGTGGTGCAGATGCTGAAACCCTACACCCGCTATGTCGGGTTCGATTACGTCGAGCTTGGCGGTTCGCTGGTCGGCTCCCGACACCAGGCGACGCTGGTCACGCTGGCGCCTGAGCGGATCGGGCGCGATCAGAGCATCTCCGGACGTCTCGACAAAATCATTTCGCAACTTCATATGGATGGAGCACGTGTCCTGGCTCAGCATCTCGCCAGTGCCGAAGACGTTAATACCTTCCTCACAGCCGGCGTCGATCTGATCGCCGGCGACGGGGTCCGCGCGCCGGACAGCCCCATCTCCTCTTGACCGCACGCGGGCCGGCTCCTTCCGATCCGCGCCAAAACGGAGAATGCCGCCCCATGATGCAGGACTTCAAGAAATTCGCCTTGCGAGGCAATGTCGTCGATCTGGCCGTCGGTATCATCATCGGTGCCGCCTTCACCACGATCGTCAACTCCCTGGTCAACGACCTCCTGATGCCGCCGATCGGCATGCTGATCGGCGGCATCGACTTCTCTGACTTCTTCGTCACCCTCAAGGGCACGCCGCAGGCGACGCTGGCCGCAGCCAAGACCGCCGGCGATGTCACGATCAATTACGGCCTGTTCATCAACGCCGTGATCAGGTTCATCATCGTGGCCTTCGCCGTGTTTCTCCTGGTGCGCTACATGAACAAGCTGTTCGCCGCCCCCGCCGAGGAGCCTCCGCCGGCTCCGCCGACCAAAACCGAACTGCTGTTGACGGAGATTCGCGACCTGATGAAGAGCCAGGCCCAACCTACCTCGAACACGCCCCCTGCCGAATAGGCGGTATCCATGCTAGTGTCGGCGTCGGTCCTCGCGATACCGCAAGGCCGGCGCCGCCTCTATAGAAGGCATATGATGGGTCTGTTGTCGTTCCTGGGTCTCGGCCGCAAGGCCAAGTCGAAGCCGCCAGCCAAAAAGCAGGCCGCGCCGGCTCCGCCCCCGCGTGAGCGCAGCCCCGAGCGTCAGCAGATGGAAGCGGATATCCTTGCCAATATGCGCAAGATCCGTCAGAAACTGGCCGAGGATCAGAGCTCGCCCTTCAATGGCGCCACGGAAGAGCAGATCATGGCCGGCCTACGCCGCTGGACCGAGCAGCAGAAGTAGCTGTTATCAAAGCCACATTCCCATTGCGTCGAACCTGCCCTTGACAGGCCGGAGCCATACGACTATCTCGTTAGCACTCGCCGACGGAGAGTGCTAACAGCTAGGCTCCCGTCGGCGGTCGTTCATAACTAATAGCAGGAGCGATCCATGCAGTTCCGTCCGTTGCATGACCGCGTCGTCGTTCGCCGCATCGAGCAGGAAGAGCGTTCGAAGGGCGGCATCATCATCCCCGACACCGCCAAGGAAAAGCCGCAGGAAGGCGAGATCGTCGCCGTCGGCTCCGGCGCGCGTGACGAGCAGGGCAAAGTCCACCCGCTCGATGTCAAGGTCGGTGACCGCGTGCTGTTCGGCAAGTGGTCCGGCACCGAGATCAAGCTCGACGGCGTCGAGTATCTGGTCATGAAGGAATCCGACATCGTCGGCGTCATCACCTCGGCCAAGTAAGGCTTCGAGGCAGGACAGCTTTTCTTTAAGGGATTACGGAAATGGCAGCGAAAGAAGTCAAATTCAGCGCGGATGCGCGCGAGCGGATGCTGCGTGGCGTCGACATCCTGGCCAATGCGGTCAAGGTGACGCTGGGTCCGAAGGGCCGTAACGTCGTCATCGACAAGTCCTTCGGCGCCCCGCGCATCACCAAGGACGGCGTGTCGGTCGCGAAGGAAATCGAGCTGGCCGACAAGTTCGAGAACATGGGCGCCCAGATGGTGCGCGAAGTGGCCTCGAAGACCAACGACCTGGCCGGCGACGGCACGACGACCGCGACGGTTCTGGCCCAGGCCATCGTCAAGGAAGGCGCCAAGGCCGTTGCCGCCGGCCTGAATCCGATGGATCTGAAGCGCGGCATCGACATCGCCGTGGAAGCCGCGATCGAGAGCGTCAAGTCGCACTCGAAGGCCGTCACGACCAATGACGAAGTGGCGCAGGTCGGCACCATCTCCGCCAATGGCGAGAAGGAAATCGGCCGCATCATCGCCGAGGCGATGCAGAAGGTCGGCAAGGAAGGCGTGATCACCGTCGAGGAGGCCAAGAGCCTCGACACCGATCTCGACGTCGTCGAGGGCATGCAGTTCGATCGCGGCTACCTGTCGCCGTACTTCGTGACCAACGCCGAGAAGATGGTCGCCGAACTCGAGAACCCCTACATCCTGCTGCACGAGAAGAAGCTCTCGGGCCTGCAGGCCATGCTGCCGGTGCTCGAAGCCGTCGCCCAGTCGGGCCGCCCGCTGCTGATCATCGCGGAAGACGTCGAGGGCGAGGCTCTGGCCACGCTGGTCGTCAACCGTCTGCGCGGCGGCCTCAAGGTCGCGGCCGTCAAGGCGCCGGGCTTCGGTGACCGCCGCAAGGCGATCCTCGAGGACATCGCGATCCTGACCAATGGCCAGCTGATCAGCGAAGACCTGGGCATCAAGCTCGAGAACGTCACGCTCGACATGCTGGGCCGCGCCAAGCGCGTCACCATCACCAAGGAAAACACCACGATCGTCGACGGTGCCGGCTCGAAGTCGGACATCGAAGGCCGCACCGGTCAGATCCGTGCGCAGATCGAGGAAACCACCTCGGACTACGATCGTGAGAAGCTCCAGGAGCGTCTGGCCAAGCTCGCAGGCGGCGTCGCGGTCATCCGCGTCGGCGGTGCGACCGAGGTCGAGGTGAAGGAGAAGAAGGACCGCGTTGACGACGCGATGCATGCGACCCGCGCCGCCGTCGAAGAGGGCGTCGTTCCGGGTGGTGGCGTCACGCTGCTCTACGCCGCCAAGGCCATCGAGAAGCTGACCCCGTCGAACAACGACCAGAAGGTCGGCTTCGAGATCGTGCGCAAGGCCCTCCAGGCCCCGGTGCGCCAGATCGCCGAGAACGCCGGCACGGACGGCTCGATCGTCGTCGGCAAGCTGCAGGACTCGACGGATGTGAACTTCGGCTTCGACGCCCAGAACGGCGTCTACACCGACATGATCAAGGCCGGCATCATCGACCCGACCAAGGTCGTCCGTATTGCTCTGCAGGATGCGGCCTCGGTCGCCGGCCTGCTGATCACGACGGAAGCCATGATCGCCGAGAAGCCGGAAAAGAAGTCGCCCCCGATGCCGGGCGGTGACATGGGCGGCATGGGCGGCATGGATTTCTAATCCAGCGCGTCCGACCTTCCGGTCAGAAGACGAACGCCCGCGGGAGCAATTCCGCGGGCGTTTTTCATTTCACCGGGCGCGGGGATCGAGCACCACGGTCCCCAGCACCGTCCGTGCCTCCAGCAGGCGATGCGCCTCGCTGGCCTCGTCGAGCGGCAGGATCGCGCCTATTTCCGGACGTATCGATCCGCCCAGGGTGTGCTCGACCAGGAAGGCCAACCCCGCGCGGATTACATCGGGCCGCGCCAGGAAAACCGGCTGGTACAGGCCCACCATGGTCTGGGATTTGGTCATCAGCCGCCTGGGCTCGAAGGGTTTGCCGGGCCCGCGGGTCGAGCCGTAAATGACATAGCGGCCGAATGTCGCCAGGCAGTCGAAATTCTGTTCGAAGACGTCGCCGCCGATCGATTCCAGGATAATGTCGACGCCCTTGCCCTCGGTCAGCGCCAACACCTGCGCCGTCCAATCCTGGGCCTCATAATCGACCGCAGCATCGGCGCCGAGCCGGCGGGCAAGATCACGTTTCGCCTCGGTCCCGGCCGTGGCGATGATCTTGCCGGCACCCAGTTTGCGCGCGATCTGCACGGCCATGCTGCCGACGCCACCGGCCGCGGCATGGACCAGGACGCTTTCGCCGGGCCTAAGTACGGTCGAGGCGGTCAGCGTCAGATAGGCGGTCACCCCCTGGAGCGGCAGTGCCGCCATGACATGGGCATCGATTCCGGCCGGCAGTTCGACCAGCATGGCCGGATCGGCGAGCGCATATTGCGCATAGCCGCCGCCCGACAGCAGGGCCAGCACCTCACGGCCAATGAGCCCGGCATCACCCGTGGGGCCGACCGCGACCACCTTCCCCATCGCCTGCAATCCGGGCGTACGCGGCAGGCTCACGCCACCGACCTTGGTTTCAGCCTGGTTGTAGGTGCCCCGGCGCTCTCGGATGTCGACAAAATTGACGCCGGCGGATGCGACCTCGATCAGCACTTGGTCGGCCTCGGGCACGGGCATCGGCACCTCGACCGGCTTCAACACGCGGTGGTCGCCGAATTCTGCGAATTGTATGGCCTTCATGGCTTGGACTCCTCGATGAAATGCCGGATCGCCGTGGCGACGGCGTGGGGGTTCTCCTCGGCCAGCCAATGGCCGGTGCCGGGAACGCGCTCAGCCGTCACGTTCTCGGCCACCTCGCGCATCATCTCCGCCATCAGCGGCCCGGTCGTGCTGACCTCGCCGCCCAGCGCCAAGACGGGGATCGTGATCTTGCCCTGGCGGGCAAGCGCCTCGCGATTGTCGGCGACGTCCTGATCGAAGGCGCGATAGAGCTCGAACCCCGCGCGCATGGCGCCGGGGGCGGCATAGGCCGAGACGTAGGTCTCGAAATCTTCCGTGGCGACACCAGCGGGGTTGCCCATCCGGGCATCGAAGAAAGCACGCAGATAAGGCCGCTCGCGGCCAGCTACCAGCATCTCCGGCACGTCGCGCGCGGCATGAAAGGCGAATTGCCATACCCGCGGATCGGCGCGCAGCCTGTCGAAAACCGCCGTTCCGGGCAAGGGCGCATCCATGACCACGAGATGCGACGCCGCAGTGCGATAAGCCTGGGCATAGGCATAGGCTACCATCAGGCCGATATCGTGGCCGATCAGAATGGCTGGCGCCTTCAACCGCAGGTGCCGGTGCAGCAGATGGTGGACATCCGTTGCCATGCGCCGCTTGTCATAACCCATCAACGGCCGCGAGGAATGTCCGGCTCCGCGATAGTCCGGCGCCACGACGCGATATCCTGCCTCGACCAGCGTCGGGATCAGACGATGCCATTCCCACCAGGTCTGCGGGAAACCATGCAACAGCACCACGGTCCTGGCGCCTTCGCCCGCCGTCACGTAATGCAGCCGCAGGCCTGGCTCGATATCGGCCATGCCGTGAATGATATGGCCTTCGACGTCGGATGCTGAACTGGTCATCGTCTCCTCCTTATAAATACGGTATATGCCATATTAAGGGTGTGACCCATCCTTGGGCCGCTGTCTCAGGGCCGTGTCAGCCCTCGGGCTGGGTCATGTCGTGCGCGGCTTTTTCCACCCCGGCCAAGGTCCGGCGTAGCTCTTCGGTCCGGCCTCCCAACGCCGCAGAGAAATCAGCCTGCGCGCGTTGCCACAGGGGCGCAGCCTGCTCCAGCAACGCCAACCCTTTGGTGGTCAGGCAGGTACGACGCCCGTTACGGCCCCTGCCGCCATCGGACGACAGCAAGCCGCGCCGCTCCAGGATCTTGACGTTCCTGAGCAAGGCCGAATGTTCCACGTCGCAACGCTCCGCCAAGGCCAGGGCCGACATCGCCCCTTCCTGATGGATGATCGCCAGCAGGAAGAACTGGGTGATCTTGATATCCACCGGCTTGAGATAGGCGTTGTAGGCGCGCGTCAACGCATTGGCGGCGAGCCGGGTGCGGCGGGCGAGGCAAAACTCGCCGATATTCTCGGGCAAGGACATAAGGCGGTATATACCCAATTCGACTGCGGCTTCACACCGAGGTAGGGCGAAAACCAGTTTTCCAAAACTGAGCCCCTTTGAGAATTCTCATATCCGGCGAATTTTTTGTTGATTTGGTCTGATATCTTACCAAACTGACTCCCATGCCGGTTACCGGCACCAGCAACTGTTCCGGCACGTGAACAGAACGGCCCATCCAATAAAACAAGGGCCAAAACAGGGAGAGGGATCATGAGCGACAATACGGCTCGCAAGGTCGATCTCGGAACCGAACGCAGGACCTCGCGCGCCGTGAGTTGGCCGGTCTGCGTCACCGTGTTCTTCATCGGCAACGTGCTGATGTGGGCAGATCGATCGAATTTCAGCGTCGCGGCGGCCTCGTGGGCCAAGCAATATGGCTGGGCGCCTTCGCGCATCGGCTTCATGCTGAGTGCCTTCTCGCTGGGCTACCTGCTGCTCCAGCCCTTCGGCGGGTTGCTGGCCGACAAGCTCGGCCCCCGGCGCGGCCTGACGCTCAGCCTGGCCGGCTCCTCCTTCTGGGTGCTGTTGACCCCCTTGGCACCGACCGTGCTATGGCTGACCTCTCTGTTCCGCGTGCTGCTGGGCGCATCCGAGACGGCCTATATCCCTTCGATCGTCTCGGCGATCTCTCGGGCGGTGCCGGCGGATACCCAGCGCGGCCGCTACAGCGCCTTCATGCAATCGGGCGCGCATATGGGCCCGGCCGTTGGCGTCTTCATCTCGGGAGCCTTGCTTTCCGCCTTTTCTGCGCCCGCCGCGATCTTCATCTGCTTTGGCGGCGCCGGCCTGCTGATGGCCGCGATCTGGTGGCTCTATGTCCGCCGCTACGACGATCCGGTGCCCAGCCAGGCCGAAGCCCAGACGCCGGAAGCGCTGGAACGCCAGCGCCAGCCGGTCGTGCCCTATTCCAAGCTGCTGCTGTCGCGCGGGCTCTGGCCGCTGTTCGCGGGATATTTCGCCCTGCCCTATTGCCAATACATCTTTCTCGCCTGGCTGCCGCAATACCTCTCGCACTACCGGCACATGTCCGTTTCCAATGCGAGCTTCCTGTCGGCCTTTCCCTTCGTCGTGGCCTTCGTCGCCGCCAATATCGGTGGTTTCGCGATGGACTGGTTCGCCAAGATGGGATGGCGCAAGGGGGCGTTCCACCGCAAATCCATGATCGGCCTGGGTGCGCTGATGTATGTCGTCTGCACGCTGATCGCGGCGAACACGAACTCGAACACGGTCGTGATCTACATGATCAGTATCGCCAATGCCGGCCTTGCCTTCTACGTCTATCCGTTCTGGACCATGTGCACCGACATGACGCCGCATCAGGGCGGTACGCTGTCGGCGCTGATGAACTTCTTCGGCATCCTGGGTGCGACCATCTCGCCGTTCCTCAGCGGCGTTATCGCGGAATCCACGGGCGCCTTCGTCGCACCGCTCGAACTGGCGGTGTCGGTCATGGTCGTCTGCTCGCTCACCACCATCCTGTTCCTGCGGGTCAGGCCGCTCAGCGAGATCGTCAAGTAAAGTAGGGAAGTGTTCATGCCGAGCCATGCGTCCCGCGTCGCCATGCACAATGGCAACGCGCTCAAGATCGGTCTTTTCGGCGCCAATTGCTCCTCCGGCCGGGCGGTGACCCTGGTCGAGGAGCGTTGGTCCGGATCCTGGTCCGACTGCCTGGCGCTCGCCCAGGCGGCGGATGCGGCCGGCATCGACTTCATGCTGCCGATCGGCCGCTGGAAGGGTTACGGCGGCGAGGTCGACTACCAGGGCGCCACGCTGGAGACCATGACCTGGGCCAGCGGCCTCCTGGCAGCGACCAAGCGCATCACCATCTTCGGCACGGTACATGCGCCACTGTTCAACCCGCTGATCGCCGCCAAGCTGTTCGTGACCGCGGACCAGATCGGCGGCGGCCGTTTCGGCCTCAATGTCGTCTGCGGCTGGAACGAGGGTGAGTTCGACATGTTCGGTGTCGAGCAACGCGACCACGACCGGCGTTACGACTATGCCCATGAATGGATCCATATCGTTAAGCGCGCCTGGGACGAGCCCGGCAACTGGGACCATAAGGGCGAGTTCTTCGATCTCCAGGGCGTGCGCATGAACCCGAAGCCGGTCGGCGGCACGCATCCCCTGATCATGAATGCCGGGGCGTCGGCCAATGGCCGGGCCTTCGCACTCAAGAATTGCGACGCCTTCTTCACCACTGCCTCGCGACGGGACCTGGTCCAGGCGGCGGAGAAGGTGCGCGAGATCAAGGCCGAGGCCAGGAGCTATGGCCACGAGGTCGGCGTCTACACCGTCGGCGTCGTGACATGTCGGCCGACCCGCAAGGAAGCCGAGGACTACTACCACTACGCCGCGGTCGAGAAGGCCGATTGGGAGGCGGTCGACAACATCCTGGCGCTCAAGGACATCTCGCCCGAGACGGTCGGTCGCGAGACCTACGAGATGCGCCGCGAGGCCTACGCCAACGGTATGGGCGGCGTGCCGATCGTCGGTGATCCCGACATGGTGGCCGATGCGCTGGCCGACCTCGCCCAGGCGGGCTTGAGCGGCATCGGCATCTCCTTCGTCAATTACGGAAGAGAGCTGCCCTTCTTCGTCGACGAGGTACTGCCGCGCCTCGAACGCAAGGGGCTGCGCCAGCCGCGAGGCTGACACCGGATCGATCGCAAACCACAGATACCCTACCCCAAACACGAAAGCGGCCGGGCGCGAACAGCCCTGCATCCCGACAGGAGGACACCCCATGGACGATCCGCGCGAGCAGAGAAGCTTTCCGGGCCCTAGCTTTCCGGGCCCCAGCTTTCCGGGCAAGGACAGCTTGATCACCCATGGCAATGCCGAGTTGGCCTGGGCGTCCGATGCCATGGCCGAAATGCTGCGCCGATTGGATGTGCGCTACATCGCGCTGACGCCGGGCGCCAGCTATCGCGGCCTGCATGACAGCATGGTCAACTATCTCGGCAATCGCGATCCGCAGATGCTGGTCTGCCTGCATGAGGAACACGCGGTCGGCATCGCGCAGGGCTATGCCAAGGTGACGGAACGGCCGATGGCCGTGGCGCTGCATTCCAATGTCGGGCTGATGCACGCAACCATGGCGATCTTCAACGCCTGGTGCGGCCGCGCGCCGATCCTGATCCTGGGTGCCACCGGCCCAGGCGATGCCGAGGAGCGCCGGCCCTGGATCGACTGGATCCACACCGCCAAGGACCAGGGCGCCCTGATCCGCCACTACACGAAATGGGACGACGAACCGCGCTCGGCCAATGCGGCGGTCGAGGCGATGGCGCGTGCCTGGCAGATCGCCTCGACCCAGCCGCAGGGACCGACCTATGTCTGCCTCGATGTCGGCCTACAGGAATCGAAGCTCACCAACCCTCCACGCTTTCCGGATGCCGCCCGCTTCAAGCCGGGCGTTCCGCCGGCCCCTTCGGCGGATGCCGTCGAGGAAGCCGCGCGCCTGCTGGTGAATGCGAAGAAGCCGCTGATCCTGATGGGCCGCGTCTCACGTAACGAGAAGGATTGGCAGGCACGCATCGAATTGGCCGAAGCGCTGGGCGCGGCCGTGCTTACCGACATGAAGAACCCGGCGACATTCCCGACCGAACATCCACTGCATCCCGTCGAGCCGCGCTTCCGCCCATCCAAGGCGTCGAGCCAGATGACCGCCGAGGCCGATGTCATCCTTTCGCTCGATTGGGTCGACCTCAAGGGTCATTTCATCCAGACGCTGGGCAAGGATGCGGAGGTCGCCGCCAAGGTTATCCACTGCTCGGTCGACGACTATCTGCACAATGGCTGGAGCATGGACTATTTCGGCCTGCCGCCGGTGGATTTGAAGATCCTTTCGACGGCCGACCATCTGGTGCCGCCGCTGCTGGCCGCCATCCGCAACTTGCGCGGCACCGACGCCAAGGCCCAGCCGAAATTCGCGTCGCGTGTCGCCACCAACCTGCCCAAGCCGAAGGCGGAGGGCATGATGACGCTGATGGACATGGCGCTGGTCATGCGCGATTTCACCAGCACGCGGCAAGTGGGCATGGCCGGATATTCGCTGGGTTGGCCGGCGGAGACGGTGAACTTTACCCACCCGCTCGACTATTTCGGCACCGATGGCGGCGGCGGCCTGGGTGCCGGCCCCTCTCACGCCATCGGCACCGCGCTCGCACTGAAGGATTCCGGCCGGCTGCCGGTCGCGGTCATGGGCGACGGCGACTACACCATGGGCGTCAACGCGCTCTGGACCGCAGCCCATCTGCAGATTCCGGTGCTGATCGTCATCGCCAACAACCGGGTCTATTACAACGACGTGGCGCATCAGGAGCGCATGGCGGTGATCCGCGGCCGGCCGGTCGAGAACAAATTCGTCGGCCAGCAGATGAACGACCCGCCGGTCGATCTGGTCGGCATGGCCCGCTCCCAGGGCATCGAGGGCGAAGGCCCGGTCGAGACCTCGGGCGAATTGGCGGCAGCCCTGCTGCGCGGCGAGGCCGTGGTGCGTGCCGGCCGCCCCTATGTCATCGACGCCCGCATCGATGTCGGATCACCCGGTGGCAACGAGCGTGGACACACGGCGGGGCGGCGGGACTGAGGAGCCTGGAGCTCCTCAAGCCAGTCCTTCCTGCAAAGCGTGCAGCAACGCCTCGCCGGCCTCGACGATCGATCCGTCATTGTTGATCGCGGTCAGCCGTGGATGGTCGAAGGCGACGTCGCGCGTGAGCCTGCCATCGATATCGCCTGTATCCTCGCGGCCCCGCGCCAGCAAGCGGCGCCGCAAGGTCTCGGGTGCCGCGGTTATCAGGATCGGCGTCAGCCGAGGATAGCGCGTCAACGCCGCCTCGAAAGCGCCACGGGAGCCATTGATCACCACGCTGCAGCCGGCCTGCAACCATTGGTCGATCTCGATACCGATGCCGTAGCGCAACCCATGGCTCTGCCAGTGGAGCGCGAATAGTCCCCTGTCCAGCCGCGCCTGGAACTCGGTCGGGGTCAGCGGAACATGTGCCTCGTTGCCCTCGCCACCCTTGCGCGTGATGTAGCGATGCGCGAACAGGATCGGGTATCCGGCCAATGCCTCGCGGACGAAATTCAGCAGCGTGTCCTTGCCGGCGCCCGATGGACCCGCGATATAGACCAGCCTGGCCCCGGTATTCGACGACTGTTTCATTTGTATATTAGACAACATTTGATCATGTATAATATTAGTAAAGTATAATGTGCAGTTGTTTCAGTATTGTTTCAGTAAGAATAATTGACCTTCCGACGGAAGTAAGGCTTAAATCCCGCCCATGCTGTTTGGGAGGGCTACTCGTATGAAATCTCTCGGCATCAAGCCTTTGATTCACCCGAGTGCGTTGGTAGAGGCTTCGAGCTTCGGGCGCTATTGCGAGGTCGGCGAGCGTACGACGGTGACCGAGAGCCGCTTCGGCGACTACAGCTATATCGGTCCCGATGGGCAGGTGATTTATGCCGAGATCGGCAAGTTCGCCAACATCGCGGCCGCCGTCAGACTCAATCCCGGCCAGCATCCCATGGACCGGCCAAGCCTGCATCACTTCCAGTACCGCAGTGCCATGTATGGGCTGGGTTCGGACGACGCCGATTTCTTCCAGGCCCGGCGCGACGCCAGGCTCGTCATCGGCCACGATACCTGGATCGGCCACGGCGTCAGTATCATGGGCGGGCTTACCATCGGCACCGGTGCCGTCATCGGTGCCGGAGCCGTGGTCACGAAATCGGTGCCGGATTACGCCGTGGTCGCCGGCGTTCCGGCCCGGCCGCTCCGCGAGCGCTTCCCGCGGGAGATACAACAGGCGCTGAAAGCGATCGCCTGGTGGGATTGGAGCCACGAGCAACTGGGCGAAGCCCTATCCGATTTCCGCACTCTCAGCGTCGAGGCGTTCTGCCGGAAATACGGCTAGGAGCGCCGCTCCCGCCAAACCCGGCATCAATTCTCGATGACGAGCTGCACCCAGTCGCTGGCGAAGCGGCTGATGCCGTAACTGATCGGCATGCCAGTGGTGTCCGCATCGATCGACTCGGTGACCAGGACCGGCCGGCTGCGCGGCTGCATCAAGAGTTCGGCCTCGTTGCCTTGGGGCATGCGGGCTGTGACGCGCGTCCATTTCCGCTCGTAATCGGCAATACCCTGGGCGGCGAACGCCTTGGTCAGGGACTGGCTCTCCTGGAGATGGGTGACGATATCCGGGAAAAGCGCCTTGGCCAGGTAATGCTCGGCATAACTGACCGGGCGGCCGTCGGCACTGTTCAGCGTCTCGACGACAATGACCGGCGCGCCCTTGCGCAAGCACAGCAACTTGGCGACGTTGGGATCGGCCTCTTCCTGGCGCCAAGTCAGGAGCTTATGGCCGGCGGTGCGGCCGATGCTGGCAAGGTTGGCGGAAAACCGCGTCCTCTTGCCGAGATTGTAGGCGATCACCGCCTCATGCACGAAGGTGCCACGGCCCTGTTCGACCCGAAGCAGCCCCTTCTCTTCCATCTCCGAGAGCGCCCGGCGCACCGTGTGGCGATTGACCGACAGAGTTTCAGCCAGCTCGAACTCGGTCGGCAACCGGTCACCCGGCTTGAACCGGCCACTATCGATCTGCGCTTCCAGATGCTGCTGGATCTGCCGCCACAGCGCGACGCCCGTACCGCGGTTGAGAGTGCCCTGTTCGCCGGCCGCCATTGGTCTTTCCCAAATCGAGGCTCGCCTGTCACTGAAGGTTCACCAACAGGCACTTGCATGATGAATAGCCCCACTCTATAACCACACAAGGTTTAGATGTCTAGACAAATTTTGCTTTTGTCGAGGTCTTGGAGATGGGTGATCAAACAGCACGCCGGCGATGGATGGGCATCCTGGCCCGGATTCCCGGCGCAGAGCTGGAGGCGGCGCTGGACAGGCTGAATAACCGGCCGCGCTACGACCTGCTGCGCGGGCCGGAGATCGGACTGGCCATGGTGCGCGGCCGCGCCGGTGGCGACGGCCAGCGTTTCAATCTGGGCGAGATGACGCTCACCCGCTGCTCGCTGCGCCTTGCCGAGGGCGGCATCGTTGGCCATGGCTATGTCACCGGCCGCGACAGGCATCGGGCCGAGCTGGCAGCGTTTTGCGACGCGCTGATGCAGGCGCCGGATTTCCACGACCGTCTCGAAACCGCGCTGATTGCCCCCGCCGAGCGGGCCCAGCGCGAAGCCAAGGCCAGAGTCGAGGCCGATGTTGCGACCTCGAAGGTCGATTTCTTCACCATGGTACGCGGAGATTCCGCATGAGTGACATGACCACCGAACTAATGCCGGCCGCCGATTTGCTGCCGGGCTTCAGCGATCCCGGCGCCGACGCGCGAGGCGTGTTCCGCGCCATGCTGGAGGCGATAAGCTATCCGGGCCGGGTCGTGCCGCTGCCAATGGCCTTGGCGGCACCGGAGCCGTTGAATGCCACGGTCGCCGCCGTGCTGCTGGCCATGGCCGATCTCGATACGCCGGTCTGGCTGGCGCCGGAATATGCCACGGCTTCGGTGCGGCAATACCTTGCCTTCCATTGCGGCTGCCCGCTTGTCGAGACGCGTGGCCACGCGGCCTTCGCGGTGGTCACGCCCGAGGACGATCTGTCCGGGCTGGGGATCGGCACGGCCGAGAATCCGGAAAAATCGGCCATGGTCATCGTGCCGGTGCCCTGGCTCGGCCGTGGATCGGAGCTGCAGCTTACCGGTCCCGGCATCCAGGACGAGACGGACATCTCCGTACCGGCCCTGTCGGCGGCCCTGCTCGACGGCTTCGCCCGCAACGGGGCAACATTTCCGCAAGGCTTGGACCTGGTGCTGGCGGCACCGGAGCGCCTCATCTGCCTGCCCCGCACCACCACGGTCCGGAGGGCTTGAGCGATGTATGTCGCAGTCAAGGGTGGCGAGACGGCGATCGACAACGCCCATCGCCTGCTGGCCGAAGCCCGGCGCGGCGACCCGGCGGTACCGGAGCTGAGCCTGGACCAGATTGAGCAACAGCTGGGCATCGCTGTCGACAGGGTGATGACCGAGGGTTCGCTCTACGACCGGGAGTTGGCGGCGCTCGCGATCAAGCAGGCGCGCGGCGACATGACCGAGGCAGTGTTCCTGCTGCACGCCTACCACACGACATTGCCTCGCCTGGCAGTGAGCGAGCCGATCGACACCGGCCGGATGACTATCCGGCGGCGCATCTCGGCGACATTCAAGGACGTGCCGGGCGGCCAGATTTTGGGGCCGACCTTCGACTACACGCACCGCCTGCTCGACTTCACGATTGCGGCCAATGGCGAGGCTGCGACGAAGCTCGTGGAGGCGCAGGGGAACGCCGCGGCGCCGGCACCGAGCCCGGTTATGCCGCGTGTCACCGACATCCTCAATGCCGAAGGGCTGATCGGTAAGGAAGTGGCTTGCGACGACCAGCCGGTCGCCGACATCACCCGTACGCCCTTGAGCTTCCCGGCCGGCCGCGACTTGCGTCTCCAGGTGCTGGCGCGTGGCGATGAAGGCTTTCTGCTCTCCATGGGCTATTCGACCCAGCGCGGCTACGGCAAGAACCACCCCTTCGCGGCTGAGATCCGCATGGGCGAGGTCGCGGTCGAGATCGTACCGGAGGAGCTGGGCTTCGCGATCGAGATCGGTGACGTCACCATCACCGAATGCCAGATGGTCAACCAGTTCAAGGGCTCGGAGAACGAGCCGCCGCAATTCACTCGCGGCTATGGCCTGACATTCGGGCATTGCGAGCGCAAGGCGATGTCGATGGCGCTGGTCGACCGGGCGCTGCGGGCGCGCGAACTCGGCGAAGCGGTGGTGGCGCCTGCCCAGGACGAGGAGTTCGTGCTCTCTCACGCCAACGCAGTCGAGGCCTCTGGCTTCGTCGAGCATCTGAAGCTGCCGCATTACGTCGATTTCCAGGGCGAGCTCGTCACGGTCAGGGCATTGCGCAAGGCACATGCCGAAAGGCTGGAGGCGGCAAAGGAGCGTGACGATGGCTGAGGGCTACAACTTCGCCTATCTGGACGAACAGACCAAGCGGATGATCCGCCGCGCGATCCTGAAGGCCGTGGCGATCCCCGGCTATCAGGTGCCGTTCGCCGGTCGCGAGATGCCCCTGCCCTATGGCTGGGGCACCGGCGGCATCCAGGTGACGGCGGCGGTGCTGGCCCCCGATGACGTGTTGAAGGTCATCGACCAAGGCGCGGACGACACGACCAATGCCGTCTCGATCCGCCGCTTCTTCGCGCGTACCGCGGGGGTTGCGACCACGACCCGGACGGCGGAGGCCACGGTCATCCAGACCCGCCACCGCATCCCGGAGACGACGCTCACCGAAAAGCAGATCCTGGTCTATCAAGTGCCAATCCCCGATCCCTTGCGCTGGATGGAGCCGCGGGAGACCGAGACGCGCAAGATGCACGCGCTGCTCGAATACGGCGTCATGCATGTGAAGCTTTACGAGGATATCGCGCATTTGGGGCGGATCGCGACGTCCTACGACTATCCGGTCCGGGTCAATGGCCGCTATATCATGTCGCCGTCGCCGATACCGAAGTTCGACAATCCGAAGATGGACATGATGCCAGCCTTGCAGCTCTTCGGCGCGGGTCGCGAGAAGCGCATCTATGCCGTGCCGCCCTACACCCGGGTCGAGAGCCTGGATTTCGACGACCACCCTTTCGAGATCCAAAGCTGGGACGAGGCTTGCGCGCTCTGCGGCGCCACCGCCTCCTATCTCGACGAAGTCGTGACCGACGATGCCGGCAGCCGCATGTTCGTCTGCTCCGACACCGATCACTGTGGCGAGCGGCGTGATTTCGGTCATGAGGGACCTTGGGCGAAGGAGATCGCGCAATGATGCCGGCCGTTGCATTCGCGGATGGGGCTCTTGAGGATACCCCGCTCCTCTCGGTGCGCGGCCTCTCGTATCATTACGGCCGGCAACTGGGCTGCCGCGATGTCAGCTTCGACCTTTATCCGGGCGAGGTGCTGGGTATCGTTGGTGAATCGGGCTCGGGCAAGACGACCCTGCTCTCCTGTCTGTCCGGCCGCCTCCCGCCCGGCTCCGGCTCGATCCATTACGACATGGCCGGCCATGGCCTGACCGATCTTGCCGGGCTCTCGGAATCCGAGCTTCGGGTGCTGATGCGCAGCGATTGGGGCATCGTGCACCAGACGCCGCGCGACGGCTTGCGCATGGGCGTCTCGGCCGGCGCCAATATCGGCGAGCGGCTGATGGCGATAGGCGCGCGGCATTACGGCGAGATCCGTGCCGCGGCCCTCGACTGGCTCGCCCGCGTCGAGATCCCGGCCAACCGCATCGACCATCTGCCACAGAGCTTCTCCGGCGGCATGCAGCAGCGCCTGCAGATCGCGCGCAATCTGGTCAACAAGCCGCGTCTGGTCTTCATGGACGAGCCGACCGGCGGGCTGGACGTCAGCGTGCAGGCGAAGCTGCTCGACCTGCTGCGTGGACTGGTCTCGGAGCTTGGGCTGTCGGTCGTGCTGGTGACCCATGACCTTGCCGTCGCCCGGCTGCTGGCACACCGGCTGATGGTGATGAAGTCGGGCGAGGTGGTCGAGAGCGGCCTCACCGATCAGGTGTTGGACGACCCGCACCATCCCTACAGCCAGCTCCTCGTCTCCTCCGTGTTGCAGGTATGATGATGGCCGATCCTGTCATCGAGGTAGTCGACCTCGCCAAAAGCTTCACCATCCACGCGCGCGACGGACTCACCATCGCGGTGTTCAACGGGTTGTCGCTTCATGTTCGTGCCGGCGAGTGCGTGGCGCTGCATGGTCCATCCGGTTCCGGCAAATCGACCCTGCTGCGCGCGCTTTACGCCAATTACAAGCCGGATCGCGGCCAGGTGCTGGTGCGCCATGGGCAAAATCTCGTCGACATGGCCTCGGCCAGCCCGCGCGAGGTGCTGGCGGTACGCCGGCTGAGCCTGGGATATGTCAGCCAGTTCCTCCGAGTCATTCCGCGCGTGCCGGCGCTCGACGTGGTGGCGCAGCCGGCGATCGATCTGGGGACCGATCCCAATGCTGCGCGCGACAAGGCGGCAGCATTGCTCACCCGGCTGCGCATCGCCGAACGGCTCTGGCGCCTGCCGCCGGCGACATTCTCGGGCGGCGAACAGCAGCGCGTGAACATCGCGCGCGGCTTCTCGGTCGATTACCCGGCCCTGCTGCTCGACGAACCGACCGCCTCGCTCGATGCCGAGAACCGGGCGACGGTCGGCGATCTCATCCTGGAGGCGCGCGAACGGGGGGCCGCGATCGTCGGCATCTTCCACGACGCCGAAATCCGCGAACGCGTCTCCACCTCAATCTTCGATATCCAATCCGCAAAGCGGGCAGCGTGAGGGTTCCATGGCCGAGACTATCCTGACCAATGGCCGCATCATCTGTCGCGATCGTGTCATCGAAGGCGGTACGGTGGTTCTGCATGATGGGCTGATCGTCGCCATCGATGACGAACGCAGCCAGCATCCGGCGGCCATCGATCTCGACGGCGACCACTTGCTGCCGGGATTGATCGAGATCCATACGGACAACATGGAGAAGCATTTCGTGCCGCGGCCGGGCGTGTTCTGGCCCTCCGCGCTGGGTGCCGTGCTGGGCCATGACCTGCAGATGGCCGGCGCCGGCGTCACGACGGTCTTCGACGCGATTTCGCTCGGCATCTACGACGATAAAAAGGAACGGCGCGAAATCCTCGATCAGGCCATGCTGGGGCTGGCCGCGGCGAAGGCGCAGCATCTGACGCGCGCGGAGCATTTCATCCATCTGCGCTGCGAGGTTTCCGACCCCGCCATGCTCAGCATGTTCGAACCCTACGCCGACCATCCGCTGGTCAAGCTGGTTTCGCTCATGGACCACACCCCCGGCCAGCGCCAGTGGTGGGACGTCGCGAAATATGTCGAGTACCATCGCGGCGAGAATTGGTCGTCCGAAGAACTGGAAAGGCGCCTGGCGGTACTGCGCCAGCAACAAAGCGAGCACGCTGAGCCCTCGCGCCGCGCCGTCGTCGAGACCTGCCAGGCGCGCGGCATTCCCATGGCAAGCCATGACGACGCCAATGCCGACCACATCGAGGAGGCGGTGGCGTCCGGTATCGCGATCTCGGAATTCCCCTTGAGCCTGGATGTCGCCGCACACGCACGACAGCGCGGCATGAAGACGGTGATGGGCGCCCCCAATGTCGTCCGCGGCGGTTCGCATTCCGGCAACGTCTCGGCCATCGATTGCGCCGGCGCGGGCGTACTGGATGGGCTGTCCTCGGACTACGTGCCGGCAGCCTTGCTGATGGCGGCCTATATCCTGGCCGGCCGGCTGGGTCTCGCGCTCAACGACACGGTGGCGATGGTCTCGGCCAATATCGCCGATATGGTCGGGCTCATCGATCGCGGCCGGATCGCCAGCGGCCTGCGCGCCGACCTTGTCCGGGTCCGGCCCGCCGAAAGCCGCCCGATAGAGGGCCGCCCTCCAGAGATATGCCCAGTGGTCCGCCAGGTCTGGTGCAAGGGCGAGCGGGTGGCGTGAACATGAACGTGAACATTATGAACATGGACAACGCCTATCGCTATGCGATCTATGCCGTGCCCCTGCCCGGCCACCCGCTCTGGGCTGCAGCGACCCGCTGGTTCGGCCGCGACGTGCGCGGCGTGGCGCCGCCGGAAAAGCCGATCCATGGCGATCTGGTAGCGCAGGCTGCACGCTACGGCTTCCACGGCACGCTGAAGGCGCCGTTCCGTCTGGCGCCCGGCCGCGAGGCACGCGATCTTCTGGCCGCCACCGCCGCGCTTGCCGTCTCGCCGCTTCCGGTTTCGCTGACCATCCGCGACGATCTGGGCTTCCCGGCGCTCATGCCGTTCATGGAGGTGCCGGCGCTGAACCAGCTGGCCGAACGTTGCGTCATCGAGCTCGACCGCTTCCGCGCCCCGCCCGACGCGGCAGAGCTAGCCCGGCGCAGATCCAACGGGCTGACCGACGGACAGGCCCTGATGCTGGAGACATGGGGCTATCCCTATGTGCTCGACCAGTTCAGCTATCACATGACCTTGGGCGACAAGACCGAGGACATGAACCGGCATCACACGATGATGGCCGGCGCGCACCGGCTCTTCGGGCCACTCATCGGCACGCCGGTGCCGCTCACGCTGTCGATTTTCGCCGAACCCGAACAGGGCGCGCCGTTCCGGCTGTGGCGGCAGTTGCTGCCTAATCTCTCCATGGCCTGACGGCTGGAATCTTTGTTAGTACAAATTGGCGGCCCCCAAGACGTGACGCGACAAATTGGGGCCTTGTCTACCGGCGGTCGGATATTTGTCACAGAACATTAAAGTCTATCCCCAACGATAGCTGCTAAATTTCTTGCAGCGTTGTTTGAAGTGCCATGAAGGATGCCGGCGGGCGAAAGTGCGCCGGGATTTTTGCCGCACTCTGAATATGCGCCGAACAGGTGGCAATCGAGCCGATTTTGCTTAATCGATTTCATGGAGTGATCATGCGCAAGCAAATGTTCTCCGCCGCCTTGGCGGTCATGCTGGGCTTCGCCGCCGTGCCGGCCCTCGCAGCGCCCGCCGATTGCCCGGAAGGCGGCACCGTCCGCTTCGGCGTCGAGCCCTTCGAGGCTGCTCAGAACCTGATCCCGATCTTCGACAAGATCGGCGCCACGCTCTCCAAGGCGGTCGGTTGCCCGGTGAAGGTCTTCATCACGACCAGCTACAACGCCGAGATCGAGGCGATGCGCAACGGCAAGCTCGAGGCCGGCGAGTTCGGCCCGCTGGGCTATGTCCTGGCCCATCAGGTTGCCAAGGCCCAAGCTGTCGCCACATTCACCGACAAGGCCGGCAAGCCCGAGACCTATACCGCCAGCATCGTGAGCTGGCCGGGTTCGGGGATCACCAAGCTGAGCCAGGTCCAGGGCAAAACCTTCGCCTACTCCGATCCCAGCTCGACCTCGGGCCATCTCTTCCCGGCCTATGGCCTGCGTAAGGCCGGCATCGATCCGGATCATGGCATCACCGCCCTCTATGCCGGCAGCCATACGGCCACCTTCGAGGCGCTGCGCAACCACAAGGTCCAGGCCGGCGAGCTGAACAGCGAGGAAGTGACCGCGACCCAGGCCCAGGGCATCTACAAGGCCAGCGACTTCGTGACGCTGTGGACCTCGCAGCCGATCCCGGTCGATCCGATCGCCGTGCGCGGCGACCTGCCGCCGGCGTTCAAGAAGAAGCTGGTCTCGGCGCTCCAGCATCTCGATCTCTCGCATCTTTCCGAGCAGGACAAGAAGCACCTGGCCGGCGAAGGTGACCACCTGGCGCCGACGACCGACGCCACCTTCAACCAGATCCGCGATCTGGTGAAGACGCTGAAGGTCGATCTGGCCAAGCTGTAAGCGACGGATCCGAGCCCCGGAGTCAATGCCTCCGGGGCTCTTTTTTTTGCAGGAACACGCCATGGCGGGACCAGGTCATACCCTCCTCGATATCCGCAACCTGTCGATGCGCTACGCCAATGGCAAGATGGCGCTGAATGGCGTTGATCTGAGCGTTGCCGCCGGCGAGATCGTCATCGTGCTGGGCAGCAATGGCAGCGGCAAATCGACCATGCTGCGCTGTGTCTCTCGGTTGCAGGATCCGACCGGTGGATCGATCGAGGTCGCCGGCAACGATCTGGCTCGGCTGAAGGGTGGGGAGCTGCGCCGGGCGCGCATGGCGGTCGCCATGGTGTTCCAGCACGCCAATCTGGTGCGCCGTCGTTCGGTGCTGGCCAATGTCTGCACCGGCGCACTCGGCCATCATCGCAACTGGGCGACGGCACTGGGTCTGGTGCCGCGTCAGGAAATGGGCAAGGCGCTGGATTATCTCGAGGCGGTGGGCTTGTCACATCTCGCCGGCCAGCGCGCCGGCACACTGTCAGGCGGCCAGGCGCAGCGCGTCGCGATCTCGCGCGCGCTCGCACAGCTGCCCAAGGTCATCCTGGCCGACGAGCCGGTCGCCAGCCTCGACCCCCAGGCGGCGGAAGAGGTCATGGGCCTGTTGCGACGCCTGGCCAAGGATGAGGGCATGGCGGTGCTCTGCGTACTGCATCAGCCCGAACTGGCGGCACGCTATGGCGACCGCGTGGTCGGCATCCAGGCGGGCTCGCTGATGTTCGACATGCCGGCGAATCAGGTCTCGCCCGAGAGGGTCGCCACGCTCTACAACAGGATCGCGGCATGAGCGTCGTCTCCCAGCCCCACGGTCATCCGGTTCCCGCCGCTGTTTCCAGAGGTGGGGGCGGCCGTATCCTGATCCGTCTTGCGATCGTCGCGGCCGTGCTGGCGCTGGTCGCTCAGTCGGCCTATGTCGTCCAGGCTCGTCCGCAGGATCTCGTCACCGGCATCCACGGCATGATCGACTTGATCACGCGATCGATGCCACCCGATGCCAGCCAGCTTCCGACGGTGTGGTGGCCGGCACTGGAGACGCTCGACATCGCAATCTTCGGCACCTTCGTCGGCGTCGTGCTGTCGATCCCGCTGGCAACGCTGGCCGCCGCCAACGTCACCCATTCGCGCATCCTCTATCTCGCCGCGCGCAGCCTGATCGCGTTATGCCGCTCGGTGCCGGACCTGGTCTGGGCCCTGATCTTCGTCACTGCCGTCGGCCTTGGTCCCTTTGCCGGCGCGCTCGCCATGTCGATCCATTCGATCGGCATGCTGGGCCGCCTGTTCTCGGAAGTCATCGAGGACATGGATATGGGGCCGGTCGACGCGCTGACCCTGACCGGGGCCAGTCGGCTGCAGATCTTCACCCATGCAGTGGTGCCGAGCACCCTGCCCTCGCTGCTCGGCATCAGCCTCTATCGGCTCGATGAGAATATCCGCGCCTCGCTGGTGCTGGGTTTCGTCGGTGCCGGCGGCATCGGCTTCCAGCTGTTGACTGCGATGAACCTGTTCCAATACCAGACCGTCTCTCTGCTGCTGATCGTGACCTTCCTGATGGTCATGATGGCGGAGCGGTTGTCCGCCTATCTGCGTAAACTGGTCGCCTAGATGACTTCGAAGATATTGCTGCGTAACGGCCAGGTGCTGTTGGCCGATAATCGTTTCGCCCAGACCGACATTCTGGTCGCGGATGGGCTGATCCGCGAGATCGCCGCCGGCGCCGATCCGGAAGCCGAAATCTGGGACCTCGATGGCATGCTGCTGATGCCAGGTCTGGTCGATCTCCATGGCGACGCCTTCGAGCGCCAGGTCATGCCGCGTCCGAAGGTCAATTTCCCGATGGACATGGCGCTGATCGATACCGATCGGCAGCTGATCGCCAACGGTATCACCACCGCCTTCTATGGCCTGACATATTCCTGGGAGCCGGGCCTGCGCGGGCGCGACGCCGCCTTCGTCTTCATCGAGGCGATGGCGCGGCTGAAGCCGCAGATGCTGTGCGACGGCCGCGTGCATCTGCGCCAGGAGGTGCACAATGTGGCGGGCGAGGCCGATGTGCTCGGGTGGCTATCCCAAGGCAAGATCGATCTGCTCGCCTTCAACGATCATCTCTGGATGATCAAGCGCGATGTGCAGAATCCCGAGAAGCTGGGCGCTTATGCCGGCCGGGCCGGTATCCCACCCGCGGCCTTCCTGGAGCTGGTCCAGGCGATCGACGCCAAGGGCAACGCGGTGCCGGGCTCGATCGAACGCCTGGCCGCAGCGGCACGCAAAGCCGGCGTCGCCATGGCTTCCCATGACGATGACACGCCGGCCAAGCACGACGGCTATGCCGATCTCGGCTGTCGGCTCTGCGAGTTCCCGCTCAATCGCGAAACCGCCGATACGGCCAGGGCGCGCGGAAACGCCGTCATCATGGGCGCGCCCAACGTCGTACGCGGCGGCAGCCACACCAACGGCCTCTCGGCCAGCGCCATGATCCGCGACGGCATGTGTGCCGTGCTGACCTCCGACTATTACTACCCCTCGATGCTGCACGCTGCCTTCCGCCTGGCCAATGACGGCATCTGCTCGCTGGCCGAGGCCTGGAACCTGATCTCGGCCAAGCCGGCCGAGATGGTCGGGCTCAGCGATCGCGGCATGATCGCCGAGGGCAAGCGCGCCGATTTGGTCGCGATCGATGCCGGGGGCGGGAGCCCGCGCATTGCCGGCGTCTTTGCCAAGGGCGCGCCGGTGCTGCTTGCCGACAGACGGCTTAGACCGTCGCGGTAGGGCAGATGCGTCTCGTCACACTCAACACGTGGAAGGGTGACGGGGCCTATCATCGCCGGCTTATTGCGATGGCGGAGGGGCTGACGGCCGAGGATCCCGACATCGTGCTACTGCAGGAGTGCCTGCGCGCGCCGGAAGCGCGTCTGGACACGGCGGCCTGTCTCGCCGAAACGCTGGGGATGGACCATATCGCCTGGCATGGCCGGCGCAAGCTGCGCGAAGTCGAAGGCCGGGAAATCGACTGCACCTCCGGCGTCGCCATCCTGTCGCGGCTGCCGATCCTGGCGAGCCGGACGATCATGCTGCCAAGCAATCCCCAGGACGGCGAACGGGCGGCGCTCTCGGCGCGCATCGGCGCCATGGAATGCGTCAGCCTGCACCTCACGCATTTGATCGACGACGAGGTGCTGCGCCGCGCCCAGCTCGAGACGATCCTCGGCCGGATCCAAATCGGTCCGGCGCTGCTGGGCGGCGACTTCAATGCGACACCGGATGCCGCGCTGTTCGATGGCCTGCCGCTGACCGATTGCCGCATACTGGCCGGCGTGCCGGCAGCGCCGACCTGCGAAGGCCGCTGCATCGATCACGTCATGGCTGCCGGATGGTCGCCGCAGGTCGACGATGTCCGGCTCGTCCTGAGCGAGACGACGGACGGCATAGCCCCCAGCGACCATGCCGGCATCGCGATCGATTTCGGACCGTCCCGGCCCCGTTGCCGGGCGTCCCATCCATCGGATGGCGGATTTCGATAAGCCTCTCATAAATAGATTCGAAACCACTTTAAGCAGATTGCGCTGGTTGCGGCTGGCTGGCGCACGCACACTCGCCGCCAAGTTCGATGGTTAGCCCCAAGGCGGCCATCAATCCTGCGACGAGGTGACCATGTCGATTTTCTCCAGAGCCGTCCGCGGTACGCGGCAGCCTGCGGCATCGATGCAACCCGTGGTCGATCCCGCGGAATGGACCCGCGAGAGCCTGGGGCCAGTCGAAAATTTCAGCTATCACTTCAGCGACAATGATCGTCAGGCGCTGATCGACGCCGTGGCAGCGACCCGCGCCAGGGGCGTGCCAGCAGCCCAGGTGTCGAGCGACAATTTCCGCATCCATGGCGCCTTGGCCACGATCATGGACGACGTGCGCGACGAACTGCGCCATGGCCGCGGCTTGGCCATGCTGCGCGGATTTCCGGTGGACCAGCTCGACCGCGAAGGCAGTGCCATGGGCTATCTCGGTCTGGGCAGCTATCTCGGCCGGCCGATGGCGCAGAACATGAAGGGCCACATCCTCGGCCATGTGAAGGATCTCGGTGGCGACTATGCCGATCCCAAGACGCGCGGCTACTACACCCGCGCGGAGATGCGTATCCATGCCGATCCTTGCGACTATGTCGGGCTCTTATGCCTGCAGACGGCGAAATCCGGCGGGGCGAGCTGCGTCGCCAGTTCGATCACGGTCTACAACCGCATCCTGCGCGAACGACCTGATTTGGCCGAGGCGCTGGTCAGCGACTTCTACCGCTCGAAAAAGGGCGACGTGAATCCGGACGAGGAGCCGTTCTTCAAACAGCCGATCTTCTCCTTCTGGGATGGGTATTTCAGCGCGGTCGGCGCTGGATCCGCGATCGACAAGGCGCAAGGCCTGCCGGGCGTGCCACCCTTCACGCCGGCGCAAAGGGAGGCGATCGAGTTCTACCGCCAGGTGGCCGAGGAAAGCCTGGTCGACATCCCCTTCCTGCCGGGCGACGTGCAGTTCCTCAACAATTACGTGGCGCTGCACACACGTCGCGAATACGAGGATTGGCCGGAGTCGTCGCGCAAGCGGCACCTGCTCCGGCTATGGCTGGAAGATCCCGGCAACCGGCCGATCCCGCCCGACCAGCGCAACGGCCATCGCCGCGGGCTGCTGCCGCAAGGTGTCGTGCTGAACGCGCCGCTCGATGTCTGCTGACGGAGTCGACCATGGCGCGCCTCGACCACTGCTACAGCATCCATGATCTGCGGCTGGCGGCGCGCCGGCGCCTGCCCAAGGGTGTTTTCGACTATATCGATTACGGCACCGAAGATCTGGTGGCGCTCACCAACAATCGCCAAGTGATCGAACGTACCAAGCTGCTGCATCGAGTGCTGCGTGACGTCTCCGACATCGATCTCTCGACGACGATCTTCGGCAAGCCTGCCGCCATGCCGCTCATCGTGGCACCGACCGGCGTCGCGGGCCTGTGCTGGTATGAGGGCGAATATGAGATCGCCCGGGCCGCGGCCGCTGCACGCATCCCCTGCACGCTCGCTACCCCGGCCAACACACCGATGGAGAAAGTGGCGGCGATCCCCGGTGCCCAGCCCTGGTTCCAACTCTATATGTGGCGCGAGAAGGAGCTGTCATACGAGCTGGTGGGCCGGGCAGCGGCGGCCGGCTTCGAGACGCTGGTCTGGACCGTCGACATCCCGATCCGGCCCAACCGCGAGCACGACAAGCGCAACGGCTTCTCCAGCCCCTATAAATTCAACGCCCGCAACACTATCGACGCCCTGCTGCATCCGGAATGGCTGGCGACGGTGTTGGCACGCTACCTCGCCACCACCGGCATGCCGCGCCACATCAACTACCCGGACAAGTACCAGGATAAATTCACCAGCGCGGCGGCCAATGCCAAGGCGATGCAGGCCGACAAGCTCGGCTGGGACGACGTGAAACGACTGCGCGACGCCTGGCCCGGCAAGCTGGTGATCAAGGGCATCATGCATCCGGACGATGCCGCCGCCGCGGTCGAACACGGGGTCGACGGCATCGTCGTCTCCAACCATGGCGGACGCAGCATGGACAGCGCGCCCTCGACCCTGGAGGTGCTGCCGGGTATCGCGCGCGCAGTCGCCGGCCAGGCCACGGTGATCGTCGATTCGGGCATCCGCCGCGGCAGCGACATCGTCAAATGCCTGGCGCTGGGCGCCGATGCGGTCATGGCCGGCCGCGCCATGCTTTATGGCGTTTCCGTGGGCGGCGAGGCCGGCGTCGCGAAGGTCTTGGCCATGCTGCGCGAGGAATTCAGGCGCACCATGGCCTATACCGGTTGCACCCGTGTCGGGGACATCAACGGAAGCGTGCTCTGGCGTCCGGAGCCAGACAGTCGTATGGTGCCGTACGACAATCGCCCGGCCGACGCGGCCCAATAAATAATCTCGACAGGAAGGCTTCATGACGGACGCCCCCAAATCCAATCGCTACAGCACCGCCGACGCGCTGCTCGCCGCCCTGCACAAGGCCGGCGTCACCCATATCTTCGGCAATCTCGGCAGCGATCATGCGGGCATCATCGAGAGCCTGGCGCGCGCCGCCGGCGAAGGACGGAAGGTCTTCGAGCTGATCCTGTGCCCGCATGAAGGGGTGGCGCTGGCCGCGGCCCACGGCCATGCGCAGATGACCGGCAAGCCGCAGGCCGTGTTCGTCCATGTCGATGTCGGCACGCAGAACATGGGCGGCACCATGAGCAATGCCTTCCACGGCCGCGTGCCGGTGTTCATCTTCGCCGGCCTCACCCCCTACACTATCGAGGGGGAGTTGCCCGGTTCGCGCAACCGGTCGGCGATGTTCATGCAGGACGTTTTCGACCAGGGCGGCATCATCCGGTCCTATGTCAAATGGGATTACGACATCCGTACCGGCAAGAATGTCGAG
>DATJJW010000200.1:0-14669 GCA_035491935.1 Allostellaceae bacterium | reverse complement strand
GGCGGCTACCGAGGTCATCGAATATGAAATCGGGCGCCGACACGTCAGCCGGCTTTCCGGGGCTGGGCCTCATCTCCGGCAATACGCGCAAAGGTCTTCTTGACCGCATCCAGCTCCTCTTCGGTCATGTCTTCCATATTGAGCATGATGTTGCGGGCCAGTTCGTTGACGCGGATCAGCTCGTCGAGCTTGAGATGCAGCGCCGCCATGTCGCGGTTCTGCGTGTTCTGGATCAGGAACACCATCAGGAACGTCACGATCGTGGTCCCGGTATTCACCACCAGTTGCCAGGTGTCGGAGAAATGGAAGAGCGGACCGGTGATGGCCCAAAAGACGATGATGGCGGCAGCGGCCGCGAAGGTCGATGCCTTGCCGCATTGTTTCGAAGTCCAGACGGCAGCGTTCGCGAAGGCCTTCGTCAGGGCGCCGCTTTCATGGGCGTCGTTCTCCCGACGCTCTACGAGGGTCTTAATACGTCCTTTCGTGGTGTCCGGTCCGGCCTTCGCATTTTCCCGCTTGTTTCTTACAGTGGCCATAACGTCCTCCATCCGACTTAAAGGCAACGCCGACCGGCCGGATAAGGTTCGCTCTTCATACCTCACGTCGGAACGGAGGCGACGGCGAAGACGGCCAGGCCGCGACGCAACAGGCTGTGGCCGGCGGTGCTGAGGAGGCATGTCGATTGAGGCCAGCGACTCGCCTCACCATCGGAACCGATAACCCTGCTTATGCTTTGAAGGAGGGCCTGTTGGAAGGATGATGGCCATGACGAATGTCATCTACGAAATCGTCGAACATGACGGGGGTTGGGCATATCGCGTCGGCGACAGCTATTCCGAGACCTACCGCACCCATGACGAAGCCGCCGCCGCCGTCAGGCTCGCTGCCGCCGAGCAGCAGGTGGCCGGTAGCGACGAAGCACTCCTGTATGAGGACGCCAAAGGGGTCGTTCATGAGGAGCTCTCCAGAGGGAGCGACCGTCCTGAAACGCAGGTGCAAGACCAGACGCGGCTGGGGGATGCTCCCGATCCGAGCTGAAGGACGCGGTCGTTTCAGACCATCGCGGCGCCAAAGAGCATTGGGCGCCAGGGAGCATCATATGCAGCTTGATAGGGCCCGCTTCATCATCGCGGGCATGGTCCTGGGCATCCCTACCCCGCCCGGCGAAGCACCGCCACCCAGGCCGGACCTTCCCGATATCGGCCCGCCGGGGCCACCCGGCCCGGAAATCGACGTGCCGGAAGATCCGGACCTGCCGCAACCTCCAGATCCCGATGTCGAGCCGGTTGAGCCGGATCCCGATACCGATGCGCCTCATTTGCCGGGGCGCGAGATTCCCGTCGTCCCGCCCGAGCCCGCGCCGCTCTAGCGATCGTCGGCAGCGCTTTGGATATCTAGGATGCGCCCTCGGCGCCGCCGAAGGCTCGGGCGCACCGCAGCAATTCGACCACCTCTTCATCCGTTATCTGATCGAAATTCCGATAGTGCATGCTGACGGCATGGAAATCCGGCGGCGTGTCCAGGCATACGACCTCGGCCGATCGGCGCAACGTCTCGATCACGTCATAGGGACCAACCGGCACCGCCACGACCAATCGGCTGGCGCCGGCCAGGCGAAGCGCCTTCAACGCGACCTTCATCGTGCTGCCGGTCGCAATGCCGTCATCCACGACGATCGCGGTGCTTCCCTGCACCCGCAAGGCAGGGCGATCGCCCATATACGCCTTTCGTCTTCTGGCGATTTCCTCAAGCTGCCGCTTTTTTTCGGTTTCGATATAGTCGGGCGACGGGTCGATCAACTTGAGGGTATGCGAATCCAGCACCATTTGCGGCGGGTTGCTATCGACCACCGCACCAAGCCCCAGTTCGGGATTGCCGGGCGCCCCGAGCTTGCGCGCCATCAACAGGTCCAGCCGCAGGTTCCGGCGCCTGGCGATCTCAAAGCCGACCGGCACACCCCCACGGGGTATGGCGAGGACCACCGTATCGGCGCTCGCATAATGCGATAGCCGATCCGCCAATTGTTTTCCCGCGTCGTGCCGGTCACGATATGGAAGAGCGCGCTGCGCCATCGTCGCCACCTGCGGCTCATGTCACCATGCTCAGGCGAGTATAGGATATCCAAGCCAGCATTGGGCCATCCGGCGCATGCCGGTTGCGCGCCCCTCGAAAGTCAATGCGCTGGCCGCGCGCCGGTGCCGCCTCGGGAAATGCCGCCAAGGGCCGCGGCACTGCGTTGTCCATCGCCATCGGATCGCGAGATATCGGCAAGCGAAATGATGCCGACCAATCTCTTGTCCCGGTTCAGCACCGGCATGCGGCGAACCTGGAGTTCGCTGAACTTGACCGCGACGTCGTCCAGATCCTCGTCCTCGAAGCAATAGAGCACCTTGCCGCTCATCACCTCGCGAATGGGCGTATCCGGCCCCTTGTCCTCCGCCACGGCGCGCAGCGCGATGTCGCGGTCCGTGATCATGCCGACCAGCCGGTCATTCTCCCTGACCGGCAGGAACCCGGCATCGATATTCTTCATGGCGCGGGCGGCATCGGCGATGGTCTGATCGGGCGTCACCATCTGGACGTCCTTGCTCATGCATTCCTTGGCATTCATGAGACGCTCCCCTTCTCCTAGGGCCTTGGATGATCCAAGGCGCCGACTATTCTGGAGAGACGGGGTTCGATTGTCTTTCACCTAGGTTATTCCTGCAGCGCTTCGCTCGCCTGGATCGGTCAGGAGACGTCCTCTCGGCGACGGTCTCGATCTTCCGGACCGGCTTAGCCGGCGGCGGAGGATTTTCTGCTGCTCGACTGATCGAATCCCTGACCGCGTGCGTTGAATCACTGAGCAGCCGCGCCACACCGGCAGGCTTGCCCAGCGCAGGCCGGTGAACCTCGGGGGCGGAGTTCGGAGCCTTATGCCACCACGCATCAGCCATATCCTGGAAACGTCGCTCTATGTAGAGGATCTTGAGCGATCGCAGGCGTTCTACCAGCAGGTATTCGGCTTCGACGTATTCATCGCAGACGGCCGGATGGTGGCGCTCGGCGCGCCGGCCAGTGGCGTCGTGCTGCTCTTCGCCCGGGGCAAGTCCGCCCGGCCCAGCGAGACGCCGGGCGGCGTCATCCCGCCCCATGATGCCCATGGCCAACAACATTTGTGCTTCGGTATCGCAATGGATGCGTTAGACGCGTGGTCCGATCATTTGGCCAGACTCGATATCGCCGTCGAAAGCCGGGTGACGTGGCCGCGCGGTGGCGTGAGCCTTTATTTCCGCGATCCCGATGGTCATTCGCTGGAGGTGGCGACGCCTGGGTTGTGGCCGAATTTCTGAGTGGCTCCGGCGGCCGGAGGCACCGATCCTACCCGGCAGGCCCATGTCGCGGCGCCGTCCCGGCTCGATCCGATCGAGACCGCGTGCTCGGCAGCACGACAACGCTTGTCATCTTCCCCGCCTCCCGCGATCTTATCATGATGGCTTCTTCCAGCCTCGGCATCCCTGATGGCGGAACCAGTGGTCGAGGCGGTAGTTCTGCCATGGTTAATGCCGTGGAGGCGATCACATGCTGCCCGCACCGCCACCGGGGCTCGCCAAATTCGACTCGGCCGCCGGCATGGTGCAGGCGCTGGCCAACTGTCTGCACGGCCGTTCATTCCCACGCCTCGGGCAGCCACGCTCCATGCGGCTGCTGGGCATGGCCGATTACCTGCCACGCCGATGGCGCCAAGACCTGTTCGCCAGGCTGGGCGCCGAAGAAGGGCTGAGACCGGAGCAGGCCGGCACGGTCGATACCGATGCGGTCGCCCGATGGGTGGCCGGCCTATACCCCCGCCGCCACTACCCCGCCATCATGATCGGCTCGGCCAATGGCGCGCTCCTCCATCTCGCCGCGGCTCTCGGCATTCCGTGGCTGCCGCAGACCTTTCTGACCCTGATCCAGCAAAAGGGCATAGACCCCGACGAGCCCATGGCGGCGATGAAAGCGGCGGGACCGGCTGCGCGCCGTTTTCTCGATGCTAATCCGCGGGTCGATCTGCACCACATGCACGATCCCAACCAGCACCGCCTGATGCTGGGCTACATCACCTATTTCCGTTGGAAGTATCGCGGCCTGCCGTCTGCCTACTGGAACTTCATTGAAGAGAGCCTTTTACCCGGCGGCGCCATCCTGATCGCCGATTGCACCCAACACTGGCCCGTCACAAGGCTTGGAGAACGCCACGTCTTCCAGTTCGGCGCCAATGGCGGCGTTTCGATCGAGGAGTATTTCTCGGGCGGTTCGCGTGTTGCCGGATTTTTTGCCGCCAGAGGTGATACCCGGCGGCAATGGCACCCGCCGAAGCCGGATGATTTCAGTCCCGAAGCGGAATGGGGTTTCGCGCCGGAAATACGTCAGGATCTCGC
Source organism: Allostellaceae bacterium (assembly GCA_035491935.1). GTDB lineage: Bacteria > Pseudomonadota > Alphaproteobacteria > ATCC43930 > CGMCC-115725 > DATJJW01. The sequence continues at coordinate 10,266 of DATJJW010000200.1, read as the reverse complement.
CGCCTTGACGCAACGTGGCTTCGGGATGGCGGCCCTGGAATTCGACGATCCCGCCGTTCCGAGCCCGGTCATAGCGGACCTCTATCACGAGTGGCTCCGGCAGCGCGGCAGCAAGGTGCGTCGCCTGCTCGTCGACAGTTTCGTGCTGCTCGATCCCTATCGGACCCTCGGCCTGGAGGCGGTCCCCTTCTGGATGGTCTTCAACATGACCCCTTCCTTGGAGGCGGTCAGCGCCTATCTCGATCACTCTCCGGCCTTCGACGACATCCACATGACATTGTTCGCCCATGGCGCCGATGCGATTGGACTGCCGCCGATCGAAGCCTGGCGGAAAATACTGGAACGGGCGGTGGGGGCCGGTACCCTCCTTGGCGTGAACGAACGTACCTATCCCGCGCATTTCTCCACCTATGCGCGCTATCACGCCGCGCTCGCGGCGATCCCCGGCGAAGATGCCGCGCCGGAACCGCTCGACTTGCGCATGGCCATCGCCTTTATCAAATCCCACCGCCAGCAAAGTGGGCTAAGGCTGCGCTGGCTCGGCCCGTGATGTCTTCGGTCTAAGGACGAGCGGCGGCGATCCGGGCGCGGGCGGTACCGAAGCCAATCGGGACGAAGCCCTCGGCGTTGGCGTGTCCGGAAAAGGTCACCTCGTCGCCATCCTCCAGGAAGGTCCGACGCTCGCCGTTCGGCAGCTCGATGGGCAGCTTACCGCCCTGGGTGAGTTCCAGAAGGCTGCCGAGGCCCGAGGCGTCCTCGATCGAGAGCGTGCCCGAGCCCAGAAGATCGCCAGGCCTGAGGTCGCAGCCGCCGGACGCGTGATGCGCCACCATTTGCGCCGCCGTCCAATACATGGCATCGGCCCTCGACAGGGATAGGCTTACCGGCGCCATGGCCGTCGCCCGCATGGCCGCCGTGGTGAGTTCGACGCGCAACGCGATCGAGAAGGCGCCCGCGCGCTGGTCGGCCTCGTCCCAGAGATAAGGCAGAGGCTGCGGATCGCCCGCCGGCCGGGCCGGCTGAGCGATGCGGAACGGCGCCAGCGCTTCCGCCGTCACCACCCAGGGCGAAATGGTCGTATGGAAATTCTTGGCGAGGAAGGGGCCGAGCGGCTGGTATTCCCAGGCCTGCAGCTCGCGTGCCGACCAGTCATTCAAAAGGCAGAGCCCGGCGATATGCTCGCCAGCTCGCCCGATCGGCACCGACCGGCCCAGTTCGTTGCCGGGGCCGATCCAGATGCCGAGCTCCAACTCGTAGTCCAGGCGCTGTGTCGGTCCAAAGACCGGCACCTCCGACTGGGGCGGCTTGCGCTGGCCGTGCGGCCGGATGACCTCGACGCCCGAGGGCCGGATTGAAGAGGCGCGGCCGTGATAACCGATCGGCACGTATTTATAGTTCGGCAGCAATGGATTATCCGGCCGGAACTGCCGCCCGACATTCACCGCGTGATGGATGCCGGCATAGAAATCGGTGTAGTCGCCGATCGCAGCCGGCAGATGCAACGTGCAATCCGCTATCGGATGAAGCAGCGGCTCGACCGCATGACGTCGGGTCCCATCCGAGAGCAGCATCGACACGCGCTGGCGCAGTGCCGCGCGGGTCGATGGCGCGCCCAGCAGCGCGTTCAGCGTGTCGCCGGCGAGGAGCGGTGCTGCGTCCTCCGGCAGGAGCTGGGCGGCGATGGCGGCCTTGAGGTCGAGTATCGCATCGCCGATCGCGACCCCTGCCCGCTTGTCCAGACCCGGCGTGGAAAAGATGCCCAAAGGCAGATTCTGTATCGGGAATTCCGCGTGGCCATTGGCGCTCTCGACCCAGCTGCGCCGCTGGAGATCATGTGTCGCGTCGATCGTGGTGCTCATGGCAGCACAGCCTTGGCGAAGCCCTGCCACACCTCGTCGTAGTCCCGCTGCATCAATGGCGTCCGCATGGCCCAGTCGGTTGGCCGGACGACCCAGCGGGTCTCGAACATGAATGCCATCGTATCCTCGATCTTGTGCGGCTTGAGCGTCGCGTCGACAGCCCTTTCGTAACTAGCATGGTCCGGACCATGCCCGCTCATCTGATTGTGCAGCGAAGCACCCCCCGGTGCGAAGCCGCCTTCCTTGGCGTCGTAGCTGCCATGGACGAGGCCCATGAACTCGCTCATGACGTTGCGGTGGAACCAGGGTGGACGGAAGGTGTCTTCGGCCACCATCCAGCGAGGCGGGAAGATCACGAAATCGCAATTGGCGGTCCCGGGCACCTCGCTGGGCGAGGTCAGCACCGTGAAGATCGACGGATCCGGATGGTCGAAGCTCACGGTGTTCACGACGCTGAAACGGCCGAGATCATAGCGATAGGGCGTCAGATTGCCGTGCCAGGCGACGATGTCGAGCGGCGAGTGATCGAGTTCGGTCGCCCAAAGCCGGCCCTGGAATTTCTGCACCACTTCGACCGGCTGTTCGACATCCTCGAACCAGGCGGCAGGGCTTTCGAAATCGCGTGGATTGGCAAGGCCGTTGGCGCCGATCGGCCCGAGCTCGGGCAGGCGGAACAGCGTGCCATAATTCTCGCAGACATAGCCGCGCGCCGCGCCGTCCGGCAATTCGACACGAAACCGGACGCCGCGCGGCACGACGACGATCTGCAGGGGCGCCGCCTCGATCAGCCCGAACTCCGTCACCAGCCGAAGCCGCCCTTGCTGCGGCACAATCAGTAGCTCGCCATCGGCATCGACGAAGACGCGGTCGGTCATGGAGCGGTTGGCGGCATAGAGGTGGATGCCGATGCCCGTCCCCTGGCCGGCATCGCCGTTGCCACCATAGGTCACCAGACCGTCGACGAAATCCGTCGGCGCTTCCGGCAGCGGCAGCGGGTCCCAGCGCAGGCGGTTGGGCTCGGGTGCCACGTCATCGAAGGGGCCTGAACACAGGAGCGAGGCCCCGCCGTAAGGATGATACGGCCGATGATTGGCGGTCGGGCGCAGCCGATAGAGCCAGCTTCGGCGGTTCTCGGCCCGCGGCGCGGTGAAGGCCGTGCCCGACAGCTGCTCGGCGTAGAGCCCGAACGGAACCTTCTGCGGGTTGTTGCGGCCGATCGGCAAGGCACCGGTCACTGCCTCGGTCGCGAAATGTCCGCCGAAGCCACTTAGATATCCGGTCATGACCCGTCCTTTCGTCTACAGGAACCCCTTGGCTTGGCTCCAATTCCTGACCGTCTCGATGCAAATCGCCAGTTGCTCGGGCTGGCCGAGATAGTAATGGGTCGCCCCCTCGATACTGATGAATTGCTTGTCCGGGGTGGCGAGCGCGTCGCGGATCGTCGGGTTATGCGTTGCCGGCACCGCATCGTCGGCCGCGTTCTCGATCTGCAGCACGGGCGTTTCCCGAATGCGCGCTGCGTTCATCGGCCCCTTCGCATTCGACAGCTCGAACGACCATTGCGAGAGCCAGGAGCGCAAGGTCGAGAAACGTGCCAGGCCCACCGGCCCGACATTGACGGTTCGCGGATCGCCCATATAGCACCAATTCGGCTGACGGCCGTTGGGATCGACGCTCTGATCGATCCAGCGCACGTCGCACATGGTGCGATGGGTGACGAAGGCGCGCTCGATCTCGCCATCCTCGCGTTTCCTCAGCCGCTCCAGGAGATCCTGCGCCCAGGCGGTGATCCGGGCATTACGCGCAATCTGCGCCTTGCGAAACGCGGCGATGAAATCGGCGGCGAATGGCGGCTTGTTCGGGCAGAGCGGGCTGTAGATGTCGAATTCCAGATCGCGCACATCCGGATCGAGCTCATTCTTGACCGAGGGGTCGAGCCACTCCGTCAAGGTCTCGGCGCGGGAAAGATGCGCAGCGATGAAGATGATGCCGTCAGCACGCGGCAGATCCGCCGTCGTCAGATCATAGGGATCGCCGGCCGGCGTCTGGGTGATGGTCGGATGCTCGGCCTGGGCCTGGTAGAACAGCGACAGCGAGCCGCCACCGGACCAGCCGACCAGCACCACCTTCTCGTAGCCCAGCGTTTCGCGGGCATGGCGGATGTAGGCGCCAAGGTCATAGACGACCTTCTCCATGATCAGCGCGCTGTCGTTCTTCGGATAGCGGCTGGCCGCACACAGGACATGCAAGCCCGCATCGGCCAACGCCGTCGGCATCGGCAGGAGCTGCAAGGTCGAGGTCGGATGCATGAAGAGATAGAGCGTCCTGGACTTCACCTCCCGCGGCAGCAGGAGCTGGCCTTCCAGCACCGTCTTGCCCTGGCTGCCGACGAAACCATAGGTCTCGGTCATCTTGACCTGCTCGGAAAAGCTCAGGACGACCGGGATGCGATCCCAGGCATGCTTGGTCACCGACATCGATACGTCTTCCCGTTGGCTCAATGTTGATGGGCCAGCTTGGCCGCCTTCTCCCGGCCCCACTCGGCCAGTTGGGCATGGGCCTCGCGGGCGGCCGTCTCGATGAATCCCGGCGGTTCGGTCCGGGTCGTGATCTCCAACCGCAGCCCGTTCGGATCGAAGAAGTAGATCGATTTGATGAATTCGTGGTCGACCAGACCGCGCACCTCGACCCCGGCCGCTTCCAGCCGCTTCTTGTAGGCCATCACCTCGTCGGTCGTGTCGACTTCGAGCGCCAGGTGCTGGACCCAGGACGGCGTATTGGGCGACGGCGCCGGCATCTCGTTGGAACCCAGATCGAAGAAGGCGATGTAGGAGTTGTCGGCCATCTCGAAGAAGATATGGGCGTACGGACCCGCCTCGCCCGAACTGGGCACGGCCTCGACCCGCATGCAGTGGACGAGCGGCAGCAGAAGGAGATCTTCGTAGAAAACCCGCGTCTCCTCCGCATCCCGGCAGGGATAGGCGAAGTGGTAGAGGCCGTTGATCTTCGGACGCGTCAACATGATGGTCGATCCCTTACAAACAGCTTCGCGAGCCTAGTGCAGGCGCGAGAACCATGGCGTCCCCGTCGTGAGAGGACAGGGACACCATGGCTTCACCTCAGAAGATCGAGCCGTCAGCTTCTTCACAACCTCAGGGCACGGCGCTACTGGCCACCCTGACGATTTCCGCCTCGCCCACGGCCTGTTGCGCATCCAGGACCTGCCGACGATAAAGCGGCGTGATGATCGCGGTGATGACGCAGCCGACAGCGAGCGGGATGGCGAAGAAGAAGAACATCTTCTGCAGCGGCATATGCTGGCTGATGAGCACGCCACCGACCGCCGGGCCGATCATGGCGCCAAGCCGGGCGATGGCGAAGCAGAAGCCGACGCCTCGGCCGCGCACGGGTGGCGGGAATAACGGCCCCTCCATGGCGATCAGCCCGTACTGGACGCCATAGAGGAGAAAGCCCGCCAAGATGATAATGGCCAGAAGCGCACCAGGCGCGAGGCCGGGCGTGCCGATCGCGATCAGGGCCGGAATGGCGCAGGCGAACAGGATCGGCACCGGCAGGAAGCCGAACTTGTCGAGCGGCAGGGAGACCGTCACGCCGCCGACCGAGCCGCCGATGATGAACAGGGTTGTGGCAATGGCCGCGTTGGCTGTGCCCAGGCTCGAGCTGCCAAGGGTGATCGGCAGCCAAGAATTGGCGAAATAGAAGACCAGCAGCGAGCAGACATTGGCGGCCCAGATGAGCGGCGTCAGAATGGCCAGCCGGCCGGCGAACAAAGCCGAGACCCTTACCTCGTGCTTCTTGTATTCCGAGACGACGAAGGTGTCATTTTCGTCGACGGCGAGGGTAGGCTCCATCCACCGCAATGTCTTGACGATCCGATCGCGATGCAGGTTGCGGCGAATAAGGTAGTGCAGGGATTCGGGCAGCCAGGCCATGAGGACGAAGGCCAGCAGGATCGGCACCACGCCGGAGATCCAGAACAGGATCTGCCAACCGTATACGCTTGTAAAGCGGACCGATACGAGACCGGAGACGACCCCGCCCAAGGTCGCGCCGACGAACATGCAGGTCACCATACGCGCGCGGATATGGCGGGGCGCGAATTCCGAGGCCAGGGCCACGCAGATCGGCATGATGCCGGCAACGCCCATGCTGGCGATAAAGCGCAGCACGATCATCTGCTGGAAGTTGGCCGCGATGACGGAGGCCCAGGTGAAGATACCGAAGAAGATGGCGCCCCAGGTGATGATCTTCTTGCGTCCATACCGGTCGGCCAGCATGCCGAAGAACGGCGTCCCGACCAGGCCGGCAAACAGCGCTGCGCTGAAGAACGCACCCAAGGTCGCGTGCGAAATGCCGAATTGCTTGAGGAGTCCCGGCCCGGCAAAGGCGCCGATACTGATATCGAAGCCGTCGATCAGCATCATCAGGAAACACAGCACGACGATCTGGACGTGAAACCTGCCGAATGGCTTGTTCTCGATCAGGCGCTCCACATCGATGACTTTGCCTGACATTCTACCTCCCCGGTTATGTGTACGGCCTCATCGGACCGATGCGACTTCAAGGTCGTCTTGCCAAGACGCGCCGGCAGGACAGCCGGAGCGCCATTGAACATCGAGACTAGCGGATGCGCCCCTCCCCGTCTGTCCTCCTCGTGTGTGGACAAGGGAGATAACGATGCCGGGAAATATGAGGTTTCCCCTGTTTCCAAGAGGATCGGAATATCCGAATTATACATGGTACAATCTTATTGTATTTCATATCCTGCACTGCCTTCGCGCTTCCGGAAAACTGAAATAGAGCCGTGAAGATATCGCGAGAATTGCGGGCGGATGCTCGGCACATTCCCCGGCAGACTTAGGCCATTCCCAGAATGGGTTACCCAAAACATTGAATAACCTGAAGTTTTTCGTCGGATAATTTTACGATACTCTATGACGAGGACAGTCACATATGATAAGATTTCTTAGTTTATTCTGCCATATACTGATATGTCGCGACAGAATGACGAAGAACACTCGGACCAGTTCTTGCAATCAACTCAGGAAACACAGTAACTTTCTTGTTGCAAAAGGCGTCTCGGGAGGCAACGGGACGGCACGACACGGGGAAGTATGATGGGCCAGCTTGCCACGGCAGTTCGGTACACCGCCTATGGCGATCATGATGTCAGCACCTATGTGCCCCTGGTGGAGACGCTAGGCGAGGAAAGCTTTCCCGACGCCTTCGGACAGGCGGTGCTCTCGGTCCTGCCGGCGCATATGTTCTCGGTCTTCCGGCTCGATGCCCAAAAGCGCATCCGTTACCTCTTCGCCGGCGGCAACATGGTGACGGATCGGGATTTCGCGCGCAGGGCCTCGGCGCGCTATGCCGATGGCTATTGGAAGCTCGACCCCGCCATGCGCTCGGTCCTGGCCGATGGCGACTGGAACATGACGCTGCGCAGCCAGGCATGGGACGCGATCCCGCCCTCGGAATATCGGACCTTCTGCTATGAGCGGGTTCACGTCCATGAAAGGCTGCTGGTCTGCCGCCGGGTCAAGGACGAGGCGATCATGATCGGGCTCTACCGCACGCCGGATGCCCAACCCTTCACTGATTTCTGCCTGCGCAATCTGGAGGACACCGCCGAATTCCTGACCACCCTGGCCTGGAAGCATGCTCAGGTGGTGGCGAACTACGACAGCCGCTATCTGAAGCCTGGGGATACGTCGGTCGCGCGCCAGCTCGCCAACGCCAACGATCAGTTGAGCGCCCGCGAAATCGAGGTCTGCACCGGGCTGCTGCTCGGCCGCTCGACCAAGGAGATCGCCCGCACGCTGGGCGTGATGCCCAGCAGCATCGTCACCTTCCGCAAGCGCGCGTTCCTGAAGCTCAACATCGCGACACGCCAGGACCTGATCCGGCTGTACGAGCAGTCACTGGACGCCTGAAAAGGATATTATCGGCAAGCTGCCACCGCACGGCGCGCCATGACCTTGATGAGGTGGGCACGGTAGTCGGCCGCAGCGTGGACATCGTCATTGAGCCCGTCGGGCGAGATTTCGATACCGTCGATGACGGCAGGGTCGAAGCGCCTGGCCAGGGCCGCCTCCATCTCTTCGATACGAAAGACCGACCCAGCTGCCCCGGTGACCGCCACCCTCACCTCCTTGCCGGTCTTGGCGACGAAGACGCCGACCGTGGCATAGCGCGAGGCGGGGTTGGGGAATTTCACATAGGCCGCGCGTTCGGGGATCGGATAGCGCACGGCGGTCAGGATCTCGCCCGGCTCCAGCGCCGTCTCGAACAGGTCGATGAAGAATGCGTCGCCCGGTATCTCGCGCCGGCTGGTGACGATGGTGGCATTCAGCCCCAGCACGCTGGAGGGATAATCGGCCGCCGGATCGGCATTGGCGATCGAGCCGCCGATGGTGCCGCGATTGCGCACATGCGGATCGCCGATGCCCTCGGCCAGCCCAGCCAGTGCCGGCAGCACCTTCAAGAGATCCTGGTTCATCGCGACATCGGCATGCCGAGTCATGCCGCCGATGGTGACGGTCCGGCCCTCGACCCTGACGCCGCGCAAGGCTTCGATGCCGCCGAGATCGACCAGAATGGTGGGCTGGGCCAGACGCTGCTTCAAGGTCGGGATCAGGGTCATGCCGCCGGCAAGCGGCCGGGCCTCCTCGTCGGCGGCCAGGATCTCGGCCGCCTCCTCGATCGAATTCGGGCGCTGATAGTCGAAGGCGTACATGTCACTTGGCCCGCATGTGCTTTGCTGCGTCCAGCACCGCATCGACGATGTTCTGGTAGCCGGTGCAGCGGCAGATATTGCCTTCGAGCCAGTCGCGCACCTCGTGCTCCGAGGGATCGGGGTTGCGCTCGACCAGCGCCACCGAGCTCATGATCATGCCGGGCGTACAGAAGCCGCATTGCAGCCCGTGATGCTCGCGGAACGCCGCCTGCATCGGATGCAGATCGTCGCCGTCGGCCAGATCCTCGATGGTCCTGACCGTCGCGCCCGCCGCCTGTACCGCCAGCATGGTGCAGCTCTTCACCGAACGGCCATCGACATGCACGGTGCAGGCGCCGCATTGCGTCGTATCGCAGCCGACATGGGTGCCGGTGAGCCGCAGATGCTCACGGATGAACTGGACCAGCAGCAGGCGCGGCTCGACTTCGGCCGAGACCTTTCGGCCATTGACGGTGAGGTCGATCCGTTTGAGGACCGGGGCCATGTCGTCCGGCATAATTCAGCGCGGGCCCGCGAAGCGCGCGGAAAGCGCGGTGCCGGCGATATTGGCGGCGAGACTGATCGCCGCCGCCCCCGAAAGCCCCGCGGCATAGAGCAGGTATTCCTTGACCGCCGCCACCGCTTCCGGCGCGTAGCCCGTGATGGTCGCACTCAAGGCATCGACCTCGGTCTGGAGGCCCGCCATCGGCACGACCTTGCTAACCAGCCCCCAATCGCAGGCCTGTTTGGCGGAAACCGGCTCACGGCTCATCACCATCCAGGCCGCCGCCTTGTGCGGCAGGCGGCCGAGCGCCGCGGTCAGCACCAAAGTCGGCGGGATGTTGCGTTCGAGCTCGGGGATCAGGAACACCGCCTCCTCGGCCGCGATCGCGATATCGCTGGCCGCGACCAGCCCGCAGCCATAGCCGGCAGCGGCGCCACGCACGACGCTCATCACCGGCACCGGCACATGGCGGATCGCGTCATAGACGCGCAGCGCCGGATCGGCGACCCGCCGCCGGATGTCGTGGCCGGTCACCACCGAGCCCGGCGGCGGCATCGGCGAGATGCGGCCCTTGCAGAAATCATGTCCGGTCGAACTGATGCGGATGAGCTTGACTGCCGGGTCGAGTGCATCCAGTGCCGCCACGATCTTGTCGCCTGCCTCGTTCGACACGAGGTTGCCGTGATCTGGATCGGTCAGCAGGATGTCGAGCACGGCACCCTCACGCTTGATCTCGACGATATCCTTGGGCGGGGTCTGCATGGGTTTTCCTCCCTTCAGCGAAGCGCTTCTTGCAGCATGGCGAGCATGCGGGCGCGCGACTGGTCATATGCCGCAGGGTCGAAGCCCTGCGGACGGAAGCTGTTGAAGAAGGCGTGGACGGCGCCCGGATAGGTGAAGCTGGTGATATTGGCGCGGCGCTTGGCCAGACCGTCGATGGCAGCCCGCGTTTCGGCCGGCACATGCTGGTCGGCATCGCCGTAATGGAACTGCGCCGGGCAACCCAAATCGGCGATCTCGTCCAGGCTCTGGCCCAGCTGCACACCGTAGAACGAGACCACGGCATCGGCCCTGGCCTTGAGGCCCGCCTTCACCGCCAATTGGCCGCCGAGGCAGAACCCGACGACCCCAACTTTGCCGGTACCCTGCGGCCAGGTCCGGGCGGC
>DATJJW010000199.1:0-8696 GCA_035491935.1 Allostellaceae bacterium | reverse complement strand
GTCACGAAAATCGCCGACATATCCTTATCGAACCACACTCGGACGCACCAGACGAGATCTGGCGTTCCGGACTTTCCCGCCCGCCGCCTTTCGACGGGGACGCACTACGGAAACACCGATAGCGTTTTGCGAATTCACTCGCTCTCAGGTAATTTCATTTTTCTGGGAAAAGATCCGATAACGAAAAGAACGGGGAGAAGAACATCATGCGGGCAACCATCAGGCTTTTTGTCGGTACGGCCCTCACCGGCACGTTGATGGCCGGTGCGCTGATGCTGGCGGCATCCGGTGCGGCCATGGCCGAGGATGCGGTCAAGATCGGCCTGATCCTGCCGATGACCGGCCCCTTCGCCTCGACCGGCAAGCAGATCGACGCCGCGGTCAAGCTCTACATGCAGCAGCACGGCGACACGGTCGCGGGCAAGAAGATCGAAGTCATCCTGAAGGATGACGGTTCGGTGCCCAATGTCACCAAGCGCCTGTCGCAGGAACTGGTGGTCAATGATCATGTCGCGGTGCTGGCGGGGTTCGGCCTGACGCCGCTCGCCATGGCGGCGGCCTCGATCGCGACCCAGGCGAAGGTGCCGGAGATCGTGATGGCGGCCGGAACCTCCTCGATCACCGAGGCCTCGCCCTTCGTCCTGCGCACCTCGATGACCCTGCCGCAGACGACATCGCCGCTCGCCGCCTGGTGCCTGAAGAACGGCATCAGGAAGGTCGTGACCATCGTCTCCGATTACGGCCCCGGCTATGACGCCGAGAAATGGTTCAAGCAGCCCTTCGAGAAGGGCGGCGGCAAGGTACTGGCGGCGCTGCGCGTGCCGCTCGCCAACCCAGACTTCGCGCCCTTCCTGCAGCGCGCCGCCGATGCCAAGCCCGATGCGGTCTTCATCTTCGTGCCCTCGGGCGTCGGCTCGATCGTCATGAAGCAATTCGTCGAGCGCGGGCTGGACAAGGCCGGGATCAAGCTGATCGGCCCCGGCGACGTGGTCGATGACGATCTGCTGAACAACATGGGCGACGCGGCTCTCGGCGTCGTCTCGTCGCAGCATTATTCGGCCGCGCATGATTCCAAGATGAACCATGACTTTGTCGCGGCCTTCGAGAAGGCGAACAAGGGCATGCGGCCGAACTTCATGGCCGTCGGCGGCTATGATGGCATGGCACTGGTCTACAAGGCGCTGCAGAAGACCAAGGGCGATGCCAAGGGCCCGGATCTCGTCGCCGCCATGAAGGGGATGAGCTGGGAAAGCCCGCGCGGGCCGATCAGCATCGATCCGGCGACACGCGACATCGTGCAGAACATCTATATCCGCAAGGTCGAGAAGAAGGACGGCCAGCTCTGGAACATCGAGTTCGAGACCATTCCGAACGTCAAGGACCCCGCCCACGGCAGCAAGTGAGCCTTCCGGGCACGCACTGAGGGCAGGCGCGCATGCTGACCAATCTCTTTGATGGTGTCGCCTACGGCATGCTGCTGTTCGTGCTGGCATGCGGCCTGGCGGTGACGCTGGGCCTCATGAACCTGGTCAACCTCGCCCATGGCGCCTTCGCCATGGCCGGGGGCTACCTGACGGTGGTGATGGTCAACCACCTGGGCCTGCCCTTCTTCGCCGGACTGCCGCTCGCCTTCATCGCCACCGCCATCATCGGCGTGGTGATGGAGCGGCTATTCTACATCCACATCTACGCCAAGAACCCTCTGGACCAGGTGCTGTTCTCGATCGGCCTGATCTTCATGGCCGATGCGACGGTGGAATACTTCGCCGGATCCTCCCAGCAATTCATCAACCTGCCTGATTTCCTCAAGGACCGGTTCGAGGTGCTTGGCGTCAGCGTCGGCTATTATCGCCTGCTGATCATCATCGTCTGCGGCGTCACCGCCATCGCGTTGCAGACGATCCTGACCCGCACCCGCTTCGGCAGCCGGTTGCGTGCGGCGGTCGATGATCGGCGCGTAGCCCGCGGCCTCGGCATCAATGTCAATCTGGTGTTCATGCTGACCTTCGCCGTGGGCTCGGGCCTGGCCGGGTTGGGCGGAGCGCTCGGCGCGGAAATCCTCGGCCTCGACCCGACATTCCCGCTGAAATACATGATCTACTTCCTCATCGTCGTGACCGTCGGCGGCACCTCGTCGATCACCGGGCCGTTCCTGGCCTCGCTGCTGCTCGGCATCGCCGATGTCGCGGGCAAGTATTACATCCCGCAATTCGGCGCCTTCATCATCTACACCGTGATGCTGGTCGTGCTGATCTGGCGCCCCCACGGCCTGTTCGGCCGGGCGACGACGAAATGAGCAACAACGAAACGAGCGATATTCAGGCGTTCCGGAATCAGGCCGCCCGGCTGCATCGGCGGCTATCGCACTGGCGACTGCTGGAGGGCATATTCTGGCTGGCGCTGGCCGCCTCCTGGTTCCTCCTGCCCAGCCGCCACATGCTGATCAACGAGATCGCGGTCCTTGGGTTGTTCGCGCTCTCGCTCGACCTGATCCTGGGCTATGCCGGCATCATCTCGCTCGGCCACGCGGCCTTCTTCGGCTTCGGCGCCTATGCCGCCGGCATCATCACCAAATATGGCGTCACCGACCCGCTGGCCGGGCTGGTCATCGCGGTGGCCCTCACCGCCGTCCTGGGCTTCGCCACCAGCTTCCTGGTGCTGCGCGGCTCCGACCTCACCCGGCTGATGGTGACGCTGGGCGTCAACCTCATCCTCTACGAGATCGCCAACCAGGTGACCTGGCTCACCGGTGGCGCCGATGGCCTGGAGGGCATGAATCTGGGCCCGCTTCTGGGCTTCGACTTCGACATCTACGGCGCCGTGGCGCAGGCTTACAGCTCGGTCGTGCTGTTCGTGCTGTTCCTGATCGCCCGGCGCGTCGTGCATTCGCCCTTCGGCTGGTCGCTGCGCGCGATCCGCGACAACCCCTTGCGCGCCGCCGCCATTGGCGTGCCGGTCAACCGGCGCCTGATCGCGGTCTATACGCTGTCGGCGGCCTATGCCGCGGCAGCCGGCGCATTGCTGGCCCAGACGACGCAATTCGCCTCGCTCGACGTGCTCGCCTTCCATCGCTCGGCCGATGTGCTGCTGATGCTGACGATCGGCGGCACCGGCTATCTCTATGGTGGGCTGATCGGCGCGCTGGCCTTCGACGTCATGCACGACATCCTGTCCGATATCACGCCGCAATATTGGGAATTCTGGATCGGGTTGCTGCTGGTCACCATGGTGCTGGTCGGACGCGAGCGCCTCGGCCGGCTGCCGGTGCTGCTGGCGGAACGGCTGCTGGGCCGCAAGCCGGGACACGCGGCCGAATGACCGTGGCGCTGGAGACCAGCAGCCTGGTCAAGACTTTCGGCGGCCTCACAGCGACCAACGACGTGTCGATACGGCTGGAGCAGGGCGACCGCCACGCGCTGATCGGACCGAACGGCGCCGGCAAGACGACGCTGATCAACCTGCTCACCGGCGTGCTGCGCCCGACCTCCGGCCGCATCACGCTCGAAGGCCGCGACATCACCGGCATGAAGCCCGACCGGCGCGTGCGGCTGGGATTGGTGCGCACCTTCCAGATCAACCAGCTCTTCGGCGCGATGACGCCGTTCGAGACCATCGGCATGGCGGTGGCGGAACGCCAGGGGCGCGGGCATGAATTCTGGCGCGGCGTCGGCCATGAGGCCCAGATCATCGACGACATCGTCGAGATCCTCGACCGCTTTCGCCTGACCGACGTCATGGGCGAACGGACCGCGTCCCTGCCCTATGGCAAGCAGCGCCTGCTGGAGATCGCGGCGGCGATCGCCTGCCGCCCGCGCGTGCTGCTGCTCGACGAGCCGGCGGCCGGCGTGCCGGAAGGCGAGCGTGAAGACATCCTGGACGCGGTGGCGGCCCTGCCGGCCGAGGTCACCGTGCTGCTGATCGAACACGACATGGATCTCGTATTCCGCTTCGCTCGGCGCATCTCGGTGCTGGTCAACGGCACACTCTTGACCGAGGGCAGCGCCGCCGAGGTCGCCAGGGACCCGCGCGTGCGGGCCGTGTATCTCGGCGAATCCTATCAGGGCGACAAGGCCCATCAAGGCGGCGGGCATGGCTGAGCTTCTGGCACTGGACGGGCTTGTAGCAGGCTATGGCTCGGCGGTGGTTCTGGGCGGCAGCGGCATCTCCCTCAGCCTCGATGAAGGCCGCTCCATGGCCGTGCTGGGCCGCAACGGCATGGGCAAGACGACCCTGCTCAACTCGATCATCGGCGTCACCCGCCGCATGGCCGGCACGGTGCGGCTGGCCGGCCGCGACCTCACCAATCTGGCGCCCGAGCGCCGGGCGCTGGCCGGCATCGGCTGGGTCCCGCAAGAGCGCAACATCTTCCGCTCGCTCACCGTCGAGGAGAATTTGACCGCGGTCGCCCGCCCCGGCCCGTGGACCTTGGGTCGCATCTACGAGATGTTTCCCAGGCTTCGAGAGCGCCGGTCGAACCTGGGCAACCAGCTGTCAGGTGGCGAGCAGCAGATGCTGGCCGTCGCGCGTGCCCTGGTATTGAACCCGAAGCTGTTGCTGCTCGACGAGCCGACCGAGGGGCTGGCCCCGATCATCGTCGAGGAATTGCTGGCGGCCTTGAAACGCATCATCCGCGACGAGGGACTCTCCGCCCTGGTGGTCGAGCAGCATGCGCAGAAGATCCTGGGCGTCACGGACGAGGCGGTGATCCTGGAGCGCGGCCAGATCGTGCATCGCGAGGCGAGCGCCACGCTGCAAGCCGATCCGGAGATTCTGGCGCGTTACCTGGGCGTGACCGCCAGGCAGCATTGAAGGCCACCTCAGACGCGAGGAGCGAAGCGGCGAAGCGATCGGCGTCCGGCTGGCTCTAAAGCTCCAGCCACCGCGCCAGCGCTGCCGTCACCGCCTCCGGCACCTCGACGGTCACCATATGCCCGCTATCCTCGAAAATGACGAGATCCGTCCCTATGGCCGCAGCGATCTCCTCGTGCTGCGCCGGTGGGCTCCACGCATCGTACCGGCCGACGCCGACCAGGGCGGGGCATTTGATGGCCCCAAGAACGGGCACCCCATCGGGCCTTTCGAGCAACGCATTGACCTGCGCCGCAAAGATCTCCGGCGTCTTGCGTCCGACCATCTGGGTCAAAAGCGTCATCAGCACCTGATCGGTGAGCCGGTCGGGATGGACCATCGGCGGCAGCCATATGGCCGCCAGCGCCCCCATGCCTTCAGCCCTGGCCAGGGCTAGCAGGGCATGACGTTTTTGGGCCTCGTTCGGCTGCCGGGGATGGACGCCGGTATCGAGCAGCGCCACCCGGTCGACACGGGATGCCGCCAGACGCATGATCTCCAGCGCCACGCGTCCGCCCATGGAATGCCCGGCCACCGCGAACCGACCAGGGGCCTGATCGAGCACGGTCCGCGCCATGGCCGTAATGGTATCGCAGGCTTTGTAGTCGACCACGTGGCACTCGACGCCTTGGGCTGTCAACGCCTCGACTTGGGCGGTCCAGACGACATCGTCGCACAGCAAGCCAGGCAGCAGATAGAGCGGTACCCGATCAGCCATAACGTCACCTCTGTGTCAGCGAGCGTCCGGTACGCGACGCGTCTTCATGAAGTCGTCAAAGCTCTCGCCACGCATGATAGCGTAGACTTCCAGATTGGTTTTCTTCGCAACGCGGGCGAATTTCTCCAAGACGAAGAAATTAGCACCATATTGGACCAATCCCAACCAGTCCCGCGTGTGGATGAGGCGTTTCTCCTCCTCGTTCAAGCCCGCGGCGGTCATCGCCTTTTCCTCATCGGCGGCAAAGGCTTCGCGCGCCTCCGGGGTGATGAAGTTCCAGAAGAAGCGATTGAGCTTGAGCGCCCGGTTGCTGACGCGCAGGTCGAAGACATAGGTGCCGGCGACGTCCTCGATGCCCTTGAGCTGCGGGTTGGTGTGTCGTTGACTACTGGACATCGGCGAATTCCTGGACCGCGGCCGGCATCGGCTCGGTGCCGTCGTCATAGAGCACCACGGTCATGGCCGTCGTCGTCGCCAGATAGTAGTTCTGGTGCAGCTTGCGGATCGATTGCGGCAGCGCGCCGCGCATCGCCAGCCACATGATCTGCTCGACGCTTTCGGCACCGCCCAGGCGGACATAATCGGCATGGGTCATGTTCGTCAGCTGCTCGGGCTCATGCTCGAAGAGTTCGAGGAATTTGAGATCCCAATCCTCGTTGTTGTAGCCGGTCCGCTCGCCATGGATCTGGTGCGACAGCCCGCCGGTGCCGACGATGACTATCTTCAGATCCTCCGGATAGGATTCGATCGCCCGCCTGACGGCCTGCCCCAGGCGATAACAGCGGCGTGCCGTCGGCAGCGGGTATTGCAGCACGTTGATCGCGATCGGCACCACGGTGCCCGGCCAATCCGGCTGATGGGGCCAGAGCAGGGGCAAGGGCGAGGCGCAGCCATGGTCGATCGGCCGGTTCTGAAATACCGTGATGTCGAACTCGTCATTCACCAGCGATTCCGCGATATGCACCTGCAGATCGACATTGCCGCGGATTGCCGGCAGCGGGCGCAGGCCCGCGCCCTCATCGGCGATCGGGAACCGCTCGCCGACGCCGAGCGCGAAGGTCGGATAGAGGTCGAAGAACAGTGTCGTCGCGTGGTCGTTGTAGAAGAAGACCAGCGCGTCCGGCTGCTTCTCGGCCAGCCATGCCGCAACGGGCTTGTAGCCGTCGAACAGCGGCGCCCACGCCGGATCGTTCTGCTTCCCCTTGTCATAGGCGACGCCGATGGTGGGGACATGCGATGTCCCGATCCCGCCGATAATCCGTGCCATGTCATCCTCCTGATATTCAGACCCTCTTTAGGGGGCCTCTTCCCATCGATGCAAATGCAATCGCCCGCGATTGGCAAAGGATCCTCAGACGGTCACGCACCGAGTTGCGTCATGGCGTCTGCCAGCCGCCACCCAACGCCTTGAACACGGTTATCTGATCCTGGACCAATGCGGCATCCGATTGGGCGACGGCGGCATCGGCGGAGACCAGGGTCTGCTCCGCTGTCAACAGGTCGAGCGGGCTGGCAGCACCTGCGAGCACCTGGTCATGGGCCAGGTTGTAGGCCTGGTGCGCCTCGGCCTGGGCATCGATCAACGCCTGCCTGCGGTCGAGCTCCGCCCTATAGAGGCTCAATGCCTGCTCGGTTTCCTTCAAGGCGCCCAGCACCACGGCATCGAAATGGTCGAGGCTTGCCTGGGCCTGGGCCTTGGCCTGCGCGATCCGGGCACGTGGGACCATCTGGTTCGGGAATGCCCAGCTGATGGACGGCCCGATGCCCCAGGTCAGCGCCCGCTCATGGAAGAAATCTTCGGTATGGCCGCCGACATTGCCGAAACTGCCGGTGATGCTGATGCGAGGGAAGAGATCGGCGGTCGCGACACCGATATTGGCGGTCGCCGCTGCCAGGGAACGTTCGGCCTGCCGAATGTCGGGGCGTCGCTCCAAAAGGCTCCTGCCATCACCGATGGCGATCAGGCTCGCCAGGCGAGGCGCCTCGACGCAAGACAAGGCTTCCTGGGGGGCGTTCGCCGGCGTACGGCCGAGAAGCGCCGCCAGTTCGAACAAGGCCGAACGGCGCTGCCCCTCCAGCGGCGGAATCGTCGCCCGGACCTGGGACACGAGCGTGCGGGTGCGCACGACATCGAGTTGCGAGGCGCCGCCGGCCGCATAGCGGCGCTGACTGATTTCGGATTCGCGGCTGACGACATCGAGGGAGCGCCGCGCCGTCGCCAGTTGCTCGCCCAAGGTGCAGATCTGGGCGTAGGCCCGCGCCGTCTCGGCCGCCACCGTCACCTTGACCGCGTCGCGCGCAGCGGCAACGGCGTCGACGCTGGCATGCGAAGCCTCGACCGACCGGCGGACGCGGCCGAAAAGATCCAGCTCGTATGACGCGTCCAGGATGGTGTCGAAGGTCCAGGTCGATACCGGCTTATGGCCGGTCAGTTCGAGGATCTGGTCAGTCTGGGCGTTACGGCCGTAGATGGCGCCGGCCACGGCCGTGGTGCTCGGGAAGAAGCCCGCCCGTGCCGCCTCCAGCGTCGCCCGCGCCGCCGAGAGATTGGCTTCCGCCGCGTTCAAATCATTATTGGCGGCGAAGGCTTCCTTGAGATAGCCGTCCAGCCTCGGGTCCTGGTAGAGGCGCCACCACGTATCCGTGGGCGTGGCCGATGTCGTGATGCGCGGGTTTCCTGAGAGCAGGGCGCCTTGCGAACCGGCCGGCGGATTGGGCGGCGCGTAATCGGGCCCGACCTCGCAGGCGCCGAGTGCCAGAAGCACGGCAAAGAGCACGGGCAGGCGGCGCTTCGTCACGACGACGCTCCCCGGCGCGCGAAGATCGATCGATGGGTTGCTGGCCCGACGGGAGCCGCGCGCTGGGCAATGAGCAGGATCAACGCCAATATCGCCATGGCCGACAGTGTCTCGAAGGTGTCGATCACCCCTTGGGTCGTGGCCGCACTGCGCACGGCCGTACCGAGCAGCAAGGCACCACGCTCCGGTCCGGCAGAGGGATCGCCGGCGGCGCGTGTCGCAGCCGCATAGGCCTGGATACGGTGATCCGCCATGGCGTCGCCCACCTGGACATGCAGCCCGATCAGGTTGGAGGCGATCTGGCTGCGAATCCGCTGGAAGGTCGCGACGAA
>DATJJW010000198.1:0-2026 GCA_035491935.1 Allostellaceae bacterium | reverse complement strand
TCTCGGATGGAGGAGATTGCTCGAACGCCTCCAAGACAGCCTCAATCCGCAGGCTTTTATCCTCAATGCAAGATGATACACACTTAATAGAAACATAGCGTTTGGAATGGCATTCCGGCTCGCGGCTGAGGCACTGACCTTCGGGTGATAACGCCGTTCTTGCTTGCGCCGCAGGCAATCAACATCACGAGCCCCGGCCACTTGGTGCGGTCCCACAGGATTCTGGGCTTCGCCCGCGCCCGCAGCGCGATCGTGGGTTTCCAACCGCAGGCCATCGATCCAGCCGCGAGCACGAATGCCATTCCAAAGGGCGCCAGCCCTTTGGCCGCCGAAGGCTTGCTTACCCCTCCGCTCGCCCGTCGATAAACCCGCGATGCAATGCCTGGAGCCGCCGGTTCAGCGTGTCGACCTCCTCGCGCGTCATCCCTGAGCGCGCAACCAGCGTGTCGCCCAGGCAGTCGCTGCGCGCGAGCACCGCGCGGCCGGCCTCGGTCAGGAACACCCGGACCTGGCGCTCGTCGGACTGGCTGCGCTGGCGCGCCACCAGGCCAGCCTGTTCCAGCCGCTTCGCCGGTGGCGTCACCGTGCTCGATTCCAGCTCGAGCCGGCTGGCGATCGCGCCGATCGTCATGCCGTCCTCGGCCTCCAACACCTTCAGCATCAGGTATTGCGGATAGGTGATCCCCATCGCGTCCAGCATTGGCTTGTAGAGGCGGTTGATGGCCATGCTGGTGGCATACAGAGTGAAGCAGATATGGTCGTCCAATCGGGTGGGCATCGCGGTTCCTCCCGGCAGCGGCCGGGCTCCTTGCATATCACAATAATGGGTATCGCGATAATTATGTCCATTGACAGCGCGCGCACATGGCGTTAGCAGATGCATATCGCAATATTAAATATCGCGATATATTCATAGGAGATCGAGATGACACAGTCGAGCAGTGGCGCCAACGCCATCCCGGGCAGCGCCACGATCACGACCCCGGATGGCACCCAAATCTTCTACAAGGACTGGGGTACCGGCCAGCCGATCGTCTTCCACCATGGCTGGCCGCTGAGCGCCGACGACTGGGACGCGCAGATGCTGTTCTTCGCCCAGCACGGCTATCGCGTCATCGCCCATGACCGGCGCGGCCACGGCCGTTCGAGCCAGACCGCCGATGGCAACGAGATGGACACTTACGCCGCCGATGTCGCCGCTCTCGCCGATCATCTCGGCCTGCGCGATGCGATCCATGTCGGCCACTCCACCGGCGGCGGCGAGGTCGCCCGCTATGTCGCGCGGCTCGGCGAGGGCCGCGTCGCCAAGGCCGTGCTGATCGGCGCGGTGCCGCCGATCATGCTCAAGACCGCGGCCAATCCCGGCGGCCTGCCGATCGAGGTGTTCGACGGCTTCCGCGCAGCACTCGCCGCCAACCGCGCCCAGTTCTTCCGCGACGTGCCCGCCGGCCCATTCTACGGCTTCAACCGTCCGGGCGCGCAGGTCTCCGAGGGCGTCATCGCCAACTGGTGGCGCCAGGGCATGATGGGCGGCGCCAAGGCCCATTACGACTGCATCAAGGCCTTCTCCGAGACCGACTTCACCGCCGATCTCAAGCAGATCGACGTGCCGGTGCTGGTCATGCATGGCGACGACGACCAGATCGTCCCGATCGCCGACTCGGCGCTGCTGTCGGTCAAGCTGCTGAAGAAGGGCGAACTCAAGGTCTACTCGGGCCTGCCGCACGGCATGGCGACGACCCATGCAGACATCATCAACAAGGACCTGCTCGCTTTCTTCAAGGCCTGATAGACTTGCCCGCACCGGGAACTCGTGCACCGGTGGCGCTGGGCAGGAAAGAGATCCACCGCGGAGACACGGAGAAGAGAGGTCGGAGTACGCCTCGATCTTCCGTCTGTGTCTTTGTGCCTTCGTGGTGAATCTTCCTTGCCTTATCGAAAACGGCCTATGCCTGCCCCGCCCAGCCCGCAAACCGCCCCAGCCGAAGCGCGAACCGCGCCACCGCCGCCTCCCCGAACGGGGTCG
>DATJJW010000197.1:0-2899 GCA_035491935.1 Allostellaceae bacterium | reverse complement strand
GCTTCGCCCGATTCGCCACCGCCGGATCGTTCAGCATCGCGGCCGCAGGGAAGCGGCGCAGGAATTCATAGAAGCCGGTCAGCAACCGCGGCAGTGCTTCCTCGACCACCGGACGGAAGGTCTGAAGCGCAGCGGTATCGTCGCTGCCGATGCGGTAATATTGGAGCTTCTCGTGAATACTCAGCTGCGCCGTCATAACCCCCTCCGCATTGGGAAAGTCCCCAGTTTGACGATGCACCCCCGCACATCGCCGCAATGTCAGCGGGAGACACATTCCACATTGCGCCTCCCCTCCATCGATTATGGCGGACAAGTCTTAAGAAACAGATACTTGTTCCGTGGAATCCGCCTCACGCCGCTCTTACTGCAGATAGGGCGCAAAGCCCCCGTCGATCTGCCTTTCGAGCTGTTGGCCAAGGGCGCTCGTCACCTGGCGGCTCATGTCCCATAGCAGCCGGTCGCGATCGTTGACTGTCGCATCTTCGCTGATGCTCCTGCTGAGCGAGGCATTCGCGCTCGCCCGGCGCACCGGCAGGCCATGGCCGTCGATGATCGCGATGGTCATGGCGACATGGGCCTCGTAACGCGTCGTCTGCTGACTGGTGAAAGTCGCCTGCAGCCCGGTCAGCGTCGGCTGCAGCGGCACGGCCACTACCCTGGCATCGGTGATCGTGACCTGGATATGATTGGGGCTGCTCGGATCGGCCGCCTGGATGCGGTCGGCGATCCAGTTGTGCATGGCACGCTGCGGCGGAACGCTCATGTTCTGCTCGACCTGCGGCGGGCGGAAGCTCGGCTGGAACTGGTCGTCGAATTCGACGGCAGAGGCCAACATCCGGTAGGGCGGCCGGTCCTGGAAACGGATATCGCCCAGGACGGGCGGCGGTGGCGCCGATGACGAACAGGCACCCAGCGACAGCAGGGTCGCCAGGCCGAAGGCGGCGAGGATACGGTGCGAGGCTGTACGGTGCATGATCTCAATTTCAGAAAGGTTGCGACAGACGGTTTACGTGACGGCGCGGCAGCACTTCCGCTATCCTCCCGCGACGACCGCGCTCTAGCATGTAACCGTGAGCACCTGCCCCTGCAATATCGCCTTATCATGACAAGGCTATTTCATCGGTTCCTGCGTCCATCCTGGGTCCTGCTGGGCCTGTTGGCGTGGCTGCAATCATCCATGGCCTTGGCCGATGCGCCCAATAATCAGAATCTGCAGATCCTTCGCCGGGGCAATGGCGCCGAGATCGATACGCTCGACCCGGCGCGTTCCGAGACGATCAATGACGGCCATGTGCAGCAGGATCTGTTCGAGGGGCTGGTGACGCTGGATCCACGCGACCAGGTCGTGCCGGCAGCGGCCCAGAGCTGGACCATCTCGCCGGACGGGCTGCATTACGTCTTCACTCTGCGGCCGGATCTGCGCTGGTCGAACGGCGCCCGGCTGACCTCGGAAGATTTCGTCTACAGCTTCCGCCGGGTCGTCGATCCCGCGACGGGCTCGGACTACGCCTTCCTCTATTTCCCGATCCGCAACGCGCAAAACATCGCCGAAGGCCGGATCCACGACCTGGCGGCGCTCGGCGTTGCCGCCCCTACCCCGAACACGCTGACCATCGATCTCGCTGCCCCCACCCCTTATTTCCTGGGCTTGCTGGCGCATGCCAAGTTCCTGCCGGTCTATCGGCCCGCCGTCGAGCGCTGGGGCATGGCTTGGACCCAGCCGGGCCATCTGGTCTCCAACGGCGCCTTCACACTGACCGAATGGACGCCGCAATCGCGCATGGTGCTGAGCCGCAACCCCTATTTCCACGATGCGGCACATGTGCATCTCGACCGGGTGATCTACCTGCCGATCGAGAACGAGGATGAGGAGCTGAAGCTTTACCGCGCGGGGGAGCTGGACATCACATCCACCGTGCCGGCCGGACAGATGCGTTTCATCCATCGCTACCTGCAGGCGGAATTCCACGTCTTTCCCATGCTGGGCACGTATTACTACGGCCTCAACCTCACGCGCGCCCCCTTCAAGGGCAATAAGAAGCTGCGCCAGGCGCTCTCCATGGTCATCGACCGGGAAGCGCTGACATCCAAGGTACTGCGTACCGGCGAGATTCCGGCCTACAGCTGGGTCCCGGACGGCATCCCGGGCTATGCACCGGCACATGTGCCCTGGGCCACCTGGCCGATGGCCCGGCGCATCGCCATGGCGCGCCAGCTCTATGCCGAGGCCGGATACGGGCCAGGCCATCCGCTGCACACCTCGATCCTCTACAACACCTCCAACAACCACCGGCAGATCGCCATCGCCGTGGCGGCGATGTGGCGTGACGCGCTGGGGGTGCAGACCGATCTGGTGAACCAGGAATTCAAGGTCTATCTCGAGACAAGGCGCCAGAAGCACGACACCCAGATCTATCGCGGCGGCTGGATCGCCGATTACGCCGATGCCAGCAGCTTCACCGACCTGCTGCGCTCGACATCCGGCCTCAATGATTTCGGTTATGCCAACCCGCTCTACGACAATCTGACCGCACGGGCCGCGACCATGGCCGACGTCAAGGCGCGCAACGCGCTGCTGGCCGATGCCGAGGCGATGATCCTGGACGACACGCCGCTGATCCCGCTGTACCAATACGTCCTGGCGCATATGGTGAAGCCCTATGTCCATGGCTTCCACCCCAACGTGCTCGACTACAGCTATTCCAAGGACATCACCCTTGGCCCACACCAATAGGGATCGGCACCTGTGAGCGCGCTTCTGGCCTATGCCGGGCGCCGGCTGCTGGGCGCGGTGCCGACGCTGTTCGCCATCATCACCATCGCCTTCTTCATGGTGCGGCTGGCACCGGGCGGCCCCTTCGATACCGAGCGCGCGGTGCCGCCCGAGATCCGCGCCAAT
>DATJJW010000196.1:0-35006 GCA_035491935.1 Allostellaceae bacterium | reverse complement strand
TGACCACCATCGACCGGGCGGTCCGGCTGGTGAACAAGGATGGTGGCGACCTCGACCCGTTGAAGATGCCGCTCGACGACCTCAAGACCTTCCAGATGCTGGCGCGCGGCGAGACGGTGGGCGTGTTCCAGTTCGAAGGCGCGGGCATGCGCGACCTTCTGAAGAACCTGAAGCCGACCAAGTTCGAAGACCTGATCGCCGTCGTCTCGCTCTATCGTCCGGGGCCGATGGATTCGATCCCGGAATACATCGCGGTCAAGCACGGGCAGAAAGAGCCCGATTACATGCACCCGATGCTCCAGCCGATCCTGGAGGAGACCTATGGCGTCATGACCTATCAGGAGCAGGTCATGAAGATCGCCCAGGTCATGGCGGGCTATACGCTGGGCGGCGCCGACCTGCTTCGCCGCGCGATGGGCAAGAAGGTCCAGGCGGAGATGGACGCCCAGCGCAAGATCTTCACCGATGGCGCGATCGAGCGCGGCATCGACAAGGACCTGGCCAGCCTCGTCTTCGACAAGATGGCGAAGTTCGCGGGCTACGGCTTCAACAAGGGCCACGCGGCGCCCTATGCCTTCATCGCCTATCAGACGGCCTATCTGAAGGCGAACCATCCCGTGGCCTTCATGGCCGCGACCATGAGCCTGGACGCCGGCAACACCGACAAGCTCAACGTCTTCCGCCAGGAATTGCAGCGTCAGGGCGTTCGCCTGCTGCCGCCGGACATCAACAAATCCGGGGTCGAGTTCACGGTCGAGATGGCGCCGGTCTTGGAAGGCGAGGGGCATGCGGAAGCCGTGCGTTACGCCCTTTCCGCCATCAAGGGGGTCGGTGCCGACGCCATGGCGGCGATTGTCGCCGAACGCCACGCCAAGGGGCCCTACAAGGACCTCTTCGACCTGGCCGAGCGGCTCGACACCAAGCAGTTCAACAAGCGGCAGTTCGAGAATCTGACCAAGGCCGGTGGCTTCGACAGCATCAACCCGAACCGCGCCCAGACCTTCCAGGCAGCGGAACTGATGATGCGTCACGCCTCGGTCGCGGCCGAGGAGCGGCAGAGCACCCAAGGCGGGCTGTTCGGCGGCGGTGGCGGGGCCAGCCTCAGCAAGCCGGTGCTGCCCAAGATGCCGGACTGGCCGGCGATGGACCGGCTGCAGCATGAATTCGAGGCGATCGGCTTCTATCTCTCCGCCCATCCGCTCGATCCTTACCAGATGGCGTTGAAGCGGCTGGACGTGACGCCGGTAGCGCAGCTGCAGGCGCGGCTGGCGCGCGGCCTGCCCGGCCGCATCAAGCTCGCCGGCATCGTTACCGGTCGCAAGGAACGGACCTCGGCGCGCGGCAGCCGTTTCGCCTTCGTGGCGCTCTCCGACATGAGCGGCATGGTCGAGGTGACGCTGTTCTCCGAGATCCTGGCGCAGTCGCGTGCATTGCTCGACAGCGGTCAGCCGCTCTTGATGGCGGTCGACGCCAAGATGGAGGGTGACGACGTCTCCAGGCTCACCGCCCAAAGCATCGAGCCCTTGGATCAGGCGGCTGCCGGCACCGCGGCCGGGTTGCTGATCAAGCTCACCGATACCTCGGCCCTGAAGCCCTTGCAGGAGCTGCTGGCCAAGAGCCAGGGCGGGCAGGCGGGGCGGGCGAAGCTCAAGCTGCTGTTGCCGACCCCGGCGCAGGAGGTGGAGGTGGAGCTCGATGGCCGCTTCCAGATTGGCGCACAGCTGCGCCAGGCGATGACGGCGATGCCCGGCATCGTCGAATTGCAGGATTTCTGAGCCGATGAACCGTCTTGCTTTGATCGTCGCATTGCTGGCCGGGGGCGGGATGGCCTGGGACGGGACGCCCTGGTGTGGTGTCGCGCAGGCTGCGGCTCCCGCTGTCGGCATCCAGGGTGCCTGGGCGCTCGCGGGTTCGGCGAAATCGGGCCTGGGCTTCGTCTACATGACCCTGACCCTGCCGCATGGCGCCAGCGACACGCTGACCGGCGTGGAGGCCGATGTCGCATCGCGGGTCGAGATCGTCGCATCATCCGGCGCCCAGCCGCCGGCGCCGACCTCTGCGTTGCTGCTCGACGGTGCGGCCCCTCTAATCATGCAGACCCGCGGCACGCACCTGATCCTGCATGGGCTGAAGATGCCCCTGAAGCCGGGCGAGACGGTCAAGCTCACCTTGCATTTCGCCAAGGCCGGCACGGTGCCCGTTACCGTCACGGCCCGTGCCCATGCGCCGGAATACGGCATGCCGAGCCTGCCGGGCGGCATCAGGCTCGACTGATTCGGCTTTTCCCTTAAGTCGTCATAGCCGGCCAAGACGGTCTGCATTGCATCGATATCGCCCGGTTTTGCTTGCATCGGCAGGGCGCTCGCTATAAACCCTGCCCCGTCGCGTGCCCTTCTTTTCGAGGGGCGCGGCAATTCTCACATGGGGCAGCCGCGGATTTCGGTCTTGCAGGCTCCGGTGCACGGGGATGGTCCCCGGGTGTCATTGTTCCATGGCGGCTCAACCGGAAAAGGATTTTACGCCGTGACTCTACCTGCCTTCACCATCCGCCAGCTGCTCGAAGCCGGTGTGCATTTCGGCCATCACACCCGTCGTTGGAACCCGCGCATGCAGCCGTATCTGTTCGGCGTGCGCAACAACGTGCACATCATCGACCTGGAGCAGACCGCCCCGCTGCTGCATCGCGCGCTGGAGCAGGTCCGCAACACGGTCGCCGCCGGTGGCCGCGTTCTCTTCGTCGGCACCAAGCGCCAAGCGCAGGAGCCGATCGCGGCCGCTGCCCGCCGCTGCGGCCAGTACTTCGTCAACCATCGTTGGCTGGGCGGCATGCTCACCAACTTCAAGACGATCAGCCTGTCGATCAAGCGCCTGCGTGAGCTCGAGGAGCGGGTCAACCAGCCGGCCGGCATCACCAAGCGCGAGCTGCTCGAGCTGACCCGTCAGCGCGACAATCTGGAGCGCGCGCTGGGCGGCATCAAGGAGATGGGCGGCCTGCCGGACCTGATCTTCGTGATCGACACCAACAAGGAAAAGATCGCGATCGAGGAGGCGACCAAGCTGAACATCCCGGTCATCGCCGTGATCGACAGCAACTCGTCGCCCGAGCACATCGCCTTCCCGATCCCGGGCAATGACGATGCGATGCGCGCCATCCATCTCTATTGCGACCTGATGTCGAACGCCGTGCTTTCGGGCATCCAGGCCGAGCTGACCGCTTCGGGCGTCGATATCGGCGAAGCCGAGGAGATCACCGAGGAGCTCGATTCCGAGAACGCCGCCCCCGCCGAGGTGCTCGAGGGCGAGGCCCCCACCGAGGCGCACGCCTAAGCTTCCTCGGTTCCGGGCCCTTTCGAGGGACGGTCATTTTTTTGAAAGCGTCGGCTGCCATAAGGCGGCCGACGCCTTGTTTTTAAACGGGGTGGGACGACCCCGAAGCCAATCAGGAGACGATCGATGGCGGAGATTACCGCGGCGCTGGTCAAGGAACTGCGCGAGAAGACGGGTGCTGGCATGATGGATTGCAAGCGGGCTCTGGGCGAGACCGCGGGCGATCTCGAGGGTGCTGTCGATTGGTTGCGTAAGAAGGGCCTGTCGGCCGCTGCCAAGAAGGCCGGCCGCGTCGCTGCCGAGGGGCTGGTCGGTGTGACCACCAAGGGCACCGTGGGTGCGGCGGTCGAGGTCAATGCCGAGACCGACTTCGTCGCGCGCAACGACAAGTTCCAGGGCCTGGTCACCGCCGTGACCGAGGCGGCGCTCAGCGTTGGCGAGGATGTCGAGGCGCTGAAGAATGCCAGCCTGCCGGCGCTCGGCCAGACGACGCAGGAGCACTTGACCCATCTCGTCGCCACCATCGGCGAGAACATGAACCTACGCCGGGCCAAGCGCCTGGAAGTCGGCAAGGGCGCCGTCGTAGCTTATGTCCACAATGCGCTGACTCCGGGCCTTGGCAAGATCGGCGTGCTCGTCGCGCTCGAGTCGGAGGCCGACAATGCCGCGTTGCAGGCGCTGGGCAAGCAGCTCGCCATGCATGTGGCCGCGGCCTCGCCGCTCTTCCTCGACGTCAAGGCGGTCGACCAGGGCTCGCTCGACCGCGAGCGCGACGTGCTCAAGGAGCAGGCCCGCGCTTCGGGCAAGCCGGAGGACATCATCAACAAGATGGTCGAAGGTCGTCTGCGCAAGTACTACGAGGAAGTGGTGCTGCTGGAGCAGGTCTATGTCATCGACGGCGAGACCAAGATCTCCAAGGTCGTCGAGAATGCCGCCAAGCAGGCCGGCAAGCCGATCCAGCTCACGGGCTTCGTCCGCTACGTGTTGGGCGACGGCATCGAGAAGGAGACCCAGGATTTCGCCGCTGAGGTCGCCGCGACCCTGAAGAGCTGAACCCCAAGCCCGGCTTTCCGACGACAATCAAGGCGCCGTATCACCGGCCGGTGTCCGGCGCCTTGATTTCGTCTTTTTCTCGTTGAACCTTGGCGCTGGAAGAGTGTTGGTTCGCCACATATCTTCCAAAGGCCACTTGCGCGCCATTGCATCCGGCGAAGGCGCACAGTATCAGTGACCAATTCAGGTCGATCTTAAGGAGAGCGCGGCTTATGGGTTCCGAACCGATCTATCGGCGCGTCCTGCTCAAGCTCTCGGGTGAAGCGCTGATGGGCGACCGCGAATTCGGTCTCGATCCAGACATCATCGCGCGCATTGGACAGGAAATCAGGTCGGTCAGCGAGAATGGTGTGCAGGTCTGCCTGGTCATCGGCGGCGGCAACATCTTCCGCGGCGTCTCCGGCGCTGCTGCCGGCATGGACCGCTCGAACGCGGACAACATGGGCATGCTGGCTACGGTCATCAACGCGCTGGCCATGCAGTCGGCACTGGAAAGCCGGGGCATCCCGACCCGCGTGCTTTCGGCCATCAACATGCAATCGGTCTGCGAACCTTATATCCGCCGCCGGGCGGTGCGCCATATGGAGAAGGGCCGGGTGGTGATCTTCGCCGCCGGCACCGGTAATCCGTTCTTCACCACCGATACGGCCGCCGCGCTGCGAGCCTCGGAGATGAATTGCGATGCCATGCTCAAGGCGACTAAGGTCGATGGCGTCTACAGTGCCGATCCCAAGAAGGTGCCGGATGCGACGCGCTATGACCGGCTGAGCTACCTGGAAGTCCTATCGCGCGACCTGAAAGTGATGGATGCATCCGCCATCAGCTTGGCGCGCGAGAACAGCATTCCGATATTGGTGTTCTCGCTGCTTCGTCCCGGCGCCTTTGCCGAGGTGGTACGGGGCGAGGGCTTGTACACCATTATCACCGACTGAACACTCGCGATCAGAGGTAACCCCGTGGCGGATACGCTTACCAAGGACCTGCGCCGGCGTATGGATGGCGCTCTCGAAGTCCTCAAAAAGGAATTTGCCGGCCTGCGCACTGGCCGCGCATCGGCGAGCCTGCTCGATCCGGTCCAGGTCGAGGCCTATGGCAACGTGATGCCGCTCAATCAATGCGGCACGATCAATGTGCCGGAGCCGCGCATGATCGTGGTGCAGGTTTGGGACAAGGGCATGGTCAAGGCGGTGGAGAAGGCGATTCGCGATGCCGGCCTCGGCCTCAACCCGCAATCGGACGGCCAGATGGTGCGCGTGCCGATTCCCGATCTGAACGAGGAGCGCCGTAAGGAGCTGGTCAAGGTCGCGGCCAAATATGCCGAGCAGGCGCGGGTCTCGATCCGCAACGTTCGGCGCGATGGGCTCGACACGCTGAAGAAGCAGGAGAAGGATGGCGAGATCTCCCAGGACGAGCAGCGTCGCCTGCAGACCGAAATCCAGGGCTTGACCGACGACCTCATCAAGAAAGTCGATGAAGCCAACGTCGCCAAGGACAAGGAAATCTTGCAGGTTTGATGAGGATGACCGGCGCGCCCACAGGCAGAGAGATGCCGAAGCACATTGCTATCATCATGGATGGCAATGGTCGCTGGGCCAAGGCGCGCGGCTTGCCGCGCTTGCTCGGGCATCGCCAGGGTGTGGAGGCCGTGCGCCGCACAGTGAGCGCCGCACTTGAGTTGGGCTTGCCCTATCTCACGCTGTTCGGCTTCTCGACCGAGAACTGGAAGCGCTCGCCGGCCGAGGTCAGCAGGCTCATGGGCTTGTTGCGCTACTTCCTGCGCAAGGAGATCGCCGAGCTGCATTCGGAGGGCGTGCGCCTGCGCATCATCGGCCAGCGCCATCGCCTGCCCAAGGAGGTCGTCTCCCTCATCGATTATGCCGAGACGCTTACATCCGGCAACACCCGCCTGATCATGACGGTGGCGCTGTCCTATGGCGGACGCGACGAGATCGTGCAGGCCGCCCGGCATATCGCCAAGGCGGCCCAGAATCAGGAGTTGGATGCCGACAACATCGACGAATCGGTGTTCTCGCAATACCTGTTCACCGCCGACGTGCCGGATCCGGACATCCTGATCCGTACCAGCGGCGAGCTGCGCATCAGCAATTTCCTGCTATGGCAGACGGCATATTCCGAATTGATCTTTATCGACAGGTTGTGGCCGGATTTCTCCCAAAGTGATTTGGAAGATGCGATCCGTGAATATCACAGCCGGGACCGCCGGTTTGGCGCCACCACCGTCAGCAATCGGCGCTGAGGCGCCGCCATCGCCCCCGCCACCGGACGATAAGCCGAGCATCGACTCGGCTATGTTCCGGCGCCGGGTCGTTTCCGCCATCGTGCTCATTCCGATCGTGCTGGGCGCCACTTGGCTCGGCACGCCTTGGCTGACGCTATTGGTCGCGGCTGCGTCAGGCGGCATGGCCTGGGAATGGGCACGGCTGATCGACCGGCCGGCCAACCGGGTCAACGCGCTGCTGGCCATCCTCCTGGCCGCCGTCTCGGTACTGATCGCGGGTTTCGTCGCAATCTGGCTGGGCGTGATTATCGATATCGTCGGGGCGGTGCTGATCGCCCGTTCGCTGCGTCATGTGCCGGTACTGTCCCGCTGGGCCTTGGCCGGGATGATCTGGGTCGTGCTGCCTTGCATCGCCTTTGTGGCCCTGCGCGACACGCCCCATATCGGGCGTGCGACGATCGGCTGGATCCTGGCACTGGTCTGGACCATCGATACCGCCGCCTATGCCGCCGGGCGCACGATCGGCGGCCCAAAGCTGGCGCCGCGCATCAGCCCGAACAAGACTTGGTCGGGTCTCTTGGGCGGCGTCGTGGCGGCGATGATCGTCGGCGTGGTGACGGGCTGGTTGACCGCGCCCGATCATTGGTGGCAAACCTGCATATTGAGCGGTGCCCTGGCCGTCATCGAACAAGCGGGCGACATCGCGGAATCCTTTGCGAAACGCCGGTTTGGTGTGAAGGATTCGAGCACGCTGATACCAGGGCATGGCGGACTTCTGGATAGGCTCGACGGCATGTTGGCAGTGGTGGCCGCCGTCGGGCTCTTCAGTCTCGCCACAGGGGTTAATATACTGACATGGCATTAGCAGGCTCATCTTCCGGTCAGCGTTCCGTGACGGTCCTCGGTTCCACGGGATCGATCGGCTGCAGTACCCTCGACCTCCTGCGCCGCAATCCCGAGGCGTATCGCGTCGAGGCGCTGACCGCCAACCGCGACTGGCGCAAGCTCGCCGACCAGGCGATCGAGACGCGCGCACGATTCGTGGCGATCGCCGACGAGGCTGCCTATGCGTCGCTGAAGGAGGCCTTGGCCGGCACCGGCATCGAGGCTGCGGCGGGCGCCCAGGCCATAATCGATGCGGCAGCGTTGCCTGCCGACTGGGTCATGGCGGCGATCGTGGGTGCTGCCGGTCTGGCGCCGACGCTGACCGCGATCCGGCGCGGCGCCATCGTCGGCCTGGCCAACAAGGAAGTGCTGGTCTGCGGCGGCGATTTCGTCATGGCCGAGGTCAAGGCGAGCGGCGCCACGCTGCTGCCCGTGGACAGCGAGCACAATGCGATCTTCCAAGTCTTCGATTTCGACCGCCGTGAGGGCATCGAAAAGATTATCCTGACCGCTTCCGGCGGTCCGTTCCGTACGCTGGAGCGTGCTGCCATGGCGGCGATGACGCCGGCCCAGGCGGTGGCGCATCCCAATTGGAGCATGGGCGCCAAGATTTCGGTCGACAGTGCCTCCATGATGAACAAGGGCCTCGAACTCATCGAGGCGCATCACCTGTTCCAACTGCCGGAAAGCCGCATCGACATCGTCGTGCATCCGCAATCGGTGGTCCACAGCCTGGTGAGCTATATCGATGGCTCGGTGCTGGCGCAGTTGGGCTCGCCCGACATGCGCACGCCGATCGCCTACGCGCTGGCCTGGCCCGCGCGTATGGAGGCGCCGGTACCGAAGCTCGACCTGGCCAAGCTCGCCACCATGACCTTCGAGGCGCCGGACCCCGAACGTTTCCCGGCATTGCGCCTGGCGCGCGAGGCGGGGCGGGCAGGCGGCTCGCTGCCGACCGTGCTGAATGCCGCCAATGAAGTGGCCGTCGAAGCATTCCTGGGCGGCCGTATCGGCTTTCTCGATATTGCCGAGACGGTGGAGCGCTGCATGAACGCCATCCCGGTGACGGCGCTTGCCGGCATCGACGATGTGCTGGCGGTCGATGCGCGGGCGCGCCAGGTCGCGGCCGAGCTGATCGGTGCGCTTGGTCCCGTTTCGGGTGCGGCGACGCGCCACGGCCATAAAACAGCCGCGATCATGTGAGATAGGGCCCGGATTCCCACGGGAATGGCGCTTCGGCTGCCAGGTATTTGCATATAGGATGGCAGACGGGCATACCATCTCGGGGCGGTATGCCTGCCCGAGGATGCAGGAATCCGAGACGGCAGCGGTGGTGAAAGGATTGACGGAATGAGTTTTCTGACCGGCGGCGTGGGCTATATCCTGCCGTTCATCATCGTGCTTTCCGTTTTGGTCTTCGTGCATGAGTTGGGGCATTACCTGGCGGCGCGCTGGAATGGTGTGAAGGTCGAGGTGTTCTCGATCGGCTTTGGGCCCGAGCTTTTCGGCTGGTTCGATCGTGCCGGCACGCGCTGGAAGGTCAGCGCCTTGCCGATGGGCGGCTATGTCAGGATGTTCGGTGACGAGGATGCCGCCTCGATGCCGAGCGGCAGCGTCTCCCGCATGACCGAGGAAGAGCGCGCCGTTTCCCATCCGCACAAATCGGTAGCGGCGCGCGCCGTCATCGCGGCCGCCGGCCCGATCGCCAATTTCCTGTTCGCCATCATCATCCTGACCGGGTTGTTCTCCACCGTCGGCGAACCGTTCACCCCGCCGGATATCGGGATGGTCGACCCGAAGAGCGCCGCGGCTGCGGCCGGCCTCAAGCCGGGCGACGTCTTCGTCAAGGTCGACGGCCAGACCATCAATCGCTTCGAGGATGTGCAGGAGATCGTCCGGCTTAATACCGGCACGCCGCTGCACATGAGCATCAGGCGTGGCAACCAGGATCTGTCGATCACCGCGGTGCCGCGGGTCACGGCGGTCACCGACCGCTTCGGCAATACCCATAGCTTCGGCCTGCTTGGCGTCGGACGTGGTGCCTCGAACTATGTGCGGCGCAATCCGATCGCCGCCGTGGGGGCGGCGACCAAGGAGATCTGGACGATCACCGACGGCACCTTGACCGCGGTTTGGCAGATGATCATCGGCGCACGCACGACCGAGGAGCTGGGCGGGCCGTTGCGCATCGCCAAGCTTTCTGGCGAGGTCGCGCAGGGCGGTTTTATCGATTTGCTCTCGTTCATGGCGCTTTTGTCGGTGAATCTGGGTTTGATCAACCTATTTCCGATCCCCATCCTTGACGGGGGACACCTCCTGTTTTATGCCGCTGAGGCGTTGATGGGTAAGCCGCTCGGCCGTCGTGCGCAGGAGTTCGGATTCAGGCTCGGTCTGGCCTTGGTCCTGACGCTGATGGTGTTTGCGACCTGGAATGATCTCGTTCAGCTTCACGTTGTGGCCTTCATTCGGGGCCTCGTTACCTGACGCGGGCGGGCGCTTGCCTTTCGATGACCGACCGGTCCTTTCCGGTCGGTGGGGATTCGGCCGAGGCCGGAAGAGTTTGCGGGGGGCCAGTTGCTGCGCAGTGCTAACCTTTTGACGCGAAGCGGCGTTGCCGCTGTTGCGCTACTGATCGCTTTGCCTATCACGGGCGCCGACGCTTCGGCCAAGCAGAAGCATATTCCCCGGCAGATCGCGCAGATCCAGGAAGGCGGTAAGATCGAGGCTGTGCGCGTCGACGGCACGCAGCGAATCGATCCCGACACGGTACGCTCCTATTTGACGGTGCAGCCCGGCGATGAATTCAGCGCCGAGGGCATGGACAAGTCGCTGAAGGCGCTGTTCAACACCGGCCTGTTCGCCGATGTGCATCTGGAGCGGGACGGCAACACGCTGGTCGTCCACGTCGTCGAGAACCCGATCATCAATCGCATCGCCTTCGAGGGCAATCACCGCTACGACGATCCGGACCTCCTCAAGGAGATCCAGCTGCGGCCGCGTACCGTCTACACGCGTACCCGCGTCCAGGCCGACGTGAAGCGCATCCTCGATCTCTATCGCCGCGCCGGCCGCTTCGCCGCGACGGTCGATCCGAAGATCATCAAATTGTCCGAAAACCGCGTGAACCTCGTCTTCGAGATTCATGAGGGCGCGATCACCAAAATCGAATCGATCAATTTCATCGGCAACACGCATTTCTCCAACAGCGATCTCACGACGGTGATCTCGACCAAGGAGTCGCGCTGGTGGCGCCTGCTCTCGAACTCGGACAATTACGATCCGGATCGTCAGGCCTATGACCAGGAACTGCTGCGCAAATTCTATCTGAGCCAGGGCTACGCCGATTTCCGCGTCATCTCCGCGGTCTCGGAGCTGGCGCCCGACCAGAAGGGCTTCCTGGTGACCTATACGGTCAGCGAGGGTGAGCGTTACAAATTCGGCCATGTCGCGCTGACCGTGGCCCTGAAGAATGTCTCTGCCGCCTCGCTGCGTCCGCTGCTGTCGATGCATGACGGCGATTGGTACAACGCCGACCAGGTCGATGGTACGGTCGACTCCTTGACCAAAGCGCTGGGCGACCGGGGCTATGCCTTCCTCGACATCCAGCCGATCGTCAACCAGGACAAGGCCAAGCATACCATCGACGTGACCTTCCGCGTCGGCGAGGGGCCGCGCGTCTATGTCGAGCGCATCGACATCTCGGGCAACGTCCGTACCCTCGACCGGGTCATCCGTCGCGAATTCGAGCTGGCCGAAGGCGATGCCTTCAGCACCTCCAAGCTGAAGCGCACGCAGCAGAATCTGGAGAATCTGGGCTACTTCAAGAAGGTGACCGTCACCAACGTGCCCGGCAGCACGCCGGACAAGACGATCATCAAGGTCAATGTCGACGAGCAGTCGACCGGTGAATTCACCGTCGGTACCGGTTTCTCCACCGCCGAGGGTATCCTCGGCAACGTCAGCGTCCATGAAGCCAACCTGCTCGGCAAGGGCCAGGACGCCCGTATCAGCGCCACCATCGCGCAGTACGAGCGCGCCGTCGACCTCAGCTTCACCGAGCCCTATTTCATGGGCCGGCCGATCGCCACCGGCTTCGACCTGTTCGACAGCGAGAGCAGCTTCGAGACGATCAGCAACTACAGCTTCTCGTCTCTGGGCGCCACGGGCCGCGCCGGTTTCCAGATCAGCGACAATCTGCGCTCGACCTATTCGTATACGATCCGCAACGACAACATCACCAACATCTCAACCGCGGCCTCGCCCTACATTAAGTCGGCGGCAGGCGCTCGCGTCGCCTCGATCGTGGGTCAGGTGCTGCTGTATGATCGCCGCGACAACCGGCTGAATCCGACTTCGGGCTATTATCTCCAGTCGGATTCCTCGATCGCCGGTCTCGGCGGCGACGTGTCCTTCGGCCGTGAAGTGGTGACTGCCGGCTATTATTATCCGATCGCGCCCAAATGGGTTCTTGGCGTGAAGGGCGAGGTCGGCTACATCCACGGCATCGGCAAGGCCGTGAACATCCAGGACCGCTTCTTCGTCGGCGGCGACAATCTGCGTGGCTTCGCCGATGCCGGCGTCGGTCCTCATGATCAGGTTACCGGTGACGCGCTGGGCGCGCAGCAATACTATACCGGCTCGGTCCAGCTCGGCGTGCCGTTGGGCCTGCCGCAGGAGTTGGGCGTTTCGGGCCATGTCTTCTCGGATTTCGGTTCGGCTTGGCGAGATGACGACACCGCTGTCGCCAGCAATCCGATCCTCGATTCAAAGACGATCCGCGTATCCGCTGGTTTCGGCGTGACCTGGAAATCGCCGCTCGGGCCCATTCAGCTCGATTTCGGTATTCCGGTGAAGAAGGCGCCAGGCGATCAGACGGAAATTTTCCGCGTTAATTTCGGTACGGGGTTCTAAATGATTTCTCTTGGGTTCTCGCGTGGTTCCATCATCGCGCTTGCTGCGCTGCTGGTAAGCGGCACGGCTTTCGCGCAGAGCAAGGCACCGGCAGCACCTGCTGCTTCCGCCGCGCCCGCGCCTGCGGCGGCTCCCGCTGCCGCCCCTGCGATGCCGGCACCGGTACCCATGGTGGTCGACAGCGATCTCATCCTGCAGCGTTCCAAGGCTGCCCAGGATGTCGAGCGCCAGCTCTCGCAGGCCCAGCAGGCCTATGAGAAGCAGCTTTCGGCGCGCGATGCCCAGCTGCATCAGATCCAGCAGGATTTGGTGAAGCAGCAGGCCAAGCTCTCGCCCGAGGCGTTCGAGAAGAAGCGCCGCGATTTCGAGCAGAGTGTCGCTACCTTCCAAAACGAAGTGCAGACGAAGCGGCAGGCGCTTGATCAAGCCTATAACAACGCGATCCAGAAGGTTCGCCAGGCCCTGTTCGAGGTCGTCGCCGAGATCGCCAAAGAGCGTCATGCCAATCTGGTGATGGTGAAGTCGCTGCTTATCCTTTATCTGCCGGCCTATGACGCCACGGACGAGGCGTTGCAGATGCTCGACAAGAAGCTGACCACGGTGAAGGTGGTAATCCCCGCCAAGCCGACGGCCCCGGCGCCGACGGCCGCGAAGTAAGGCCGCAGGGCTTTACGCTACCATCGGACGTTACGCGATGTCGCCGCCTCGGCCGGCGCCGGTCCTGTGGACCGGATGCCATCCGGGGCGGTTGCATTATTGATAATCGCGCCCGGATCGCCCACAACGTCAGTTGAGGGCAGGGCGCAGCCGTACAATCGGCAGGCGCAATCCGCCTGCCTGCGGCACATGATTGAAGCAGAACGTCATCCCGGATGGATGGCGAACAAGAAGGATAAGCAGAATGGATGCCGAGGTTCCGGGCACGGTGCCCGATTTGGATATCGTCCAGATCATGGATCTCATCCCGCATCGTTATCCGTTCCTGCTGATCGACCGGCTGGAGGAGATCGTTCCCGAGGAAAGCGCGGTCGGCATCAAGAACGTGACGATGAACGAGCCCTTCTTCCAGGGCCACTTTCCCGGGCGGCCGATCATGCCGGGGGTGCTGATCATCGAGGCGATGGCCCAGACGGCCGCCTGCCTGGTCGTGCATTCACTGGCCGGCACCAAGGGTGCGCCCAAGCTGGTCTATTTCATGAGCATCGACGAGGCACGCTTCCGCAAGCCGGTGACCCCGGGCGATCAGCTGCGCATCCAGGTCAAGAAGGAGCGTAACCGGGCCAATGTCTGGCGCTTCAAGGGCGAGGCCAGGGTGGATGGCCAGTTGTTGGCCGAGGCAGTCTATACCGCCATGATCGTGAACGACTGATGGCAGCGCCCCGCATCCATCCCTCTGCGGTGGTCGATCCTGCCGCCCGAATCGCCGATGACGTGGTCGTCGGTCCGTTCTGCGTCGTCGGGCCCCAGGTCGCGTTGGGGGGCGGGGTCGAACTGATCTCTCATGTCGCGGTCGCCGGTATCACCGAGATCGGCGCGCGCACGCGGATCTTCCCCTTCGCCTCGATCGGGCACGAGCCGCAGGACAAGAAATTCCATGGCGAATCCTCGCGCCTCATTGTCGGCGAGGACAATGTCATCCGCGAAGGTGTGACGATGAATCCCGGCACCGAGGGCGGTGGCATGCTGACCAGAGTCGGCAGCCGTGGCCTGTTCATGGCCGGCGCCCATGTTGCTCATGACTGCCAACTGGGCGACGACGTCATCATGGCCAACAATGCGACATTGGCCGGCCATGTCACGGTCGGCGACTTCGCTTTCCTGGGCGGGATCTCGGCCGTGCACCAGTTCTGTCGCATCGGCGACCACGCCATCGTCGGTGGCATGACCGGCATCGAGCGTGACGTCATTCCCTATGCCATGGCAATCGGCGACCGGGCGCGTCTTACCGGGCTCAATCTGCGCGGCCTGCGCCGCCGGGGGTTCTCCAAGGAGGATATCCAGAGCCTGGGTGCCGCCTACGCCCTGCTGTTCGGGCCGGAGGGCACGTTGATCGAGCGGTTGGATACCGTGGCCGATCGGTTCGCCGGTGTCGCACCGGTGATGGAGATCGTGGCCTTTATCCGTGCCGATTCCAGCCGGGCGATCTGTCAACCGGCGTAAGGATGGCGGCTGTGTCCTCGCAAGCGTCGGCGAGCACCACATTGGGCATTATCGCGGGGCGTGGCGCCCTGCCGTTGCGGCTGGTCGAGCATTGCCGGGGCACGGGCCGGCCGGTCTTCGTTCTGGCCGTCGAGGGCGAGACCGATCCGTCCCTGGTCTCGGAGGTGCCGCATGCCTGGGTGCGGCTGGGCGCTGCGGCTACGATCTTCGGCCATTTGCGCGATGCCGGTGTTCGTGATCTGGTGCTGGCGGGTGCGATGAAGCGGCCTTCCTTCGCCAATATCCGGCCCGATTGGCGCGCGGCCAAGATCATCGCGCGCATCGGCATGAAGGCCCTGGGCGATGACGGGCTGCTGCAGGCCCTGATCAAGGAATTCGAAGCGGAGGGCTTCACCATCATCGGCGCCGACAAGATACTGGGTGGGCTGGTTGCGCGCGATGGTGTGCTGGGCCGGCACGCACCCGATGCGCAGGCGCTGGCTGACGTTGCCCATGGCTTCGCCGTCGTGAAGGCGCTGGGTGCCCTCGATATCGGCCAGGCGGCCGTGGTGCAGCAGGGGCTGGTGCTGGGTGTCGAGGCGATCGAGGGCACGGATGCGCTGCTCGAACGCTGCGGGACCTTGAGACGCGAAGGGCCCGGCGGCGTCCTGGTCAAGGCGCGCAAGCCGGTGCAGGACAATCGGGTCGATCTGCCGTCGATCGGCCCGTTGACCGTCGAGCATGTCGCTGCGGCCGGTCTACGCGGCATTGCGGTGGAGGCGGGCGCCAGCCTGATCATAGAGTGCGATGCGGTCGTCGCGGCGGCTGACCGGCTTGGTCTCTTCGTCATCGGTCACACGCCCCCAAATGCCACATGACCCGGATGCCCATGAGTGAAGAGGCACCGCTCTTCTTCCTGATCGCGGGCGAGCCCTCGGGCGACGTTATCGGCGCCAATCTGATGCGCGCGCTTAAGGCGCGGCTGGGTGGCCATGTCCGTTTTGCCGGCATCGGCGGCGAGCGCATGGCGGCGGAGGGCCTGGTCAGCCAGGTGCCGATCCGCGAACTCGCCATCATGGGCGTGCTGGAGGTGCTGCCTAGCGCCAGGCGCATCCTGCGTCGGGTGCGCGAAACGGTGGATTCCATAACAGCGCTGGGCCCCCGCGCGGTCGTCACTATCGACAGCTCCGGCTTCTGCTTCCGGGTCGGCGAAAGACTGAAGAAGTTGCCGCAGCGGCCGCCGATCATCCACTACGTGGCGCCGATGGTCTGGGCCTGGCGGCCGAAGCGCGCCTTCAACGCCAAGCGTGCCTGCGACCATCTCCTGACGCTGCTGCCCTTCGAGCCGCCCTATTTCGAGCGCATCGGCCTGCCGGCAACCTATGTCGGCCACCCGGTGGTCGAGAGTGGCCTGGATCAGGGCAATGGCACCGCGTTCCGTGAGCGCCATGCTATCGCGGCACAGGCGCCGGTGCTCTGCCTGCTGCCCGGCAGCCGGCGCAGCGAGGTCAGCCGCCTGATGCCGGTCTTCGCCGAGGCGGTGGGGTTGTTGCGCAAGCGCTATCCGGATCTGGCCGTGGTGCTGCCGACCGTCGCCAATGCCGCCGACCTCGTCCGGCGCCTGACCGCGGCCTGGGCGGTGCCGCCACTGATCATCGACGGGACGGAGAAGGCGGATGCCTTCGCGGGAGCGGATGTGGCGCTTGCTGCATCGGGCACAGTCTCGCTGGAGCTGGCCATGGCGCGCCTGCCCATGGTCATTGCCTACAAGATATTTGGGCCGACCCATTACCTGGTGAAGCGCATGGTAAAGATCCCCCATGCCTCGCTGGTCAGCATCCTGCTCGGGCGCAAGGCGATCCCGGAATTCCTGCAGCATGATTGCGCGCCGGAGAATCTGGCGGCTGCGGTCATGCTGCTGATGGCCGATTCCGAGGCGCGTCATGCCCAGATCCATGATTGTCATCAGGCGCTGGTGATGATCGGGCTCGGCGGCGAACCCCCGGGGTTCAAGGCGGCGGATAAGATCCTGGAACTGGCAGGGGTGATGCCAGCCGCGCTATAAGAAGGTTCGAAAATCAACCTGAGAGGGAAGGAACCGTCATGAAGCTTTATTATTCCCCTGGCGCTTGCTCGATCGGCATCCACGTCCTGCTGGAGGAGGCCGGCAAGCCTTATAGCGCCCAGGTGGTGAGCCTTCCCAACCAGGAGCAGTACGGCGACGTCTATAAGGCGATCAATCCGAAGTCCAAGGTGCCGACGCTGGAACGCGACGACGGTTCCGTCCTGACTGAATTTCCCGCCATCGCGACCTGGATCGCACTTACCAACCCGGAAAAGAAGCTGCTGCCCGAGGATGTCGACGGCAAGGTGCGGGCGCTGGAGGTGATGGATTACTGCGTCGCCACGATCCATATGCAGGGCTTCGCCCGCCAGTTCCGCCCGGCCAATTTCGGCCCGAACGAGGCCGATCACGACAAGGTGAAGGCACGCGGCCGCGAGATCATGGACAAGGGCTTCGCGCTCATGAACCAGAAGCTCGCCGGCAAGGATTACGTGCTGGGTAATTTCTCGATCGCCGATGCCGCGCTGTTCTATGTTGAATTCTGGGCCGCCAACCGCTTCAAGCTGGAACTGCCCGAGCATTGTGCAGCGCATTACAGGCGCATGATCGCCCGGCCGGCGGTCGCTAAGGCCATCGCCGATGAAGGCCTGACGCTGGCATAAGCCGGATTACGCCTTCATAAGTAACCGAAGCGCTGCATCTCCACTGCATGCGCCGCTTCGATGCGCGCGGCCTGGGAGGGCTTGAGCGCATCTTGCCAGACACCGGCACGGCCTTGGCCGAAGAAGGGTTTGCTGCTGGGGTTTTCGAGGAAGCCCTGGTGGCGTTCCTGGCCGCTCAGCTCCTCGAAGGCGCTGAAGCGGATCGCCCGGTCCAGAAGTTCCGGCTCCGGCACGCCGCCCAGGAAGCGCACCACGCCGCCGAACATCTCGTGCGGAGCGGCCAGCAAATCCTCATAACGCAGCACGAGCAGGCGCGGGCTCGGTCGGCGCGTCCAGAAATGGACATGGATCGACCAGCTGCCCAGATGCTCATAGACCTTGTCATCATCGCCGCCGGTCGCCGCATCCGGATCGGCCATGAAGTCGATCGTCTCGTCGATGGAATAGCCGCGATGCCGGCTGTACGACACAGCCACGTCGCGCGGGTCGCGCAGGATGTAGATCGCCTTCTCGGTGAGTTGCGGCGTGACCAGCGGCACGCCGGCGACGATGACGCTGGCGTTATGCGTCTTGACGAAGACCGGCGCCTCGCGGGTGCGGGTGAGGTCGGCATGGACCAGCGGCCGCATGCGCTGCACTTCGGCGATGGAATACTGCGAGGCGGGCCGGGGATCGTAGCGCCGATAGAGCGAGGCGCCGCTTTCGCCCGTGGTGATGTCGGTGAGCTGGTTGATGTCATAGGGCGTCGCGGCCGCGCACAGGTAGTTGTGCAGCAGGGTGCGCAGCCAGGTATTGCCTGATTTCGGATAGGAGGCGAGCCAGATCAGCTTGCCCATGCGTGACCTGCCGGAACCTTAGGCTTAGCGAAACAAGCTCCAGGCGATGCAAGCCGCTACCGCCAGGATGACCGCCCAGCGCAAGGCGCGGAACATGCGCCAGGCGAGGGACGGGGTATTATCGTTGACCGCCTTCTGTCGTCCGGAAATGTCCCGCCGAACGAAAACTCGTTCGGCGGGATGGACAGGCTGGCCAAGGCCGTCGCGATGCGATCGGCTGTTGTCCACGGACGGCTACTCGCGGCCCGCGAGCGGCTTGTAGGTGCGGGTGGTCGGACCCGTGTAGAGCTGACGCGGACGGCCGATCTTGAGGCCACCCGGCTCCGCCAGCATCTCGTTCCACTGGGCGACCCAGCCGACGGTGCGGGCGACGGCGAAGAGCACGGTGAACATCGAGACCGGGAAGCCCAGCGCACGCAGGATGATGCCCGAATAGAAATCGACATTCGGATACAGCTTGCGTTCGACGAAGTAGCTGTCCTCGAGCGCCAGGCGCTCCAGCTCCATCGCCAGCTCCAGCGTATCGTCATGGATGCCGAGCTGCTCCAGCACCTGATAGCAGGTCTCGCGCATGATCTTGGCGCGCGGGTCGAAGTTCTTGTAGACGCGGTGGCCGAAACCCATCAGGCGGAAGCCGCTGTTCTTGTCCTTCGCCTTGGCGACGAATTCCGGAATGCGGCTCTTATGGCCGATCTCGGCCAGCATCTTCAGCACGGCCTCGTTGGCGCCGCCATGGGCAGGACCCCAGAGCGAGGCGATGCCGGCGGCGATGCAGGCGAACGGGTTGGCACCCGACGAGCCCGCCATGCGCACGGTCGAGGTCGAGGCGTTCTGCTCGTGATCGGCATGAAGCACGAAGATCCGGTCGATGGCCTTGGCCAGCACCGGATTGATTTCGTAATCCTCGCACGGCACGGCGAAGCACATGTTGAGGAAGTTTTCCGCGAAGCTCAGCTTGTTGATCGGATAGATGAAGGGCTGGCCGATCGAATATTTATAGGCCATGGCGGCCAGCGTCGGCATCTTCGCGATCAGGCGGTGCGAGGCGATCTCGCGCTGCTTCGGATCATGGATGTCGGTCGAGTCATGATAGAAGGCCGCCATCGCGCCGACCACGCCGCACATCACCGCCATCGGGTGCGCGTCGCGGCGGAAGCCGCGGAAGAAGAAGCCTAGCTGCTCATGCACCATGGTGTGGCGCGTGATGTCGTTCACGAACTTCGAATGCTGGGCCTTGCTCGGCAGCTCGCCGTGGAGCAGCAGGTACGACGTCTCAAGGAAGTCACTGTGCACCGCCAGCTCTTCGATCGGGTAGCCGCGATAGAGTAGGATGCCGGCGTCGCCGTCGATATAGGTGATCGCGGACTCGCAGGACCCGGTCGAGGTATAGCCCGGATCGAAGGTAAACATGTCGGTATCCGTATAGAGTTT
This sequence comes from Allostellaceae bacterium, assembly GCA_035491935.1. Taxonomy (GTDB): domain Bacteria; phylum Pseudomonadota; class Alphaproteobacteria; order ATCC43930; family CGMCC-115725; genus DATJJW01. Next base: position 15,458 of record DATJJW010000196.1, on the reverse strand, counting down.
ACGGATATCGATGACCTTGGGACCGACCGTGCCGCTGTGGACCGGCAGATCAACCTTTTGTCCCGTGGAGTTGATCGTGAGGGTTACCGTCTCGGCGTTGCTCAGCTTCGGAGCGTCTGACTTGGTGTCCATGCCTAATGTCCTCTCCCGGGGGCAATGCGAACTTTGACCGACCTTATGCTGCTCTGCGGTAGAGATCAAATGCCGCGAGCATTATTCCATCGGAAAGACGAATTTGCTGTGATTGTTGCCAATATAACCTACAGAAAACGTACCTGATTACCTTGTTGAATGGGCTATGCTGATTGCGCTGCAAAATCGCGCAGCCGGCCCAGCGTCTCGTCGCGGCCCAGGACCGCCATCACGTCGAAGATGCCGGGCGAGATGGTCGAGCCGGTGAGCGCGATGCGCAGGGGCTGGGCGACGGCGCCGAGCTTGATGCCCTTCGCCGTGGTGAAATCCCGCGCCACCGCTTCCAACGCCTCGACCTGCCAATCGGCCGCCGCCTCGATCAGCGGAATGAGTTCAGCGGCGATGCCACGGGCCTCGGATGTGGCCAGCGATGCTGCCTTGGCGTCGAGCGCCAGCGGCCGTGAGGCGACATAAAAGCCGGCATTCTGCGCCAGCTCGACCAGCGTCTTGGCACGTGCCTTCAGCCCGTCCATGCCACGGCGCAGGATGTCGCGTTTGCTTGCGTCCAGCCCGTCCGGCGCCAGGCGTGACGCCACCAGCTCGGTCAGCCGGTCATTATCGGCCTGGCGCAGGTAATGGCCGTTGAGGTTGTCGAGCTTGGCGAAATCGAAGCGCGCGGGCGAGCGGCCGACACCGTCGAGGTCGAACCACTGGATCGCCTCCTCGGTCGAGATGGTCTCGGCATCGCCATGGGCCCAGCCGAGGCGCAGCAGGTAGTTGCGCAGCGCCTCCGGCAGATAGCCCATGTCGCGATAGGCCTCGATGCCGAGCGCGCCGTGGCGCTTGGACAGCTTGGCGCCGTCGGGGCCATGGATCAGCGGGATATGGCTGAACGACGGCACGTCCCAGCCCATGGCGCGATAGATCTGCGTCTGTCGGAAGGCGTTGGTCAGGTGGTCGTCGCCGCGGATGACGTGGGTGACATCCATGTCATGGTCGTCGACCACGACAGAGAGCATGTATGTGGGCGAGCCGTCGGCGCGCAGCAGCACCAGGTCGTCGAGCTGGGCGTTGGCGACCTTGACCTCGCCTTGCACGCCGTCCTGGATGATGGTGTCACCGGTCTGCGGCGCCTTCAGGCGGATGACCGGCGGCACGCCGGCCGGCGCCTCCGACGCATCGCGGTCGCGCCAGGTGCCGTCATAGCGCATCGGCTGGCCGAGCGATTTCTGGCGCTCGCGCATGGCGGCAAGCTCTTCCGGGCTGCAATAGCAGCGATAGGCCCGACCCTGGGATAGCATCTGGTGGACGACCTCGGCATGGCGCTGGGCGCGCTCCGACTGCATGACGATCTCGCCATCCCATTTGAGGCCCAGCCAGTCGAGCCCGTCGATGATCGCGTCGATCGCCGCCTTGGTCGAGCGCGCCTTATCCGTGTCTTCGATGCGCAGCAGGAAGCGGCCGCCATGATGGCGGGCGAACAGCCAGTTGAACAATGCGGTGCGGGCGCCGCCGATATGCAGGAAGCCGGTAGGCGAGGGTGCGAAGCGGGCGGTGATGGTCATGACGGCGTCGATGCTTTACGATGGTGTCCCAAGAAATGCGGGCCGGACCATATCAGCCAGTTTCGCCGCTGACCATGCCGGGCAACGCAGATTTGCCCAGCTAGTTCATTTTTACCTAGCATCCTGATAGCGCACCCGAACATGACGGACGGCACGGTCCAAGCAGCGGCACCTTCCTGGTCCTTCGGGCCTGGCCGCGCTTTGGCGTGGCTGCTGCGTCAGCTCCAGGCCGAGCAGGAACGTTGGGCCCTGTGGCTGCCGGTCGGCATCGGCACCGGCGTTGCCACCTATTTCGCGCTTCTCGCCGAGCCGCCGCCGTGGCTGGGGCCGGTGGCCACGCTGGTCTTGATGGTTGCCGTCTGGCTGGCCGGGCGGCGCGGCTGGATGCGTGGGCGGCTTCTGGCGATCGGTGCCTTGTCGCTCACGCTCGGCTTTGCTGCAGCCCAGATCGAGACCTGGCGCGCTGCTGCGCCGGTCTTGCCCGGACGTCTCGGGCCGGTGGCTTTTGCCGGCCATGTCGTCAATCTCGAAATCCTGACCAATGGACAAAGGGTGACCATCGCGCCGCAGTCGATCGGCGACCTGACGTCCGAGCAATTGCCGCGTTTCATCCGCCTGCGCATCGGCCGCATGGACGTGCCACCCGAGGCCGGTGATCTGGTCGAGGGCACGGCGATGCTGCTGCCGCCGGCAGCCCCGGATATGCCCGAGGGCTACGATTTCCAGCGCCAAGCCTATTTTCAGGGGCTGGGCGCCGTGGGGGCGGCGGTCGGTCCGATCGTCGTCTGGCCGGCCGCTCGCGGCCGTGGCATCCAAGGCTTCATCGCCCGTTGGCGCGCGGCCATGACCGAGCGTATCCAGAAGGCGCTGCCTGGCACCGAGGGCGGCGTCGCAAGCGCGCTGGTCACCGGCGAGAAGGGCGCCATCCCACCCGATGTCGCGCAGGATTTCCGCGATGCCGGCCTCGCCCATCTTCTGGTCATCGCCGGGCTGCACATGACGCTGGTTACCGGCTGCGCCTTCTTCCTGCTGCGTGGCGGGCTGGCGCTGGTGCCGCGCGTGGCGCTTCGGTATCCGATCAAGAAATGGGCGGCGTCGACGGCCTTGGCGCTCGCCTGCCTCTACCTGATCATCTCGGGCAGCGCGGTGCCGACACAGCGCGCCTTCACCATGTGCGCACTAGCGCTGCTGGCGATCCTCTATGATCGCATCCCGTTCTCGCTGAATGCGGTGTGCTGGGCGGCATCGCTGGTGCTGCTGGTGCAGCCGGTGGCGCTGACCGGCGGTAGCTTCCAGATGTCGTTCTCGGCGGTCATCTGCCTGATCGCCTTCTATGAGAGCTATGGCAGGCGATTCGGTACCGCCTTGGAGCCGGGGCCGTGGAGCGGCTTCTGGCGCCATATCATCGGCATCGCGATCACGACCGTGGTCGTCACCATCGGCACAGCCCCCTTCGCCATCTACCATTTCAGCCGCTTCCCGGTCTATTCGGTGCTGGGCAATGTGCTGGCCGTGCCCGTCAGCGCCTTCTGGATCATGCCTTGGGCGTTGGTCGGCTGCTTGCTTATGCCCTTCGGGCTGGAGGGGCTGGGCTTGACGCCCATGGGCTGGGGCATCGTGCTGGTCGAGCATATTGCCCATTGGACGGCGCATCTGCCGGGTGGCGTCGCCGTGCTGCCAGCCATGCCCGGCTGGGCGATCGCCGCGGTGGCGCTGGGTGGGCTCTGGTGGGCGCTGTGGCTCAGGTCCTGGCGCTGGTGGGGGCTGCTCCTGGTGTTGGCCGGCATGGCGAGCCTGCTCCTGGTCCGTCCGCCTGACATCCTGATCAGCGACGATGGGCGCCTCGCCGCGATCCATAGCGGACATCGCTATTGGTTCACCTCGATGCGCGGCAACCGCTTCGCGCGGGAAATCTGGATGGAGGCGGATGGTGCGCCAAAGCCCCAGGCTCTGCCGCAGCAGGGCAGGGCCGAGCTGAGGGATGGCGCACTCCTCTGCGCCGACGGCATCTGCCGCGGCCGGATTGCCGGCCAGGAGATCGTGGTGATTACCCACACGCCGACGCAGCCGCGATCCTGCCCGACGGAGGCCGATCTCATCATCGTTACGTTGAGACGTATGCCCTGCGAGATGGCGGGCGCCTTGTTCGATCCGGCGCGCGCAGCCGTCTCCGGCGCTCAGGCGATCTGGCTGGATAACGTACCCACCATCGCGGCGGCGCGTGCCCTACGCGGTCGCCGGCCCTGGGTCGGTGCGCCGGAAACCTTTAATCCGGAAACCTTTAATAACGGCGGATAAGGCCGACCAGTCGACCCTGTACCTTGACCCGGTCGGGCCCGAAGATGCGCGTCTCATAAGTGCGGTTGGCCGGCTCCAGCGCGATGGAGGCACCCTTGCGGCGCAGGCGCTTCAAGGTCGCCTCCTGATCGTCGACCAGAGCCACGACGATGGCGCCGTTCTCCGCCGTATCGCAGCGCTGGATGATCACTGTATCGCCATCATGAATGCCGGCATCGATCATGCTGTCACCAGCCACTTCCAGCGCGTAGTGCTCACCGTTGCCGCCCAGCATCGAGGCCGGGATGCCGACCTGGGCGCTACTGTCGCGCAACGCCTCGATCGGCGTGCCGGCGGCGATGCGACCATAGAGCGGCAGAAAAAGCGCGTCCGCCGTCTCGGCGACCGAGCTGCCCGGCAGGCTGCCGCGGAAGTCGCCCTTGATGACGGTTGGCGAGAAGGGGCCACGCGGCGGCGGGGCATCGCTGGCCCGATCCTGGCCTCGCAGATTTTCCGGCAGGCGGATGACTTCCAGCGCACGGGCCCGGTGCGGCAGACGCTTGATGAAGCCGCGTTCTTCAAGGCCCGTGATCAGCCGATGGATTCCCGATTTGGACTTCAGGCCAAGCGCGTCCTTCATCTCGTCGAAGGAGGGCGGTACGCCGCTTTCGTTAAGCTTGTTCTGGATCAGGATAAGCAGATCATGCTGCTTCTTGGTCAACATCAGTAGGCTCCGCAATCTCAATTTGTCCCGACTTTCCAAGCGAATGTCCGGAACAAAACTCAAACGTCGACAACTGTTCTATTTTGGTTCCTTGGTCTCGTCAACGGAAAATGGGACATATATTTCCCATTCGGATCTTCTTGAGCCGCTCTTTCAGAAGATGCTGCCGAAACGGTCGAGTCGAATGACCGGAATAAGCGTCCCAGCAGTCGCAGCGGGCGCATTGGGTGGCCGGACCACCAGGCAATGGGCTGCCGCCAGCGGCGCCAGCATGGACGAATCCTGCCTTGTGAAGGGGGTAACGCCGATTCGGCCGGCCGAATCGGCGGCCAGCGTCGCGCGCAGGTAATCCTGCCGATGATCGTTGGCCGGGATCTCGACCGCGGCGGGCAGCATCTCGACGTCGAAATCGGCTGGTGGAAGGCCGCTCAGCCGCTCGATCGCCGGCGTGAGGAAATTGAGCGCGCAGATCAGCGCCGAGACCGGGTTGCCGGGCAGCCCCATGACCGCCATGCCGTCCCAGAGGCCCCACATCAGCGGCTTGCCCGGCCGCATGGCGATCTTCCAGAAATCGACCGACATGCCGGCGGCGCCCAGTACCTTCTGTACCAGATCGTGGTCGCCGACCGAGGCACCGCCGATGGTGATCAGCACGTCGCAGCCCTTGGCCATGGCGGCTTGGCGGGCCAGCACCGCCTCGTCATCCTTGGCGATGCCGAGATGGATGGGGTCGGCGCCCAGTTGTGCCACGAAGGCGGCGAGCGCCAGGCTGTTGGAGCTGGGGATCTGGTCGGCGGTCATCGGCTCGCCCGGCATGACGATCTCGTCGCCGGTGGCGAGCAGCGCCACGCGCGGCCGGCGATGCACGATCAGCCAGGGCCGGTTCATGGCGCCCGCAAGGCCGATGTCGCGCACGCTCATGCGGTGACCGGCCTTCAGCACCGTGTCGCCTGCGCGGAAATCGATGCCGGCACGGCGGACATGCTTGCCGGCTGGTACCGCCTCATGGGTGACGACCAGCCCGCCTTCGAGCGTCACATCCTCTTGCAGCACGATGCAATCCGCGCCGTCCGGGATCGGCGCACCGGTGAATATGCGCACGGTCTCGCCGGGGCCGACGGTGCCGGTGAAAGCGCGGCCGGCTGGCGCCTCGCCGATCCGGCGGAAGCGCGCGGGCAATGTCGCGATATCGGCTGAGCGCACGGCATAGCCGTCCATGGCCGAGGCATCGAAAGAGGGCTGGCTGCGCAGCGCCACGACATCCTCGGCCAACACGCGGCCGAGAGCGGCCGAGAGCGCCACGGTCTCGGCGCTGACGGGCCGGAGCGAGGCGCGGATGCGCCGGCGGGCTTCCTCGACGGAGATCATGGCGTGCCAACCTCCCAGGTACCGGATTTGCCGCCGGATTTATGGACCAGCGAGATTTCGCCGATCACCATGCCGCGATCGACCGCCTTGCACATGTCATAGACGGTGAGGGCCGCCACCGACACGGCGGTCAACGCCTCCATCTCGACGCCGGTGCGGCCATTGAGCTTGCAGGATGCCGTGATCTCGACCGCGTCGCGCGTGTCGCTCAAAGAGAGGTCGACCTTGATCGAGGTGAGGTTCAACGGATGGCAGAGCGGGATGAGGTCCGAGGTCTTCTTCGCGCCCATGATGCCGGCGAGCTTGGCGACGGTCAGCACCTCACCCTTCTTCACCGCGCCCTCGCGGATGAGGTCGAGCGTTGCCTTCTGCATCATCACGCAGCCCCTGGCGATGGCGATGCGCTCGGTCATCTCCTTGTCGGAGACGTCGACCATCGAGGCGCGGCCGGCCTCGTCCAGATGGGTGAGGCGAGGCTTTTCCGTCATTGGGCCGTGCCCAGCAGCTGGCGGGTGGCGAGGCCGATATCCGGCTGGCGCAGCAGGGATTCGCCGACCAGGAAGCGGCGTGCGCCGTGATCGGCCATACGGCGCAGATCCGCATGGGTCTTGAGGCCGCTTTCGCATACCAGCACCCGGTCCGGCGGCACATGCGCCGCCAGCTCGACCGTGGTCTCCAGGCTGGTGATCAGCGTCTTGAGGTTGCGGTTGTTGATGCCGATGAGCCCCGAGCGCAGCTTGAGCGCGCGATCCAGCTCCTCGCGATTATGCACCTCGATCAGCACGTCGAGGTCGAGCTCCATCGCGGTACCCTCGATCTCGGCGGCCAGCACGTCGTCCAGCGCCGCCATGATGATCAGGATGCAATCGGCGCCGACGGCGCGTGCCTCGACCACCTGATAGGGATCGACCATGAAGTCCTTGCGCAGCACCGGCAGGGTGCAGGCGGCGCGCGCGGCCTGAAGGTGTTCGATCGTGCCCTGGAAATAGGGCTGGTCGGTCAGTACCGAGAGGCAGGCGGCACCGGCCGCCTCATATTCGCAGGCCACCGCCGGCGGGTCGAATTCCGGCCGGATGAGGCCGCCGCTGGGCGAGGCGCGCTTGATCTCGGCGATCAGCCCCATGCCGGTCTTGGCGACCTTAGCTGCGAGCGCCATGCCGAAGCCGCGGGTCGGGCCCCGCGCATGGGCAGCCTCGTATAGACTCTCGATGCTCTGCCTCCGGCGCTGGAGGGCTAGATCCTCGCGCTTGCGCTGGCAGATCTCGGCGAGAATGTCGCTCATGATGGGGTGCTCACGATGCTGCCAATGCCGATTGGGTGTGGGCGATGAAACGCTTCAGCGTCGCAGCCGTCTTGCCGCTGTCGATCGCGTCGGCCGCGATCTTCATGCCTTGGACCAGATCCTCGGCCCGCCCGGCGACGATGAGCGCGGCACCAGCATTCAGCAGCGTAATGTCGCGGATCGGGCCGGTCTTGCCGCCCAAAAGCTCATGCATCATCGCGGCATTCTCTTCGGGCGTGCCGCCGGCGATATCGGCGCGGGTGGCTGCGGGCAGCCCAACATCCTCGGGGCGGAGCGTGAAGCTGCGGATTTCGCCATTCTTCAAGGCGGCGACGTGGCTGGTGCCGGTGGTGGTCAGCTCGTCCAGCCCCTCGCCATGCACGACCCAGCAATCGGTCGAGCCCAGACGCTGCAGCACTTCGGCGAAGGGATGCACCCATTGCGGCGCGAACACGCCGATCAGCTGGCGCTTGACCCCGGCCGGGTTCGATAGCGGGCCCAGCATGTTGAAGATGGTGCGGGTACCCATATCGACGCGTACCGGATTGACGTGGCGAGTGGCCGCGTGATGGCGCGGGGCCATCAGGAAGCCCAACCCGATATCGCGCAGACCTGCCTCGATGGCCTCCATCGGTATGTCGATATTGACGCCCAGCGCCGTCAGGATATCCGAGGATCCCGATTTCGACGACATCGCCCGGTTGCCGTGCTTGGCGACCGGCACGCCGCAGGATGCCGCGATCAGCGCCACAGCGGTCGAGACATTGAAGCTGCCGCTGGCATCGCCACCGGTGCCGCAGGTATCGATGGCGTCTGCCGGTGCCGCGACATGCAGCGCCTTGGCGCGCATGACGCGGGCCGCGCCGGTGATCTCGTCCACCGTCTCACCGCGTACGCGCATCGCCATCAGGAAGGCGCCCATCTGCGGCAGCGTGGCATCGCCCGACATGATGATGTCGAAGGCCTGTTCCGCCTCGGGTTCGCTGAGCGTCTTGCCCTGGGCCAGCTCGTTCAGCCAGAATTTGAACCCCGTGCTCATGCAGCTGTCTTGAGGCCCGTGGCCAGGTTCAGGAAGTTCTTGAGCAGCGGCTTGCCGGCTTCGGACGCGATGCTTTCCGGATGGAACTGCACGCCGTGGATCGGCAGCGTCTTGTGCCGCAGGCCCATGATGAGGCCATCCTCGGTCTCGGCATTGATCACGAGCTCGGACGGGCAGGTCGCGCGCTCGACGACAAGCGAGTGGTAGCGGGTGGCGGTGAAGGGGTCGTCCAGCCCCTTGAACACGCCCGTGCCGTCATGGCCGATCGGGCTCAGCTTGCCGTGCATCGGCACCGGTGCCCGCACGATCCTGCCGCCGAAGGCCTCGCCGATCGCCTGATGGCCGAGGCAGACGCCCAGCATCGGCAATCCGGCAGCCGCCTTGACGATCGGCACGGTAATGCCCGATTCGGCCGGCACGCCAGGACCGGGCGATAAGATGATACCTTGCGGCTTCATGGCCAGCGCCTGCTCGACGCTCAGCGCATCGTTGCGCTTCACCTCGACCTCAGCGCCCAATTCGGACAGGTAATGCCAGAGATTGTAGGTGAAACTGTCGTAGTTATCGATAAGCAGGAACATTTTCGCCGGCCGCTTTATGACATGCGCAAGACATATACAGGCCCGGCCCCGGAGTTGGAAGCCGCACCCGACGATGGCGGGCTTGCTTGCGGCGCGCGCGCCGGGCTAGACCATGCACAGGATAGGTTAACAGGGGTTCGGGCTTAGATCATGGCGCGAAAGCAGCGCGGCGGCGGCAAGGCGGGCAAGAAGAAATGGGTGCTACCAGTCGCAGGTGGCGCTTTGGTGTTGGGCGTGGCCCTGCTGGCGATGGCGATCGTCCCGCGGTTCATCGCTTCGCCCGATAAGATCGAGCCGGTGGCGGTCAGCCCGGCCGAGCAGCAGACGCGCAATCACATCAGCCCGAAGCCGCAACAGCCCCAGGTCGGCGACGCGCTGGCACCTTTGTTCCGGAAGGCGACCAAGGCCAAGATGGACGCGGCCGACACCATGTCGGCAGGTGCTGCTTCCGCGCAATCGAATGTCGCACCGGACGCGCCGCTCATACCCTCGCCAATGCCGTCCGCGCCGCCGTCGGTCATGGCCATGGCGCAGGCCCCGGTAGCGGCCACCCTGCCGCCTGCCAATCTGCTGTCCGCCAGCCTGCCGCCGTCCATGTCGTTGCCGACGGCGGAGCCGGCGCCGCATCCCGTCGAGGCTGCCGCCAAGCATACCCGGCCGGAGCAGGTGGCGGCACTGCCTCCACCCCCGATAATGACGAAGGGGCCGCTGCCGCCTGCCGCCTTCAAGGGTGGCGAGATGCCGTGGCAGCATAATGCCATCGCCGTGGCGCCGATCGCCGGCCGGCCGATGATCGCCATCGTGCTCGACGACATGGGCGTCGACGAAAGGCGCTCGCGCCTGGCGGTCGAGGAGCTGCAGGCGCCGATCACCACCTCGATCATGAGCTATGCCAAGGGTATTCCGGCGCTGGCGGCGATGGCCCATGGCAAGGGTGACGAGTTGATGCTGCACATGCCGATGCAGCCGCTCAATCCCAAGATCGATCCGGGGCCGAACGCGCTGATGGTGGGCTTGAGCGACAATGAGATCCGCCGCCGGCTCGACTGGGGCCTGGCGCAGGTCGGCAACGACATCGTCGGCGTCAACAACCACATGGGCAGCCGCTTCACCGAGTGGCCGCAGGGCATGAGGGTGGTGCTGGAGGATCTGCGACAGCGCGGACTGTTCTACCTCGATTCACGCACCACGCCGCATGCGGTGGGCTACAACATGGCCAAGGCCATGGGCATGCCGCATGTGGCACGCGACGTCTTCCTCGACGACACCATGACCACGGCTGCCGTCGAGAAGCAGCTGGCGCTGACCGAAAGATTTGCCCGCCTGCATGGTGCGGCGGTCGCCATCGGCCATCCGCATGACGTGACCATCGCGGCGCTCAGGACCTGGCTGCCGACGCTTGCGGCCAAGGGCTTCGCCCAGGTGCCGATCACCGCCATCGTCCGCCGCAACCAAGCCGCCGACCATCCGCTGGTCCAGGTTTCGGCACCCGCCAGTTCGGATAGTCCTTAAATGCTTAAATAGCGCCGTCATGACCGGGCTTGACCCGGTCATCTAGGTATTCAGCGCCTAATTGCGTGGAGATGGCCGGGTCAGGCCCGGCCATGACGAGGTAAAAAGGCCGGATCAGTTCCCCGCCGCGAATTTGAGGGCCTCCTCGGCGGCACGAACCAGGGCACGGGCCTTGTTGATCGTCTCCTGGTATTCCAGCTCCGGATCGCTGTCGGCGACGACGCCGCCGCCGGCCTGGATGATCAGGCGGCCATCCTTGTGCACGGCGGTCCGGAGCGCGATGCAGGTGTCCATCGAGCCATTGGCGCCGAAATAGCCTACGGCACCGCCATAGATGTTGCGGCGCTCCGGCTCCAACTCATCGATGATCTCCATGGCGCGGACCTTGGGCGCGCCGGAAACCGTGCCGGCCGGGAAGCCCGCCATCAGCGCGTCCAGCACGTCGTGCCGCTCGGCATCGATCGTACCTTCCACCGTCGAGCAGATATGCATGACGTGGCTGTAGCGATCGACGTTCATCTTCTCCTTCACATGCACCGAACCGATCTGGGCGACGCGGCCGACATCGTTGCGGGCGAGGTCGAGCAGCATCAGATGCTCGGCCAGTTCCTTCGGGTCGCCCAGGAGGTCGGCGGCGAGTGCGGCATCCTCCTCGGGCGTGGCGCCGCGCTTGCGAGTGCCGGCGATCGGTCGGATGGTGATCTTGTCCTCGCGCAGGCGCACCAGGATTTCCGGGCTCGACCCGATGACGCTGAAATTCCCGAAATCGAAGAAGAACAGGAAGGGTGAGGGGTTGAGGCGCCTCAGCGAGCGATAGAAGGCGAAGGGCGGCAGGCGGAAGGGCAGGGCGAAACGCTGCGACGGCACGACCTGGAAGATGTCGCCGGCGCGGATGTACTCCTTCGCCTGTTCGACGACGGCGTGATAGCCCTCGCGGGTGAAGTTGGAACTGGGATCGGGCATGGAGCCCGCGGCCTGGCGTTCGACCCGGTGCGGCAGCGAGCGGCCGAACTCGGCGACGATGTCGGCCAGGATCTCTTCGGCGCGGGCACGGGCCGCCTGAGCCGTCATGCCGGCATCCGGCCAGACGGGCGTCACCACGGTCACCCGATCCAGCACCGTATCGAAGATCGCGACCACGCTGGGGCGGATCAGCAGCGCGTCCGGCACACCCAGCGTATCGGGATTGGCATCGGGCAGCCGTTCGATCTGGCCGATCATGCCATAGCCCAGATAGCCGAACAGCCCGCTCGCCATCGGCGGCAGCGGATTGGGGATATCGACCCGGCTTTCGGCCAGCAGCTTGCGCAGGGAATCGAGCGGCTTTTCGGTGATAGGCTCGAAGGCGTCGGGGTTGCGCCGCGCCTGGCGGTTGATCGAGACCTGCCCGCCCTGATAGCGCCAGATGACGTCCGGCTTCATGCCGATCACCGAATAGCGGCCGCGCGTGGCGCCGCCTTCGACGGATTCGAGCAGGAAGCTCATAGGCTGGCCGTCGGCCAGCTTCATCATCGCCGAGACCGGCGTTTCCAGATCGGCGACCAGCGTGGTCCAGACCAGGCTGGGCCGGCCTTGCTCATAGGCTTCAGCAAAGGCGGCGTAGTCGGGGAAAGTCGCCATGGGTCGATGTCCGTACTAGAGGCAGATCAATAGAGGCGATCGAGCGCCGCCTGGTTGACCTGGACCGAATAATGCTGGCGCAACGCCCGGCTGAACTCGGCAATCAGCTCGTTGCCCATATCGGCGCTCAGCTGTTGCTTCAGCTGCTGCACCGCCAGCGGATTGCTCTTGGGATCGGCCGGCTTGATCTGGCTCAGCACGGCGACGAACTTGCCATCGACCTTGGCCTGCTGGCCCTCGGCCGAGCTGGCGGCGCCCAGCGGCAGGGTGAACAGGGTGGAGGTCAGCTCCGCCGGCAGCGTGCCGGTGGCGTCGCCGTCATGGCCGAAGGACAGGGTCCTGACCGCGCCCAGATGCTGGTGCTGCGCGATATCGGCCAGCTTGCCGCCCTTCTTCAGCGCGTCGATGATCGCATTGGCTGAGGCTGCGAGCTTGGCGTTCTGCTGGTCCTTGATCCAGGCGGCCTTGATCTGGTCGGCGACGGTGGCGAAGGCGCGCGGAGTCGGCGGCGTTACCTGATCGATGTGCAGAACGTAGAACTTGCCATCATTGGTCTGCGCCAGCTCGCTCAACTGGCCGGACTGGGTGGCGAAGGCGGTCTTGGCAAGGTCGGCGGCGGCGATCGGCAGCCCGATCACCGGCGTGCCGGCGGGATTCAGCCCCTGCTGGTCGATGCTGGGCACGGTGAAAGGCTTGAGGTCGAATTGCTGGGCCAGGCCCTTGATGTCGGCGCCGGCCGCCATCGCGTCCTCGACCTTGTTGGACAGGGCATAGAGCGCGTTGCCGGCGGCCTCTTGCTTGGCTTCGGTCGTCAGCTTGGGCTTGGCTTCGTCGAAGCTCAGCGTATGGGCGGGCTTGATGCCGGTGACCCGCACGATGCTCCAGCCGAAATCCGAGGCGAAGGGCTGACTGATCGCCCCTTGCTTGGCGGCGAAGGCCACCTCGGCCGTGGCCGCAGGCAGGTCCTTCTGCGCGACCCAGCCGAGATCGACCGTTTCCGGCGTCTGGTGGGCGAATTGCTTGGCGACCGCCATGAAATCCTTGCCCGAGGCAAGCGCCGCACTGGCCTTGCGGGCCGTTGCCTCGTCCGGCAGCACGATGTTCTGAACATCGCGCGTCTCGCCCATGACGAATTCGTCCTGGTGCTGCTGGTAGAGGTCGTGGAGCTGGCTGTCATCGACCTTGATCGAGGCTGCCACCGCATCGGCGGTGAGCGCCAATCCGGTCAGGCTGCGATATTCCGGCGCGGTGAAGGCGGCGATATGGGCCTTGTAGTATTTCTCCATCGCCGCCGCATCTGGCGTGCCGACATTGCCGACGCTGGTGGTCGGCAGGAAGATATAAGAGGCCGTGCGCTGCTCGGCGCGGTGGGCATAGAGCAGGTTGACCAGCGAGTCCGGCGCGTTCGCGTTATTGATCGCGATCTGCGCCAGGTCCTGGCGTGGCAGACCCTGCTGCACCATGGCGATGTACTGCGCTTCGGTCATCCGGTTGGCGGCCAGCAGGTTGCTGTAGGTGTCCTTGTCGAAGACGCCGTTTTTCTGAAAGGCCGGGTCCTGCGAGATAACGCGGGCGACCTCGTCCAGGCCCGCGGCCAGATGCAGCTTCTTGGCCTCCTGGTCGAACAGCGCGCGATCGACCACCCCGTCGACCGCGCGGTCGATCACGCCCAGCTGCTTCATCTGGTCGTGGGTGAGATTGCCGCCAAACATCTGTTTGGTGTTCTCCGCCTCACGCTGGATGGCGTTCGTCAGCTCCTCGGAGCCGATCGAACTGTCGCCGACCTTGAGGATCGTACTCGACCCGTTGTTGTTGCCATTGAGGAAATCCCCGATGCCCCAGACGCCGAAGCAGGCGATCAGCGCGCCGAAGAGGAGTTTGACGATGATGGAGCCGCCCTTGGAACTGGACAGCGAGCGGATGAATTGCAGCATCTCACGAAATCATTATGGTGCCCGAAGCAGGCGCGACCATAGTGCGCCGGCCTCCGACCCCGCAACTGGGAAAGTCGAGGGCGGCCGGTACCGCATCAATGAGAAGGGGATATAGAACGATATGGCGATGAAGCGGCGACCGCTGGTGGCGGCCAACTGGAAGATGAATGGCCTTCTGGCCGACGGTACGGCACTGGCCCGGGGCGTGCGCGCCGAGGTCGAGAAGATGGCGACGGGCGCGGAGGTGCTGGTCTGCCCGCCGGCTACGCTGATCCAGGCCGTCGGCGCGGTGCTGAAGGGCGGTCCGGTGGCGCTGGGCGGCCAGGATTGCCATGCCAAGAAGGATGGTGCCTATACCGGCGACATCGCCGCAGCCATGCTGGCCGATCTCGGCTGCAGCTATGTCATCGTCGGCCATTCCGAGCGCCGGTCCTATCACCATGAAAGCGATAATGACGTTGCCGCCAAGGCCGCGGCGGCGCTGGCGGCGGGTCTGAAGGTCATCGTCTGCGTCGGCGAAACCGAGGCGCAGCGCGATTCCGGCGAGGCGCTGGCCATCGTTGCCGGTCAGATTCTGGGCTCGGTCCCGGATGGCACCAATGCCGGCAATCTGGTCATTGCCTATGAACCGGTCTGGGCGATCGGCACCGGTCGCACGCCGACGACGCCGGACATCGCCGAGATGCATGCCATGATCCGCCGTAACCTGGCGGAACGTCTGGCCGACGGTGCCGATGTCCGTGTGCTCTACGGCGGCTCGGTCAAGCCATCCAACGCGGCCGAGGTGCTGGCGCTGGAGGATGTCGACGGCGCGCTCGTCGGCGGTGCCAGCCTCAAGATCGAGGATTTCATCGCCATCGTGGCGGCGGCTCCTGTCTAAGGCGCTTTTCCTGGGCTTATCCGTCTGGGCGCCATGTCTCCACAACAGGCATAGCGGATATCGGACATAGCGGACTGGCAATCCCGGCCGGAAGCGGCTAGTAATCCTGCCCAATCGACGTTCGGCTCCGGGGCAAGCTCCTGGGGTCGGGCGTGCCTTTTGTCGTAGCTGGATCAGATTCCGCCGTCATGCAGACCGTTCTCACCGTTCTTCTCGTCCTGATCGTCATTGCGCTGATCGTCGTCGTCATGCTCCAGAAAAGCGAAGGCGGTGGCCTCGTCGGCGGTGGCGGCGGTGGTGGCATGTCCGGCTTCATGACCGGCCGCTCGGCGGCGAATCTGCTGACGCGCACGACGGGCATCCTGTTCGCCTGCATGATCGTCATCTGCGTGATCCTGACCGTGCTGGCGGGCCGGCAACATGGCGGC
This sequence comes from Allostellaceae bacterium, assembly GCA_035491935.1. GTDB lineage: Bacteria > Pseudomonadota > Alphaproteobacteria > ATCC43930 > CGMCC-115725 > DATJJW01. Next base: position 116 of record DATJJW010000196.1, on the reverse strand, counting down.
GGCGCCTCGATTCTCGACCGGATTCCGGCATCCGGCGCGCCGCAGCCGACCCCGGCGGTCCCCGTGACCCCCGCCAACCCGGCGCAGCCGCCGGTGGCCGGCACCACCAAGCCGTC
>DATJJW010000195.1:0-16378 GCA_035491935.1 Allostellaceae bacterium | reverse complement strand
CGGCGATGCCACGGCGGCCAAGCTGGTCGCCGCGCGCGAGAAGGACTTGCCGGTGATCATGATCACGCGTCCGCCACCACCGCCGGGGCCGCGCGTGAACGATGTCGACGGCGCGCTCGACTGGCTGGCGGGTCTGCTCGATCGTCCTGAGTCGGGCGTCCTGGAGTTCAGGCGTCCTTGAGCGGCCGCAGCACGTGGCTGTGGTCGGCAGCGTAGAGCCGACTGTCGCTGAAATCGCGTGCACCCAGCACATGCCCGACCAGGACCAGCGCCGTGCGCGTATAGCCGGCCGCCTTAACCTTGTCGCGGATATCGGCCAACGTGCCACGGATGAAATCCTGGTCCGGCCAGCCGACGCGATAGGCCACCACCACCGGGCAATCGGCGCCGTAATGCGGTGTAAGATCGCGCACCACGGATGCCAGATTGTTGACCGAGAGATGCACGGCCAGCGTCGCCTTCGAGGCACCCAGCGATTTCAGATCCTCGCCCTCGGGCATGGCCGAGGCACGCACCGCCGTGCGGGTCAAGATCACGGTTTGCGAGATTTCCGGCAGGGTCAGCTCGGTACCGAGTGCCGCGGCAGCGGCGGCGAAGGCCGGCACGCCCGGCGTGATCGTCCAAGGGATGCCGAGCTCGTCAAGCCGGCGGATCTGCTCGGCGATGGCGCCATAGAGCGACGGATCGCCCGAATGCACGCGCGCCACATCCTGGCCCGCCGCATGGGCGGCCTGGATCCGTCCGATGATCTCGTCCAGATGCAAAGGCGCGGTATCGACCACCTCTGCGCCCTCGGGCGCCGCCGCAACGATCTCCGGCGGCACCAGCGATCCGGCATAGAGACAGACCGGGCAACTCTGGATGAGCTTCAAGCCGCGCACGGTGATGAGGTCGGGCGCCCCCGGCCCCGCGCCGATGAAATAAACGGTCATGAACTGGCCTTCTTGGCGTAGCCGCGCGGCGTATAGACCCAGCCTGTGCCTTTGGCATGCCTCGTCGTTGAATTACCGACCATGACCAGAGTCAGCATGTCGACTTGGGCCACGTCCATATGCTGCAACTCGAGGACGGTGATGCTCTCGTCCGGCCGGCCGAGATTGCGCGCCAGGATCACCGGCGTCTCTGCCGGCCGGTGCCGCCGCAGCATGTCGAGAGCTGCCACGAGCTGGCTGGTGCGCCGCTCCGAACGCGGATTGTAGAAGGCGACGACGAAATCCGCCTCGGCCGCTGCCCGCACGCGTTTCTCGATCGCCTCCCACGGCGTCAACAGGTCGCTCAAGGAGATGGCGCAGAAATCATGGCCCAAAGGTGCCCCGGCCCGTGCCGCCGCCGCCTGCAGCGCCGAAATGCCGGGCATGACCGCCAGTTCGATCCGGCGCCATTCCGGCCGGTCCTCGCGGTCGATCAGTTCGAAGACCAATGTGGCCAGCGCATAAATGCCGGCATCGCCCGAACAGACCAGCGCCACGTCCTCGCCGGCACCCGCCAGCTCCAGCGCTTGGCGCGCGCGCTCTGTCTCATGGCCGAGGCCGGTCTGATGCCGTTGCTTGCCGGCCGCCAGCTCGCCCAGCAGATCGAGATAGAGGCCGTATCCTACCAGGTGCTTCGCCCGCGACAGCGCCGTCGTCACCTCCGGCGTCCGCCAGGACGCGGCGCCCGGCCCGATGCCGACGACGCTGAGGCGACCACGCGGCACGCCAATGGTGTTTGTCGCCAGAAGGCGTGGACTGCGCGCAATGGCGCAGGTGGCGCGGGCCGAACGTCGCTTCGACAGCACCAACGCGCCATCGGGTCCCACTGCCGCCAACGCCGCCCCCTCGGCGACACCCCAGCAGCCGGTAGCGCGGAACACCGCTTCCGACGGGTTGGCGAGGCGCGGCTTTTCCTCGGCCAATCGTGCCACCGGGAAGAAACGCGCCGGGACACCCAGGTGGCGGGCGAGATCGTGGACCGCCACCTCATCCGCCTTGAGATCGAGCGACACGACACAGGCGACGGCCTCCGGCGACACCCCGACCTCGGCCAGGCTCGCCCGTGCCAATTCGATCAATTCCGCAGGCTCGGTACCGCGTTCACAGCCGACGCCCAGCGCCAATACGGAAGGACGATAGACCAGCCCGTCTTGCGGCAGAAGCGCCGCCCGGTCGGTGACGGTGACGCGCACCTCGCCCGTGGCACTCACCCAGGGCCGCCCGGTCAGCCAGGACGCCTCGCCCGCCTCGACGGCGACATTCGCCCTGGCGCCGCCCAACAGCGCCGATACGGCCGCCTTCACACGGGTCCCATCGGCAAGCCGCCAGCCCTTGGGTGGATCATCCAGCGCCAGGCCCAGCGAAACATCGCTGGCGGTGGTGACAGCGGCCTGGCTGCCCAACGCCTCGGCCACCTTGGTCGCCAACCTGTTGGCGCCATGATGGCCGCCCAGCAGCGGCACGATGGCGCTGCCGTCCTCGGCCACCGCCAGCAAGGGCGGCTCCGCATGCTTGTCGGCGAGACGGGGAGCCACGGCGCGAATCAGGATGCCGGCAGCACAGATGCCGATGACGGTCCGGCCTTCAGCGAAACAGGCACCGACATGATCCACCGCGCGCTCGAAATGCACATCGCCGTCGAGGCTTTGGGGCACATGGATCTCGGCTGGCGCCAAGCAGGATTTCAGGCGTTGGGCCAGCGCCACGCCCTTGGCGGTCAAGGCCAGGAGGATGATCGGGGTATCGGGCAAATCTTGTGTCATGTCCTGGCTGTCGTCCCTGGGGCTTTGCGCACCAGGATCATCGAGAAATAAGGCACGCTCGTCGGATCGATCACGTCGATCGGCAGGATGCGCTGGGCCGGCAATGTCGCCCGTTCGATATAGCGTGCCGCGGCGATCAGACCGCAGCCAGCCAGCACCTCGCGTATGCGGGCAAAATGGCGGCCGAGCTTGACAATGGCGGCGCAATCGGTCCGGGCAAGATGCTCGGCGATGACCTCGCTGGGCAACGAGGCCGGCAGCACCGTCACCACCTCGTCCAGCGAGGCCAGCGGCATGGCGAGCATCGCGGCCGATGATGTCAATGAAGTCACGCCCGGCACGATCTCGACCGGATAATCCGGGCCCAGGCGCTCGAACAGATACATGAACGAGCCGTAGAAGAACGGGTCGCCCTGGCATAGCACAGCGACGTCGCGGCCCCTATCCAACTGCGCCGATATCTCCGTGGCCGCCTGGTCGTAGGCCGGCACCGCAAGGTCGGGATCGGGCGCCATCGGCACATCGATCGCGATCTCGAACTGATGCGGGCTCAAGAACGCCGCAACGATCGACCGTGCGAAGCTAGTACCGCCGGCGGCGCGTGGAAAGGCCACGACCGGCGCAGCGCGCAGCAGCCGCAGCGCCTTCACGGTCAGCAATTCAGGATCGCCCGGTCCCAGTCCCAGGCCGTATAGCCGTCCCTTGGTCGTCGTGGTCACGGCTTGATGTCTGTCCGGTAGAGAGTCAGCGTGGTTTGGTGGCCATTCGAGTAGTCGAAGCCGGACACCGAGCCCAAGGGATGCAGCGAGACATGGGACGTCGTCGCCGCTTGCAGGAATTCCTGGGCCCGACGCTGCTCTACCAGCACCATGGCCACCTTGCCGGAACCGAGATCCCTCGCGGCAGGATCGGGTTCGAGAGCCGGCGTGTCGGTACCGAGCAGGAAGACCAGGCTCGGCTCGTCATATCCGACCAGCCCGACCTTTTCACCGGGTTTGCGGGTGACGTCGACCAAGGCCTTGGCTTCACGACTGACCCAGATCGGCGCGATGCTGGGCAGCACCATGCCGAAGCATGGCACGACCAATAGTGCCGCCCCCGCCACGGCGAGGAGCGCGCTGCCGATGTGGTGCTGGGCGCGATGCTGGCGCCAGAACTGCCAGACCGTCGCCAACAGCCCGGCCAGTGCCAGCGAGGCGCCGAGGCAGGAGCCGGCATTCCAATCAAAATGCACCGCCAGGAAAAGGGCCGCACCGGCGATGGCCAATCCGACCACGGACCAGATCACGGCCGGCACCACGATCCAGGCCCGAGAGCGGGGATGGAACCCCTCCTCCGCATAAGCCAGCAAGGCCCGCGCCGTCAGCAGCGCCGCAGCCGGATAGACCGGCAGGATGTAATGCGGCAGCTTGGTGCGCACGCATTCGAGGACGATCCAGAACGGCAGCAGCCAAGCCAGCGCCAGCCGCGTCGCCGGCAGCCGGCGATTACGCCAGGCCCACAGAATGGCCAGCCCCTCGAACAAGGTTGCCGGCCACAGCGTCACTTGCGAGCCCAGCAGATAATACCCAGGGGGCGCGCCGTGGGATTGCTGTCCGCTATCGATCTTGCCTAGAAAATCCGTGCCAATCGAAGCATGCAGGAAGGCGCCATTGGTCGCCTTCTGCATCAAATAGAGCCAAGGCAGCACGATCGCGGCCACGATCAGCAGCCCCCACAGCACGCGCAGGGATTTCAGCCAGGCAGCACGCCGGTCGAGTATCACCAGCACGATCACGGTCAGCGCCGAAAGCGCCGGCAGCATCGGCCCCTTGACCAGGATCGACGCGCCTTGCAGCACCCAAAATCCGGTCGCGGCGCCGAAGCCGAAGGATTCGCCGCGCCGATGGCCTATATAGGCACGTGCCAGCAGCCCTTGGGCCAGCACGACCAGCGCCAGCAGCACGGCATCGGTGGTCGCGAAATGCGCCTCCATCACCATCACCAGCGCGCTGGCAAGGAAGGCGGCGGCAACCAGACCGGTGCGCCGGTCGAACAGCCGGGATCCGGCTGCGAACAACCCCAGCACCGCGACGATGGCGCCCAGCACGGAGACGCTGCGGTAGGGCCAGACCGACGTCGCTTCCGGGGACGAGACCAGCGAGACCGCGACCGATTGCAGCCAATAGATCGCCGCGGGCTTCTGGTTGCGCGCCGTATCCTGGAAGCGGATGTTCAGATAGTCGTGGCTTTCGAGCATCTGGCGCGTGGCCTGGATGTAACGAGCCTCGTCGCGATCGACCGGCGGCAGGGTAGTCATGCCCGGCAGATAGAAGGTCAGGCACAACAGGATCAGCAGGAACCAGGGCCGCCAGCCACTGGCGACGAAATCCAGCCGGTCGCCGCTGCCCGGGGGCAAGGGGCGCAGCGTCTTCTCGCGCTTGGGTTCCGGACCTTCGGGCAGGGTCATGGTCTAGGCCCTCCGCGCCTGGGTGGGTTTGTGGGTCGCGAGCTGCGTCACCGGCACGGATGACCGCCACAGGTGATGGCTGGCGAGATTCTCGGCGTGACTGAGCGCAATGCGCGTGAGCTCGCCGCCGAAACGGGCATGGGTAGCGAACAGCACCGCCTCACCCTCGACCGTGACCGCATTGGCGACCAGTCGGCCGCCCGGCTTCAACAGGTCCCATAGCGTCTCGACCAGTGCCGATTCAAGGCCGCCGCCGATGAAGATGGCATCGGGTGGCGGCAGGCCATCGAGATGCTCGGCCGCTTGCCCCTCGATGATGGCGAGGTCGGGTACGCCCAACTCCGCCGCGTTGAGCGCGATCAGGCGGCACCGATCGGCGGACCGCTCGATGGCGATAGCCGCGGCACCCTCGGCGCCGCGCATCCATTCGATACCGATCGAGCCGCAGCCGGCGCCGACATCCCACAACAACTCCCCCGGCATCGGCGCCAATGAGGCAAGCGTCGCCGCGCGCACCACGCGCTTGGTCAGCTGGCCGTCGTGATGAAAGGTCCCGTCCGGCAAACCCGCCAGCCGCGGGAGGATGCGTGCCGGCGTGGCCGGGCTGCATTGCACGGCGATGGTATTGAGATCGGCAAAGCGCCGGTCGGGGAAATCGCTGGCGCATGCGGTGAACATCCGCGCCTCCGGGCCGCCCAGATGCTCCAACACCGTGATGGTGCTGAGACCCCAATCGCGGTCGTGGAGCCAGCGGGCGAGAGCCTGGGGCGTATCGCCATTCTCCGACAGGATCAGCAGGCGCTGCCCCGGCGCCAGATGCAGGGCGACACGGTCCATCGGCCGGCCATGCACGGTGAGGCGCTTCAGCTCCTGCAACGGCCAGCCCAGGGTGGCGGCAGCCTGCGAAAAGGCGCCGGGCTGGGGCAGCACGATCATCTCCTCAGGCGGCACATGGCGCGCCAGCGTGGCGCCGACGCCGTATTCCATCGGATCGCCGCTCGCCAGCACGGCCACCGGCATGCCCCGACGGCTGAGCAGCGCCTGGATTGCCGCATCGAAGGGTTTTGCCCAGCGCAGGCGCTCGCCCGTCGCCAGGCTGGCCGGTATCTTGTCCAGATGACGGTCGCCGCCGACCAGCAGCTCAGCGCCGGCGATCAGGCGCAAGGCGGCCGAGTTGAGCCCATCCAGCCCATTCTCGCCGATGCCGATCACCGCCAGCCATGGAGTCACCGAATGCATGCTCCCCTTCGCTAATCCTGGCGCTATTCCTGGGACGATGCCAAGGCGTTGACCGCCGCCGCCGCGAGCGCGCTGCCACCGCGTCGGCCGTTGAGCGCGATATAGCCGATGCCGCGCCCCTGCCCGCTTTTTCCCAGGGCGACAAGTGCCGCCTTCGACTCGGCTGCGCCGACGAAACCCACGCTGAATCCCAATATCACTTCCGGCGCCGGAGCCCCAGCCTCAATCATCTCCAGGAGATGGAACAGCGCGGTCGGCGCATTGCCGATGGCGACAATCGAACCCGCAAGATGCGGGCGCCACAGCTCGACCGCCGCCGCCGAGCGCGTCGTGCCGAGCCGGCGCGCCAGCTCCGGAACTTGCGCCTCGTTCAGCGTGCAGATGACCGGATTGGCCGCAGGCAGCCTGGTTTTGATGATGCCGTCGGCCACCATGCGCGCATCGGCAAGGATCGAAGCCCCCGCTTCCAACGCCGCGCCGGCCCGGGCCACGGCATCAAGTGACCAAACGAGATCGACCAGGATCGCCGGATCGCCCACGGCATGGACCAGACGAAGGGCAACGCCATGGAGCTCCGGCGGCAGGCGCGCGAGATCGACCTCACGCCGGATGCGGGCGAAGCTCTCTCGGTAAATCTCGGCTGGGTCCTTGATATAGTCGTACAAAAGCAAGCTCGGCCAAAGGAATCCGGGGCAAACGCCCCCCACCCTCTTAGTTGGTTTTCACCGCTGCCGGCCATACTGCTTTGTCATAACGGCTGCCCATTTGTCATGATGGATGCAACCGGCCCTATCGCACGGCATTGACGACAGACGCCACTGACGCCATGGTTGCCGCAACATCCCATGCTCGCGCAACATTTCCATCTCCTATTCCTACCGCAACTCGCCTCGACGCGCGTGGCGATATTGGTGCTGGCATTGCTGCTCGATGCCTGCGTCGGCGATCCGCCATGGCTGTTCCGGTGGCTGCCGCATCCGGTGGCGGTGATCGGCCGGGCAGTGCGCTCGTTCGACCGGCGCCTCAACGTCTCCCAGCGCAGCTTCGCCGTCCGCCGGGTGCGCGGCATCCTGGTCACGATATTCCTGGGCATGACGGCGCTCGCCCTCGGTATCGCCATCAGTGCCGGATTGGGCTACATACGCCATGGCTGGCTGGTCGAGATGCTGCTGGTAACCGTGCTGGTCGCCCAACGCGATCTCTATGATCATGTCGTCCGCGTGATGCGCGCGCTGGACCGGGATAGTCTCGAGGAAGGCCGCGCGGCGGTTTCGCGCATCGTCGGCCGGGACCCCGAGACGCTGGACGAATATGGCGTGGCGCGGGCCGGCATCGAATCCCTGGCCGAGAATTTCAGCGACGGCGTGGTCGGGCCGGTCTTGGCCTATGTGCTGGCGGGGTTGCCGGGGCTGTTGTTCTACAAGACCATCAGCACGCTCGACAGCATGATCGGCCATCGCGATGCGCGCTACCAGGCCTTCGGCTGGGCATCGGCCCGGCTCGACGATCTGTTGAACCTGCTGCCGGCACGGCTGTCGGCGCTGATGCTGACGATCGCCTCGGCTTTCGTGCCCAAGACCCGGCCGTTCCAGGCACTCATCACCATGTGGCAGGACGCACGCAAGCATCGCTCGCCCAACGCCGGCTGGCCGGAATCGGCCATGGCCGGCGCGCTCGGCGTCTCGCTGGGCGGCCCGCGCCGCTATGGCGGGGTCGTGATCGCCGATCCCTGGCTCGGCACCGGCCGGGCGCGGGCGACGCCCCATGACATGCGCCGGGCACTCATGGTCTTCGTCGTCGCCTGCATCCTGCAACTAGGCTTGCTCAGCGGCCTGGCATTGCTGCTGACCGCCTAAGGCACCAGCCCCCTTAAGCCAGGAAGCCGGAGATCGCCGCCAGGAATTCCTGCGGCTTCTGCAATTGCGGAACATGCGCGCAGCCCGGCAGCTCGACCAGCTTGGCATTGGGCACCAGCTTCGACAGCTCGCGCGCCATCTCCGGCGGCGTCGCCTCATCCTGTTCGCCGCACATGACCAGCAACGGCACGGCGATGCGCTTGACCGCCTCGCTCATATCCATGGCGACGAGTTCCGCCGAGGCCATCTGCACCATGGCCGGATCGGTCTTGAGGAAGGCCTGACGGCGGTCGGCCATCAACTCCGGATGCGCGTCCTGATATTCCGGCGCGAACAGCCGACGCATGGCGACGTCGGCAATGCCGGCCAGCCCCTTGGCCTGGGCGGCATTGGCCATGTTCCGCAACGCCTCCCGGCCGGGTTCCGAGAACCGCGCTCCGCCAGCCGCGACGATCAGCTTGCCGACGAGGTCGGGATGCCGGATCGCCACCTGCAGTGCCACGAACGAGCCAAAGCCGTTGCCCAGCAGAATCGGCTTCTCGCCGCCACCTTTCCAAACATGACGGATGAGCCCGGCGATGCGGTCGGCGATGGCGGCGATCCCGCCCCCATTGCCCTCGGACGAAGTCATGGCGCTGGAGCCGCCGAAACCCGGCAGCGCGGGAATTACGACACGGAAGCGCTTGGCCAATTCATCCTCGACTCGCACCCAGCTGCCCCGATCCGAGAGCAGCGAATGAAGCAGGATCAGCGGCCGCCCCTCGCCCTTGACCAGCGCATCGACGGTACCGCCTTCCAAATCGACCTTCATGGCTTCGATTCCTCCCAGTGATTGGCCAGTCATTGGCCTTGCCTGCGAGATTTTTACGACGTCCCGCCGCCCGGCACCAGGGTTGACGTGAAATATCAGAACATCCATTATTCTGCGCACTGGAGATGATCAGACATGCTGCTGCGCGACAATATCTACGACGCTGTTCGAGCCGATATCCTGGCCTGTCGCCTGGTGCCGGGCGAAGAGTTGCGCGAGCAGGATCTGGCTGCGCGCTACAATGTCAGCCGGGCACCGGTGCGCGACGCCCTGCTTCGGCTGGAACAGGATCAGCTCGTCACCGTGCATCCGCGCCAGGGCTACAGCGTCAATCGCATCTCGATTGCGGATGCCTGTGAGATATTTCAGTATCGAGTCGTCCTGGAATCGAACTGCGCATCATTGGCTGCCGAGCACGCCTCGGTCGAAGAACTCGACCGGCTGGAGCAGTTCCGGGCGGTGGCCGCCGGCACCGATTTCATCGACTACAACCACGACTTCCACAGCGCCGTCGCCGCGGCCTCGGGCAACCGGCGCATGGCCAAGGCGCTGGCCGATCTGGTCGATCAGGCGGAACGGTTCGTGCGCATCAGCGTCTCCAGCATCAAGGGCCACGATCCGGCGCAGCTCATCGCCGAGCACGGCGCGCTGATCGATGCGTTGCAGCGGCGCGACGCACGGGGGGCGGCCCGGCTGGTCGAAATGCATGTCACCAAGGCGGAGCGGCGCATCATCGCCGCACTGAATAGAAGCGCCGTCATCCCCTGACGGCTACGGTTTTTTCGAGGAGTCCATGTATGGCCGCATCAATGTCGATCGAGACGCACGGCAATTTCATCGATGGCAAGGAGATCGAGGCCGGCAACGGCGAGCTCATCGACGTGCGTAACCCGGCAACCGGCCAGGTCATCGCGCGCATCCCGAATTCCGGCCCCCAGGACATCGACCGCGCGATGAAGAGCGCGCGTGCCGCCTTCGAAGGACCGGAATGGGGTGAGATGCCTACCCGCGCCCGCGCCCGTCTGGTCAACCGCCTGGCCGATGCCTTCGAGGCCAATCTCGAGAGCCTCTACAAGCTTGAGACGATCAATAACGGCCGCCCGGTCAACGAGACGCGCGCGCAGTTGAGCCGCCTGCCCGATTTCTTCCGCTACGCCGCCGGCCTGGCGCTGGCGCGCCGCGACGACGTCATCCCGGTCGAAGGCCCCTATCTCAACTACACCCAGCGCCGCCCGGTCGGCGTCGTCGCCAATTGCACGTCGTTCAACCACCCGCTGATGATCCTGTGCAAGTCGCTGGCCATGGTGCTGGCGACAGGCTGCACCACCGTGGTCAAACCATCGGAATACACGCCGCTCACCACCCTGAAGCTGGCCCAGATCTTCACCGAGGCGGGGCTGCCCAAGGGTGTCTTCAACATCGTGCTTGGTTATGGCGCTACCAGCGGCAAGGCGCTGGCCGAGCATCCGGACATCGACAAGCTGGTGCTGACCGGCGGCACGGAGGCCGGTCGCATCGTCGGGGCCGCCGCCGCCCGCGTCTTCGCGCATCAGACCATGGAGCTGGGCGGCAAGACGCCAGTCATGGTCTTCGACGACTACAACCTCGACCAGGCGGTGAACTACGCCGCCTTCGGCGCCTTCATCGGCGCCGGCCAGACCTGCATCTGCGCCTCGCGCCATATCGTGCAGGCCTCGATATATGATGAATTCGTCGAGAAGCTGGTCGCCAAGACCAAGACCATCCGCATCGGCGATCCCTCGGACCCCACGACCCAACTCGGTCCGGTGATTTCCGAGCGCCAACGCGACCGGGTCTTGAGCTATGCCGGCTATGGCCGTTCCGAGGGCGCGCGTGCCGTTGCCGGCGGCAATGCCGCCCATGTGCCGGGCTTCGAAAAGGGATATTTCGTCGAGCCGACTGTCTTCGCCGATGTCACCGCCAAGATGCGCATCTTCCAGGAGGAGGTGTTCGGCCCCTTCACCTCGGTCACTCGCTTCGAGACCGAGGAGGACGCGCTGCGCCTGGCCAATGATTCGCCTTTCGGCCTCGCCGCCGCCATCCGCACCCATGATGTCAGCCGTGCCCACCGGGTCGCAGCCAAGGTCAAGGCCGGCATTGTCTGGATCAACGACCATCACCGCCTCGACCCCGCCTCGCCCTGGGGCGGCGTCGGCGACAGCGGCATCGGCAAGGAAAGCGGGCTGGAAAGCTTCAACGACTATTTCGAGACCAAGAGCATCATGCTGCCGCTCAATGAACGGCCCTTCGACTGGTACAAGGACACCGCCGGCCAGAAACGTCTGAACTGATTTTCCGACAATCGCCTGAAGCCGGCACCCAATAGCCGGCGGGCCTAGCAACAGGGAACATGCCATGGCTTCGATCGTAAATTCCGGAGGCCGGCTCGACCGGCTTCCGATCGGCTCATTCCATCGCCGGATCATGTGGCTGATCGGCATCGGCATGTTCTTCGACGGCTTCGACATCTATGTCCAAGGCTCGGTGCTGGCTGCGACATTGCATTCGGGCTTCTCGACCCTGCCGATGAACGCCGCCTTCGTCTCGGCGACATTCATCGGCATGATGCTGGGCTCGTTCCTGACGGGATTCCTCGGCGACCGCTATGGACGGCGCTTCACCTATCAGTTCAACCTGATGATCTTCGGCCTGGCCTCGATCGCCGCCGCCTTCGCGCCGAACATGATCGTGCTGATCGGTTTGCGCTTCATCATCGGCTTCGGTCTCGGGGCGGAAAATGTCGTGGGCTATTCGACCATGACCGAATTCGTCCCGGCAGCGACACGCGGGCGGTGGCTGGGCTTCATGGCGCTCATCGTCGTCTGCGGTTTGCCGGCGGCGTCGCTCATGAGCTACCTGCTGGTGCCGACCATAGGCTGGCGCTCGATGTTCATATTGGGCGGCGTCGGCGCGCTCATCGTCTGGTATCTGCGCAAGAGCCTGCCGGAATCGCCGCGCTGGCTGGAATCGGTCGGCCGCACCCAGGAAGCGGACGAACTCTTACGCGCCATCGAGGCGGAGACGACCCGGGACGGCCGCGTCCTGCCGCCAGCTGCGCCGCCCGCCGCCACGGCTGAGCCGGTAGCCTTCGCCGCGCTGTTCGCCCCGCCCATGCTGTCGCGCATGATTCTGGGCTGCATCAGCCTGGTCGTCATCAACACGCTGATCTACGGCTTCATCACCTGGCTGCCGACCTTCTTGGTGCATCAGGGCATGAGCATCGCGACATCCTTCGGCTATGTGCTGCTGATGGCACTGGGCGCTCCGCTCGGCACGGCCATCGCCGCGCTCACCGCCGACCGCTGGGGCCGCCGCCCGACCATCATCGGCGCGTCGCTCATCGCCATCATCTTCGGCTATATCTACCCCTCGGTCACCAACCCGGTGGTCCTGCCGATGGTAGGATTCGCCCTCACTGTGCCGATCTATGTCCTGGTGGCGCTGCTCTTCGGCATCTACATCCCCGAGTTGTTTCCGACCGAGGTGCGGCTGCGCGCCTCGGGCATCTGCAATACCGTCGGCCGCGGTGCCACCATCGTGACGCCTTTCATCGTCGTCTCGCTATTCGATGCCGGCGGTGTCGGCAGCGTGCTGACCTTGATGATATCGCTGCTGGTCCTGCAGATCCTGGCGATATTGGTGCTAGGCATCGAACCGGCCAAACGCCAGCTGGAAGCTATGACTCCGGACGGCAAACCGGCCGAACGCAAGGTCCTGAGCGCCTAGTAGGGTGCTAACGGGACAGTGCGATCTCCAGCAACGCCCCCATGTCGAGATGCATCTCGACATGGGCGGCGAGGCTGTCGAGCAAGCGGTCGACCATCGCGTCGTAATCGAGCGTGGCGTCGCCCTCACCACCGATGCCGCCCAGGAAATGCCGGCGCCAGCCATCGGCGGCGAACAGTCCGTGGATATAGCAGCCCGATACGCGGCCATCGGCGGAGCGTGCCCCTTCCGCCCTGCCCTCGATCTCCAGCAGCGGCCGCGCGGCATCCGGTCCGGTCGTCGAGCCCAGATGGATCTCATAGCCGCGAATATCCAGCCCCGTGATGCCGTCCCGGGCCTCCAGGCTCACCAGGCGCTTGTCATGACCCAATACGGTCTCGATATCGAGCAATCCGAGCCCTTCGGCGCCGCCGGCCGGGCCTTCCAGACCGTCGGGATCATCGATGATCCGGCCCAGCATCTGATAGCCGCCGCATAGGCCCAGCACGCGGCCGCCGGCCCGGACATGGGCCAAGATGTCGATGTCCCAGCCCTCGTGCCTGAGCGCGACAAGGTCGGCCAGCGTCGCCTTGGAACCCGGCAGCAGAATGAGATCGGCATCGCGCGGCAGAGGCTGGCCCGGCGGCACGACCACAACCTCGACGGACGGCTCGGCCATCAACGGGTCGAGATCGTCGAAATTGGCGATGAATGGCAGGCGCGGCACGGCGATGATGAGCTTGCCGTCTTTACGTTCGCGCTTCCGGTTGTCGAGCGACAGGCTGTCCTCGGCCGGCAGCGACGATGCCTCCGGCCAATGCGGCAGGATGCCGAGGCAGGGCATGCCGGTCTCGGCCTCGATGATGTCGAGCGCCGGCATGAACAGCTCGACATCACCGCGGAACTTGTTGACGACATAGCCTTTGAGCCGGGCACGCTCCGCCTCCGGCAGCAATTGGCATGTGCCCACCAGCGAGGCGATGACGCCGCCGCGATCGATGTCGCCGACCAGCACCACCGGCAAATCGGCCGCTTCGGCAAAGCCCATATTGGCAATGTCACCAGCGCGCAAATTGACCTCGGCCGGGCTGCCGGCGCCCTCGACCAGGATGAGGTCGGCTTCGGCCCCCAGGATGCCGAAGCTCTCCAGCACGCGCGGCATCAGGGCGGGCTTCAGCCGGGCGTAATCACGTGCCTCGCAGACGCGCTCCACCTTGCCCTGCACCACGACTTGAGCGCCATGCCCCGATTGCGGCTTCAGCAGCACCGGGTTCATGTGGACGGAGGGCATGACACCGCAAGCCTGCGCCTGCAATGCCTGAGCCCGGCCGATCTCGCCGCCATCTGCCGTGACGGCGGCATTGTTCGACATGTTCTGCGGCTTGAACGGCCGGACCTGGAGGCCGCGCCGGGTAAAGGCACGGGCCAGGCCCGCCAGCAGCAAGGACTTCCCGACATCGGATCCCGTGCCCTGGATCATCAGGGCCGGGACCCGCATGTCCGGCTGTTCAGTAATGGGCTTAACGGTTGGAGACACTCGCGAGATCGGCTTTCAGGCGATCGGCACCGGGATTGGTGACGAGATTGCGCGATACGATATCGACGGAATTGAGCCTGCGGCCATAATAGGCCTGATCCCAGTCCCATTTCGGCTTGATGACCGAACCGTTGAGGGTAAGGCCGGCATAGGCGCCGGTCGAGGAGGCCCAGACGACGATATCGGCACCGACTGCCGGCGTGGTCGCGGCCTCGGCCGAGGAGCCCAGCGTCACGATAGCAAGACCGGCCTGCACGCCGATCTTCAGCTGGTCATGCATCAGCGAGTTCAGGCCCTTTTCGGTGCGTACGATCAGGATCAGCTCCGAAGTCTGGGCCCCGATCTGCAGCCCGAAGCTGGCCGAGAACATCGAATAGAAGGCCGGATTGCTCCAGCCTCGGCCGCGCCGGGTCAAGAGCACGCCGTTGCCGCCCTCGCCGCCGACGAAGAAACCGCCCTTGAACAGCTGTGGGATGATCAGCACGGCCCTGGCCGTGCGGATTAATTGCTGTGCATTGCCGAATGCCGGATCCTTCTTCAGGTCCGACACGGTGATGGTGGCGCGGTCGACGAGTTCCTGCTGGTCCGTGGCCGCGCGCGCCGCCGGCACCACGCCAATGCCCAGCATCAAGGCGGTTGCCATCACCGCCATCGTGATCTTCTTGAACATGTCCGGCTCCCTCAACTCCAGTTGTCGCGGCCGGCATCGGCAGATGAAGCATCAATACTCGATCGACTCATCAATACTCGATTCCGGGCTGTGCCTTAACACCGGAACGGAAGGGATGTTTCACCAGGGTCATTTCGGTGACGAGATCGGCTATTTCGATCAGCTCGGGTTTCGCGTTGCGACCCGTGACGACGACATGGACATGCGCTGGCTTTTCTTGCAGGAAGCGGACGATTTCAGCCAGATCGAGATAGTCGTAGCGCAACACGATGTTGAGCTCGTCAAGCACGACCATCCGCGCGGCGGGGTCGAGGATCGCCGCCTTGGCGGCCTCCCACGCGGCCTGGGCCGCGGCGATGTCGCGCTCGCGGTCCTGGGTCTCCCAGGTGAAGCCCTCGCCCATCGCCTTGATGGTGACGAGCTCCGGGAACCGGTCGAGCACCGCGCGCTCGCCGCTCTGCCATTTACCCTTGGTGAACTGGATGATCGTCGTCGGCATGCCATGGCCGATGCAGCGCATGACCATGCCGAAGGCGGCGGTCGACTTGCCCTTGCCGGTGCCGGTATGGACGATCAGCAGGCCCTTCTCCTGCGTCTTCTCGGCCATCATGCGGTCGCGCACTTCCTTGCGCTTGGCCATCTTCTCCTTGTGCCGCGTGTTGATGTCCCCATTCTCGTCGCTAATGGCCTCGTCGCTCATCGATCCGTCCTTTCCATGCGCTGGGCCAGCGCGTCCCTGACCGAATTCTGCCACGGATGCCACAGGCCACGCTCGACCGCCTCATCGAGGCGTCGAGCGATCTCGCGCCGCGCCTCGGGATTATGCTCTTCCAGAAAACTGTCGACCGTCTCGTCCAATACATAGGCTGCATAGAGCGCATCGAAATGCTTGTCGGAGACGGCTTCGGTCGTCGCCGCGAAGGCGAAAAGGTAATCGACCGTGGCTGCGATCTCGAAACCGCCCTTATAGCCATGGCGCATCACGCCCTTCAGCCATTTCGGGTTGGCGGCGCGGGCATGGACGACGCGGCCGATCTCCTCGGCCAAGGTGCGGATCTTCGGCGTCTCCGGCCGGGAATGGTCGTTGTGGTAGACAATCGGCTCGCTGCCGGACAAAGCGCGCACTGCCGAGGCCAAGCCGCCCTCGAACTGGTAGTAGTCATCGCTGTCGAGCAGATCGTGCTCGCGATTATCCTGGTTGTGCAGCACGGCCTGTGTCCGGGCCAAAAGAGCCCGCAAGGCGTCATGCGCCGCCTCGCCCTCACCAGCATTGCCGTTACCAGGGCCATAAGCCCAGCCGCCCCAGGCGATATAGGCCTCGGCCAACTCGCCGCGCCCGCTCCAGCCGCCTTCGTC
>DATJJW010000194.1:0-3137 GCA_035491935.1 Allostellaceae bacterium | reverse complement strand
CTCGCGTTTGCCGACATGGTTGGCGCCGCTGACGACACCTTCCTTTTCCATGCGCTCGATCAGACGGGCGGCGCGGTTATAGCCGATCTGCAGGTGGCGCTGCACGAAACTTGTCGATGCCTTGCGCTCCCGGCAAACCAGGGCAACCGCCTGATCATATAGGTCATCGCCTGAGCCACCGCCAGCGGTCGTGCTCACTTCTTCGCTATCGAGGCTTTCCTCTTCCTCGGTGACATCGTCGATATAGGCCGGCTCGCCCTGCTCTTTCAGGAACCTG
Source organism: Allostellaceae bacterium (assembly GCA_035491935.1). Taxonomy (GTDB): domain Bacteria; phylum Pseudomonadota; class Alphaproteobacteria; order ATCC43930; family CGMCC-115725; genus DATJJW01. Next base: position 2,860 of record DATJJW010000194.1, on the reverse strand, counting down.
ACGATGGTCTCGACTTCCTTGTCGGAGACGAACGGACCATGAACGCGGGTGACGCGCCCGCCATTTGCCATATAGAGCATATCGCCCTGGCCAAGCAGCTGTTCGGCGCCGGTCTCGCCAAGGATCGTGCGGCTGTCGATCTTGGTGGTGACGTGGAAGCTGACACGGGTCGGGAAGTTCGCCTTGATGGTGCCGGTGATGACATCGACCGAGGGGCGTTGCGTCGCCATGATGATATGGATACCAGCGGCGCGCGCCATCTGTGCCAGGCGTTGGATGGCAGCCTCGATATCCTTGCCGGCGACCAGCATCAGATCCGCCATTTCGTCGACCACGACGACGATGAAGGGCAAGGGATTGAGGTCGTAAGGCTCTTCCTCATAGATCGGCTTGCCGGTTTCCGGATCGAAGCCGGTCTGCACCCGGCGGGTCAGTTCCTCGCCGGCGATCCGCGCCTGCTCCAGCCGCTGGTTATAGCCCTCGATGTTGCGGACGCCGAGCTTCGACATGAAGCGGTAGCGGTTCTCCATCTCGCGCACGGTCCATTTCAGGGCGACGACTGCCTTACGCGGTTCCGTCACCACGGGGGACAGCAGATGCGGGATGCCGTCATAGACGCTGAGTTCCAGCATCTTCGGATCGATCATGATGAATTTACACTGATCCGGCGTCAGGCGGTACAGCAGGGACAGGATCATGGTGTTGATGGCGACGGATTTGCCCGAGCCGGTGGTGCCGGCGATCAGCAGATGCGGCATGCGGGCGAGATCGACGACGATCGGCGCACCGCCGATATCCTTGCCGAGGGTCAAAGCCAGCTTGCTCTGGGTCGATTGATAGCTGTCGTCCTCCAGCAGCTCCCGCAAGGCGACGCTCTCGCGCTGACGGTTCGGCAACTCGATGCCGATTACCGAGCGGCCGGGAACCACGGCGATGCGGACGGAGACGGCGCTCATCGACCGGGCGACGTCGTCGGCCAGGCTGACGACGCGGCTGGTCTTGGTGCCGGGGGCGGGCTCCAATTCATAGAGGGTTACGACGGGGCCGGGACGCACTTTGACGATCTCGCCCTTGACGCCGAAATCCTCCAGCACGGTTTCCAGCAGGCGCGCGTTCTTTTCCAGACTCTCTTCGTTGATCTTCTGGACGGCGGCATTGGCAGTGGGACGGGCCAGCAGATCATGTGGCGGCAGCTCGAAACTGCCGTCTTCCAGCGCCAGGCTCGGCTGGACCGTGGCGCGCTTGGCCGGCTTGCCGGAGGGCTTCTCTCGTGGTGCCGGTGCTGCCACCAGGCTGCGGGTACGGGCGGAAGGCTGTTGCAGTTGCGGCTGGTCGTAGCCTGGCTCCATCTCCCCGGCACGGAACTCCCCGGCGCCGAAATCGGATCGCTCCTCGCGCTGCGCGGTTCGGCGGGTAACCACCGGCTCGCCGTCACTGTCGAAATGCGGTTCCTGCCGCCGGCTGCCGCTCTCGCCGCCGAACAGGCCCCGGCCGGCCGCGAACAGGCGCCGGTGCAAGGGTACCGTTGCCGAGGGTGCCTCATCGTCAAGTTCATCGGCATGGCGGTTGGCGGCCTGGCGGCGATCCGGCGTGGTGGCGATGAGATCGCGGCGGCGTCGCTCGATCACCAGCCCGACCTGGCGGCCGGCGCTGGCGACATTGCGGCCAAAGCGCAGATAGGAATGCAGGCCGATACCGAGGGCGAAATAGAGCGCCACCAAGGCCAGCAGGCCAGAGAGGATCGCCGGCAGAAAGCTCGGGGAGCCGAACAAGGATGGCACACCGACCGCCAGCAGCAGGCCGCTAAGGCCGCCCGGTCTGGCGCTGGCTGGGATCGTCGATGGCTGAGCCGTGCCTGGTTGAGCCGTGGCGGGCGGGCTGGCATCGGCGCCGAGGCCACTATTGAGACCGGCCGTGCCGTCGATCAAGAGGTGCCCGGCAAAGCCGCCAAGGCCGGCTTTCCAGGGCCACGCTGCCGGTGTGGCGATGACAGCACCTGTCGCCGTCGTCACTGGCGTGACACCACCGGCATCCGGCAGGCCAGCCGCCGCCATGGCCAGGAACAGGGCCGCGACCGGCACCAATGTCAGGCGCAGCCACCAGAGCGACAGGCTGCGCAGCCGCACCAGGCGCCAGCCCCAGGCAATGGGTGCGGCGAACAAGGCGAAGACGCCGAGACCAACACCTTGCAAGGCGAAATCGGCGATATAGGCGCCAAGCGGTCCCATCAGGTTGCGGGTCGGCTGATCCACCGCACGATTGAAGCTGGGATCGCCGGCATTGGCGCTGATGAAGGCAAGCAACAGGCCAAGGCCAAGGATGATCAATGCGGCACCGATGGCTTCTGCCAGGCGACGCTGCAGGAAGCCGCGGAATCCACCGCTATAGATCGGCCCTGCCTGTGCGTGATCAACCATGAAGACCTCACTCCTTTACCTGCCGGCTCTTTATTTGCCGGCAAACTAGCCAGACTCGCCCCGGCCGGACTTTACCCCGGCCTGACGTCGCCACTGGCTCCGACTTCGCCAACGGAAAGCTCGCTGCCGAGTTCCGCCGGCATCAATTACGGCACGGCCTGCCGCTCAGTCCGACTTCCCCGTCAGGCCGGTTTCTTGCCGAGCAGATCGGCCAACACCGCAGCCATCCGCTTCAGGACCGGCTCCATATCGGCCGGCTCATAGACCAGTGCGACACGGATATAACGCTGTCCAGGATTGTCGCCTTGGCCATCGGGCCTGGCCATATAGCCGCCTGGCAAAACCTTGATCGCGGCGCGGCGCCATAACTCCACCGTCGCCCGCTCGCCATCGCCGACATCGAGCCACAGGAAGAAGCCGCCGGCCGAGCGGATCTCGCCGAA
>DATJJW010000193.1:0-23089 GCA_035491935.1 Allostellaceae bacterium | reverse complement strand
CAAGCTGACCTTCACCCCGCCCTGGACCCAGGACATGATGAGCGAAGAGGCGCGGCTCGAACTGGGGATGTTTTAGAGCGTCGGTCCTTTAATCCGAACCATCTCTCCCCCTCGTCATGGCTGGGCTTGACCCAGCCATCTCGTGGATCACCGGGTCAAGCCCGGTGATGACGGAAAAGATGGTTCAATCATCGATCATATTTCACGATCGATGCTCCAGCACCAGTTCTCAGGGTACTGGATTGTTTCGTCGCTTCGCTTCTCGCAATGACGAGATTTTCTTCATCGTCATTGCGAGCGAAGCGACGCAATTCGGCCTGCCTCAGTCCTTTAAGCCGCCTTGACCGCGGCGACGAAGCCCTCGACCTCGGCGCCGAGATGAGTCGATTGGTTGGCGAGCAGGTCGGCGGCATCCAGCACCGTCGTCGCGGCCGCCCCGGTCTGCATCGCCGCCTCGCGCACCCCGGCGATGTTGGATGAGACGTCCTGGGTGGTGCGGGCCGCCTCGACCACGCTGCGCGCGATCTCCCGCGTGGCCGCACCCTGTTCCTCGATCGCGGCGGCGATGGCGGCGGAGATCGCATTGATCTCGTCGACCGTCGCCGTGATACCGCGAATCGCCCCCACTGCTTCCGAGGTCGCGTTCTGGATCTCGCCGATCTGCGTGGCGATGTCCTCGGTCGCCTTGTTGGTCTGGCCGGCCAGATTCTTGACTTCCGATGCCACGACCGCGAAGCCCTTGCCACTCTCGCCGGCACGCGCCGCCTCGATGGTGGCATTCAGGGCCAGGAGGTTGGTCTGATGCGCGATGCCGCTGATCAGGCTGATCACCTGGCCGATGTTCTGCGCACGATCGGATAGGGTGCGGATAATGACATCGGTGTGGCGCGCATCCTCGACCGCGCGGGCGGTGATCACGGTCGATTGCTCGACCCGCTGGCCGATCTCCTCGATCGACCGCGATAGTTGCTCGGTCGCGGTCGCGACCGTCTGGACGTTGTGCGAGGTCTCCTCGGACGCGGCCGAGACGGAGGAGGATTGTGCCGTCGTCTGCTGCGCCGTCGACGACATCGTCGAGGCGGTCGACTTCATGCCCCGCGCCGCATCGTTCAACGATCCGGTCAGCCGCGAGACCGCCGCCTCGAAACTGCCGGCCAGTTGTTCCAGCTTCTCGGCGCGTGCCTGCTTGGCAAGGTTTTCCACCTCGCGCTCGGCGGCGAGCCGGTCGGCATGGCGCGCCTTGTCGAGCAGATCGCCCAAGGCCCCGGCGATCTCGCCGATCTCGTCCTTACGGCCGGTATGGGGCACGGCCAAATCGCGTGCGCCTTCGGCGATACGCATGATCACCATCGTCAGCTCGACCAGCGGCAGGACCAGCCGGCGGCGGAAGTAGATCGAGATCGCCGTGACCAGCCCGATGATCAGAACCATCAGGCCGATGGCGATGACGAGCTGGGAGCGGGCATGGTCCATGCGCGCGGTCGCACGGTCGATGGCAAGGTGCAGTGCGGCGTCGCGCACGCCATAGATCGTGCTGATCGCAGGCACGAAGGCCTTGGTGAACTCCCCGTAAGTGGTGGTGAATTTGGCGTCGTGATGGGCGATCTCGATCTCGGCATCGAGCGTCTTCAGCACATCCTGGAGGAAGCGTTCCTCGAAGACGCCATAGGCCTGCTTCAGCGGCGCATTGTTCGACACCATGTCGATTTTGAGCGCCATGTTGTCGAGCATGTCGCCGACCTCGCCGCGGCCCTTGTCTTCGGCCGCCGCCTCGCCGGCACTGAAGGGACGCTTGCCGTTCAGCGCGGGAGACAGACGGTTGACCAGCTTGCCGCCATTGTCGCGGATATCGTTGGTGATACGGGCGATATCGGCCAGCGTGGCCGATCGCGGATCGCTATCCGCGATGTTGCGCTGCATGGCGGTCAGCATGGTATCGAACTCGGCCGGTGCGGCCAGCAACTGGGCCATCGCCTGGCGTCCGGCCGCAATCTGTTGCGGCGGATCGCCGGCGTCCTTTACCGCATCGACCGTCTGGCGCGCGGCGGCCAGGTTCTTCTGCACGCCGGCGACGATGGCGAGGCTCTGGGCGCGGTAGTCGCCAATGCTGTCGTCCAGTTGCCGCTGCAGCCCATCCAGCGCCTTGTCCGCCCCGGCGCGCGCCTTCTTCAAGATGTCGAGCCGGTCGGAATCATAGGGGGCGGGGCTCGACACCAGCGTGTTCGTGGGCGCGCGCTCGGTCACCAGGCTCTGGAACGTCCGCATGACCGCGGCGTAGTCGCGGGTGACGGAGGCGCCGGCAGCAGTCTCCTGATAAGCCCGCCAATCCTGGATCACCTGATTGGCGACGAGAGCGCTGGTCAGCAGACAGATGCTGCCCATGCCCAGTGCAAATAAACCCCGAATGCGCATGTAGACCGGCCTCCCAAAATAACTACAGCTCGAACATTTTTGCCGTACTGTACGTATTCGTTGTCAGGAGACCTAGAATAGATTTGAGAAATTAAAAGAACATTATCAACTGAACACAGTATAATTCCGATCATGCTCTCAGTACTATTATAATATTTTTATGTATATATTTTGTATTCGATCGATAAATAAGACGCGAAACAAATATATCAAATTGCTTCGTGAGGATGTTCGCGAGGGCAATAGGGGAGGGGCAACCCGCGATCATATAGCTGCCGCGGCAGCGCAGGGGATGGTCATGCCGGCTGATTGCCGGCTGATGGCGAACTACCGGGGAAATCTGCCAGGCCATACGGCGGCGGCACCGCCCTTAGGTAGTGCCACCTGGATTCCTGCTCTAACGGAGCGGTTAGCCCTGGCGTGAAATCAGGGGCTAACGCAGGTTCGGCCTAGCGCAGATTGAGGGATGAGCCGTCGAACTGGATGCCCAGCGGGGAGATTTCCACGCCTTTGCGGCCGGCATCGTCGAGGATCCTGCCGCCTGCCCAGGCCTGGATGCCGCAGGCCTTGGCCGCGGCGATGGTGGCGGCTACCGAGTCCGGCGATACATAGACCGCGAAGCCGGCGCCCATATTGTAGGTGCCATAGGCCTCGTTGATCGACATCAGCCCGGTTTCCAGGATGAAGTCGAAGAAGCGGCCGCGCGGGCCGGGCTCGTCGATGCGATAGACCAGCGAATCGGGCAGGCGCATCAGCTTGCGCCAGCCATGGCCGGTCATATTGACGGCGTATTTCAACTCGATGCCGGCATCCTGGCAGGCATTGATGAACGGCACATAGATGACGGTCGCGGCCAGCATCGCCTCGCCGAAGCCCCGGCCGTCGCCGATATCGGTGAGATAGCCCTGGGGCAGGCGCTCGGCCATACGGCGGCAGAGCGTAATGCCGTTGGCATGGATGCCGGAGCTTTCCAGCAGCACGATGGCATCGCCGGGCTTCGGGTTGTTGGCGATGCGGCGGCCCTTGGGCTCGATCAGCCCCCAGGATGAGCCGCCCAGCACGGCGGCACCTTCCTTGACGATGCCGGATAGCGCGGCTGTCTCACCACCGCCCCAGATGGCGCCGGACAGGCGGCAGCCTTCGGCAAAACCCTTCGCCAGCGCCTCGCGTTTTCCCTGGTCCTTGAACCAGTCGGAGCTGGCGACGGCGGCATGCATGGCGACGGCGACCGGCCGGGCACCGCAGGTCGCCAGGTCGTTGACGATGGTCGCGACGATGTCGATGCCGATCTCGCGATAGAAATTCTTGCCCGTCTGCTCATAGACCGCGTCGGCGACCAGGTTCTTGGTGCCCAGCCCTTCCTCGACATGGGCGATGTAGCCGGTGGCGGTCTCGATCAGATGCGCGCTCTCGCCGCGCTCGCCTGCGTCCTTGAGGGCAGGCTGGCGGAACGTGTCAGCCGTGCCGCGCGCGGCTTTCTGGCATTCGCGCTTGAACAGATCGAGCCATTCATAGTCGACGCCGCTGGCGGCGTAGTCCATCTGGCCGGTCGAGGATTCGGTCATGAGGCAGCTTAGTCCCGGGTCGCAATTGGCCGGCACCATAGCAACTCGACGCTACCGACGGAACGGCGGAGAACGAAACCCTGTCCTGAAACAGGCTCTTGGAGCCGGATCCGCTCGCGGCAAGCATCAGATGATGCGGTTGCGGCCAGCGCGCTTGGCGTCGTAGAGGCACTCATCCGCAAACTTGACCAGGCCAGCCGGCGTATTGGTGTCGTCCGGAATCGATGCGGCGCAGCCGATGCTGACCGTGATGTGGGGCGCCACCGAGGATGCGGCATGCGGCATGCCCAGCTTGGCCACGTTCTCCAGCATGCGTTCGGCGACGAAGCGTGTGCCTTCGGCATCGGTGTCGGGCAGGATGGCGGCGAATTCCTCGCCGCCGAAACGGGCGATGAGATCGCTCGGTCGGTGCAAGGTGCCGGACAGCACATGGGCGACCTGGCGCAGGCAATCATCGCCGAGCTGGTGGCCGTAGAGGTCGTTGAAGTTCTTGAAGTGGTCGACGTCGATCAGGATCAGTGACATCGGCTTGCCGAGCCGCTTGGCCCGGCCCCATTCGCGCGCCAGCGTCTCGTCGAAGCGGCGGCGGTTGCCGATGCCGGTCAGGCCGTCGACCAGCGACAGGTTCTCCAGGAAGTCGCGGTAGCGCTTCAGTTCCAGATGGTTGCGCACGCGCAGGGTCAGCACGCGGACATCGACCGGCTTCGGGATGAAGTCGATGGCGCCCAGCTCCAGCGCGCGCATCTCATCTTCCTTGGCATCGAGGCCGGTGATGAAGATGACCGGGGTGGATTGGGTGCGCGGATCGGCCTTGAGACGCTGGCAGACCTCGAAGCCGCTGACGCGCGGCATGACGATGTCGAGCAATATCAGGTCGGGCACGCGCTCGGCGATCAGGTCGATCGCCTCCTGGCCGTTGCGCGCCGAGAGGATGGTGCAGTCATCGCCGAGCGTGGCGGTGAGCATGGCCATGATGAGAGGGGAGTCGTCGACGATCAGAACGGTCTGGCGCTCGGCGCCGGTCAAACCGAATTTGAAGAAGGAAGGCGCGGTCATGCCAAATCTATCCCTCGTGGATAGCCGAAGGTCATCGCGGGCCATGCAACGATAATCAAATGTATAATGTCTTAATCGCGCCGGTGCCGTGAGTGCGGCACGCCGCCGCGCGGCTACGGGCGACACCGCAGCCGGGCTATGCGATAATGGCATCTGCGCGGCAGGAAAAAGGGCGGGCGATTGGTGGAGCCGCGGGGAATCGAACCCCGGACCTCGACATTGCGAACGTCGCGCTCTACCAACTGAGCTACGACCCCACGGGCTGATCGCCGCGCGGCTCGTGATATGCGTCCTAGCCCTTCCCATTGTCAAGCGAGAGGCTATGCGCCTGGCGATGGTCTGAGCTTCCGAGCGTTGCGCCGGCCGAATCAAAAAAACATTGGCATTGGCACCACGCGGTGTATTTTGTCGCAAAATTAGTTCAGGACCTAAGGAATATCGTCGTGACCACATCCCCCCGCACGCTATTCGACAAGATCTGGGACGCCCATGTCATCGAGCGCCAGGCCGATGGCACCTGCCTGATCTATATCGACCGCCACATCGTCCACGAGGTGACCAGCCCGCAGGCCTTCGAAGGCCTGCGTGTCAACGGCCGCAAGGTGCGCCGTCCGGAAGCCACGATCACCATGGTCGACCACAACGTGCCGACCAAGGACCGCGACCAGGGTATCGAAGATCCCGAATCGAAGCTGCAGGTCGAGACGCTGGAGAAGAATGCCAAGGAGCAGGGCCTGCTCTATCTGGGCATGAGCGACATCCGCCAGGGCATCGTCCACATCGTCGGTCCCGAGCAAGGCTTCACGCTCCCCGGCATGACCATCGTCTGCGGCGACAGCCACACCGCAACCCATGGCGCCTTCGGTTCGCTGGCCTTCGGCATCGGCACGTCGGAGGTCGAGCATGTGCTGGCGACCCAGACCCTGTTGCAGCTGCCGGCCAAGAACATGCTGGTCAATGTCGAGGGCGATCTGGGCCCGGGTGTCACTGCCAAGGATATCGTGCTGCACATCATCGGCCGCATCGGCACGGCGGGCGGCACCGGCTGCGTCATCGAATATGCCGGCTCCGCCATCCGCGGCCTCGACATGGCCGGCCGGATGACGGTCTGCAACATGACGATCGAGGGCGGCGCGCGCGCCGGCCTAATCGCGCCGGACGAGACGACCTTCGAATACATCAAGGGCCGGCCGATGGCGCCGAAGGGCGCCGCTTACGAGCAGGCGGTCCAGTTCTGGAAGACGCTCAAGACCGATCCGGGCGCCAAATACGACCACGAGGTGCATATCAATGCCGCCGACATCGTGCCGCAGGTGACCTGGGGCACAAGCCCCGAGGACGTGCTGCCGATCACCGGAATCGTGCCGAACCCGGCCGATCTGGCGGACGAGAATCGCCGCGCCTCCATGACCCGGGCGCTGGAGTACATGGGGCTGACGCCGGGCACCAAGCTGGCGGAGATCCCGGTGCAGAAGGTGTTCATCGGCTCCTGCACCAATGGCCGCATCGAGGATCTGCGCGCCGCCGCGGCCGTCGCCAAGGGCCGCAAGGTCGCCGCCGGCGTGAACGCGCTGGTCGTGCCGGGCTCGGGCCTGGTCAAGCATCAGGCGGAAGAGGAAGGTCTGGACAAGATCTTCCTGGAAGCGGGATTCGAATGGCGTGAACCCGGCTGCTCGATGTGCCTGGCCATGAATCCGGACAAGCTTGGGCCGGGCGAGCGTTGCGCCTCCACCTCGAACCGCAATTTCGAGGGCCGCCAGGGCCGCGATGGCCGCACCCATCTGGTCAGCCCGGCCATGGCCGTCGCCGCGGCTGTGACCGGTCATCTGACCGACGTGCGTACGCTGGCCTAAGGGAAGGAAGACACTATGGACAAGTTCACCACCCTTACCGGCGTGGCGGCACCGCTGCCGATGATCAATGTCGACACCGACAAGATCATCCCCAAGCAGTATCTCAAGACCATCGAGCGCAAGGGCCTCGGCGTCGGTCTGTTCGACGAGCTGCGCCGCCGCCGCGATGGCAGCGAGATCAAGGAATTCGTGCTCAACCAGCCGGCCTATGCCCAGGCCAAGGTGCTGGTCGCGGGTGAGAATTTCGGCTGCGGCTCGAGCCGTGAGCACGCGCCCTGGGCGTTGCTCGATTTCGGCATCCGCTGCGTCATCTCGGAAAGCTTCGCCGACATCTTCTACAACAACTGCTTCAAGAACGGCGTGCTGCCGATCACGCTCCCCAAGGAGACGGTGGCGATGCTGATGGAAGATGCGAAGAACGGCGCCAATGCCGTCTTCACCATCGACCTCGAAAAACAGACGATCAGCCGTCCCGACGGCGAGAAGGTGCATTTCGACATCGACCCGTTCCGCAAGCATTGCATGCTGAACGGCCTCGACGATATCGGCCTCACCCTCCAGAAGAATAGCGCGATCGAAGATTTCGAATCGAAGCTCCAGCCCTGGGCCCTCGGCCAGGCGCGCTAAAGGAAGTCAAAGCATATGGCAGCGAACAAGAAGCTCCTGGTCCTGCCGGGCGATGGTATCGGCCCGGAGGTGATGGACGAGGTGATGCGGATCGCCGATTGGATGGCGTCCAAGCGTCAGGTCACCTTCGATATGGAGAAGGGGCTGGTCGGCGGTGCCGCCTATGATGCCGAAGGGGCCGCGGTCTCGGATACGACGGTGGCCAAGGCGAAGGCGGCCGATGCCGTGCTGTTCGGCGCGGTCGGCGGCCCGAAATGGGACAAGGTGCCCTTCGATCTGCGTCCCGAGGCGGGGCTCCTGCGCCTGCGAAAGGACATGGAGCTGTTCGCCAATCTGCGCCCGGCCCAGGTCTTCCCGCCGCTGGTCGAGGCGTCGAGCCTGAAGCCCGAGCTGGTCAGCGGCCTCGACATCATGATTGTGCGCGAGCTGGTCGGCGGCGTCTATTTCGGCAGCCCGCGCGGTATCGAGACGCTGCCGGACGGCCAACGTCGCGGCGTCAACACCCAGGTCTACACGACCAGCGAGATCGAGCGCGTCGCCCGTGTCTCCTTCGAGCTCGCGCGCAAGCGCAACAACAAGCTCTGCTCGGTCGAGAAGGCCAACGTCATGGAATCGGGCCTGCTGTGGCGCGAGGTGGTCCAGGCGCTCCATGATCGCGAGTACCAGGACGTCGAGCTCAGCCATATGTACGCCGATAATTGTGCGATGCAGCTGGTGCGCGCGCCCAAGCAGTTCGATGTCATCGTCACCGACAATCTGTTCGGCGACCTGCTGTCGGATTGTGCGGCCATGCTGACCGGCTCGCTCGGCATGCTGCCCTCGGCCTCGCTTGGTGCCCCCGACAGCTCGGGCCGCCGTCTGGCGCTCTACGAGCCGGTCCACGGCTCGGCGCCCGACATCGCCGGCAAGGGCCTCGCCAACCCGCTTGCCTGCGTCATGAGCTTCGCCATGATGCTGCGCTATTCCTTCGATATGGCGGAAGAGGCGAATGCGGTCGAGAAGGCGGTCGAGACCCTGCTGGCGCAGGGTATCCGCACCGCCGATATCCGTACCCCAGACAAGGCGCCGGTCTCGACCACCGAGATGGGCCAAGCCTTGATCAAGGAATTGTCGGTGTTGCTCGGCTAATTACCGGATGAAGCTTGTGAAAAGGCGGTCTCGCGAGAGGCCGCCTTTTTTATTGAATCATAAGAGAAATGATGGGAACGCTCCGAGTCTAATTCGTTGGTGCACAAGTGTTCACTTCGCAGGCGCAAAAAGGAATTACGTATACAAATGAAATTTTTGTAAGAATTCCCAAGATATGCGCTTGACGCATGGGCTCTCTGCTGTTTATGGTCTGAGTTAACAAGAGGCCAGGAAGTCACCAAGGTGACGCAACTGAATGCCTGGAGAGTACATCGCATCGAATGATGAAAGATGTACCCCACCAAGGGAACGGGATATCCTCCTTTCTCGTTCTCAGGGAGGTTCACGCCGTGTAAATTTCGGCCGCGTCTGCGCAGTGCGCACGCGGCCGATTTGTTTTTCGGGCCTCCCAAAATCAGCAGATGACCTATGATGTTGATGGTCTGCCCGGAAATGGACAGGCAGCATGCGATTCGCTAAGCCCTTTTTCGTCCATCGTCATGCAATAGGCTGATTCGTATCCATGGCCCGTTGGCTGTTTTTCCTGGTCATGGCGCTGAGCATTACAGGCTTCGTGGCGCTCCTGGTGTTGAATGGCCTGGCCGAGATCGGGCGGGGGTTGCAGGCGGTCGGCTGGTTGCTGGTGGCCATCGTCGGCATCCGCCTGGTCGCGCTGAGCTGTGCCGGCATCGGCTGGCGCATCGCCTTTGGCCGGACGCTCAGGATTCTCTTGCACGGCGGGCGTACGGAGAGTTGCCCCGAGAGGCTGGAGCCGCGGGCGGGCCAGACCTGGCGCTATGTCGGCTTGCGCTGCATTCGTGAGGGGATCAATTCCCTGCTGCCGGCGGCGCAGGTCGGCGGTGACCTCGTCGGCGGTCGACTGTTGGCGCGCCTGGGCGTGCCGCTCGGCCTGTCCATGGCAAGCATCCTGGTCGATCTCTTGCTGCAGGCCGCGACGCAAGGGGTGTTCGCGCTGTCCGGCCTGCTCGCCCTCTATTGGCTGGTCGGCAACAACCATCTGGTGCGCGAGCTGGGCGGCGGGCTGCTGCTGGCGATCCCGGCCCTGGGCGGCTTCTTCATCGCCCAGCGCTTCGGGCTCTTCGTCGTCGTCGAGCGGGGCATCCGGATGGTGAAGCGGCTGATGCCCGGCCTCGGGCTCAACTTGCCGGACCAGCCGCTCGACCTGCAAATTTGGTTGAAGAAGCTCTATGCCGATCGCTGGGCGATTTCCTGGGCCTGCTTCGTGCATATGCTGGGCTGGAGCACCGGCGTCGCCGAAGTATGGATCGTGCTCCATTGCCTCGGCCTCAACGGGCACAATCCCCATGGCGAATGGGTCCGGCCGCTGATCCTGGAAAGCCTGGGGCAGGCGGTGCGCAGCGCCGCCTTCGCCGTACCCGGCGCGCTCGGCATCCAGGAAGGCGGCTTCATCCTGCTGGGCGCGGTGTTCAACATTCCGGCCAGCCAAGCGATCATCCTGTCACTGGTCAAGCGGCTGCCCGATCTTGCCATCGGCATCCCCGGCCTGATCGCCTGGCAAGCGATGGAGGCGCGCTTCCTGCGCCAGCGCCGCATGACCCCTGTGGTACCGGAGCAACCGGCGGCTGGAGAATGACGGGCGATGTTGGAAAGGTGCTTTCCAACTTGCGGCCATCGCTATTCCCAAATCGCCGGCTTATGCCGTATACCCAAAACCTCATCCGAGATTTCGGCCGCTTGATGGCGCGGCCCGTTTGGTTCCGTTCAGGAGTTGCGTCTATGCCGGCAGCACCTTTTCTCTCTCAGCATCGCCGGCCGTACCGTCCGGTACGGATTCTGCTGTCCGGTGCGGCGCTGAGTGTCCTGGCCAGTTTCGTCGGAGTCGGGGCCGCCAGGGCCGATAATCTGGGCGCGGTCCTGGCCGATGCCTATAACGGCAACGCCGCCATCCAGTCGCAGCGCTACACCCTGCGCCAGACCGACGAGCAGGTGCCTCAGGCGCTGTCCGGCTGGCGTCCCAAGGTCGAGCTCACCGGCCAGCTCGACCGCCAGAAGCAGTTCCTGAATTTGTCGCCTGCCTCGGATCCGCACGAGATATTCAACCAAACCTCGGTCGCCATACAGGTGACCCAGCCGCTCTATAGCGGCGGCGAGACCGTGGCACGGACGAAGGCGGCGGAAGCCACCGTGGCTGCCGGCCAGGCCCAGCTTTCCGACACCGAGCAGAACCAATTGCTGCTCGCGGCCCAGGCCTATCTGGATACTTATCGCGATCAGTCCGACGTGGCACTCAGCCGCAACCTGCAGAAGGTGCTGACGGTCAATCTCGGCAACGTCGACTCGACCTTCAAGGCGGGTGCCGCGACCGAGACCGACACCTCGCAGGCCCAGGCCCGCCTGTCCGGCGCCAATGCCAGCGTGCTTGCGGCCGAAGGCAATCTGGCGATTTCGCGCGCCTCATTTCGTCAGGTGGTCGGCCGCGACCCGCAGGGCGAGCTGTCCCGTCCGGCCCTGATCGGCCGCCTGCCCGCGACCGAGGCCGATGCCGAGGCATTGGCGATCAGCACCAACCCGGCGGTATTGGCCGCTCGCCAGAAGCTGGAGGCGGCCAAGCACGAGATCGATGTCGAGCGCGCAGGCTTGCTGCCTAAGGTCAATGCCGTCGCCGGGTATCAGAACAATAACAACTACCTGGCCCGAGGCATCCACTACGACGCCCTCGAGGCCGGCGTCCAGGCTTCGATACCGCTCTATGAAAGCGGCAGCGTCTATAGCGGGATCCGCGCCGCCAAGGAAGCGGTGTCCGCCGCCCAATCCGATGTGCTGCAGGCCGAACGCACGGTGCGCCAGCAGGTCTCATCGGCCTGGAATTCCTTGCGCTCGGCCCGGGCGCAGCAGCAGCAATACCGCGACCAGATCCGCGCCAACGAGATCGCGCTCAACGACACGATGAAGGAAGTCTCGGTCGGTACCCGCACCCGTCTCGACACGCTGAATGCCGAGCAGGAGCTGTTCTCCTCCCGGGTCAATCTGGTCGGTGCCGAGCACGACACGCTGCTGGCCAGCTTCCGCCTGGAGGCCGCCACCGGCGCCTTCACGCCCCAGGGTCTCAGCCTCGACGTCAAGGCCTACGATCCCAAGGCGCACCTCAACGCGGTGCGCGACAAGTGGATTGGGACCGGTACACCGAAATAAGCGGCGACCCCGCCCGCCTCAGCTATCTTCAGCACGGACTCGCATCGCCATCCGGCGATGCGAGTATTCCGAGGGCCGGCGGGTAACTTCCAGTGATCTCCGGTCACCGGGCCTGGGCCAGGCGCGGCTCGGTTTCGACCAGCTCCTGCAGCGCCGGGTAGTCGAGCTTGCCGGTGCCGAGCAGGGGCAGCTTCTCCATCACCTTGACCATGCGCGGCACGGCGATCTCGGCCGTGCCTTGGGTGCGGGCGGCGGCCAGCAACGCTTCCGCGGTCGCATCCGCCTGGGTCGTCGCCAGCACCAGCTGTTCGCCCTTGCGGGCGTCGGCGATCGCGACCACGCCATGGGCAGCATCGGGCCAGAGGCGCGCGGCCAGACCTTCGGCCGCCGTCATCGAGACCATCTCACCCGCGATCTTGGCGAAGCGTTTGGCCCGTCCCTTGATGGCGAGGAAGCCGTCGGCGTCGAGCGTCACGATGTCGCCGGTGTCGTACCAACCATCCTCCGGCGGCTGGAGCACGCCCGGCTGGTCGGCTTTGAGATAGCCCAGCATGACGTTCGGGCCCTTGACGAACAGCCGGCCGCCTTTCTCGATGCCGGGGACCGGCTCCAGCCGGCAGTCGATACCGGGCAGGACGCGGCCGACCGTGCCGGGGCGATTATGCATCGCGGTGTTGATCGAGATGACCGGCGCGGTCTCGGTGGCGCCATAGCCTTCGAGCACGCGCACGCCGAAGCGGTTGGCATAGAGCGCGCGAGTCTCTTCCTTCAGCCGCTCGGCACCCGCGAAGATGTAGCGTACGGCATAGAAGTCGTAGGGATGGGCGAAGCGCGCCCAGCCATTGAGGAAGGTGTCGGTACCGAAGACGATGGTGGCGTCGGTGTCGTAGATCAGCTCCGGCACGATCTTGTAGTGAAGCGGGGAGGGGTAGAAGAAGGTCCGGATGCCGTGCAGCAACGGCAGGATCGTGCCGCCGGTCAAGCCAAAGCTGTGGAACATCGGCATGGCATTCATCACCCGGTCGGCGGCGTTGAAATCGACGACCGAGGCCAGTTGCGCGTCATTGGCCAAGAGGTTGCGATGGCTGAGCACGACGCCCTTGGGCGTGCCCTCCGAACCGCTGGTGAACAGCACGACGGCGGGTGTATCGCCGCCGACGTCATCACCCGGCAGCCTGAGCCCCAACTTGGCCGAGATCATCCCGCCGAGCTTGGCGCGCCAGCCGATGCTGCGCGTCACATCCTCCAGATAGACGAGATGCACCTCCTGGCCCAGCCGGTCGGCGACGGCTTGCAGCTTGGCGCGCTCGATGAAGCGGCGGGAGGTGATGACGGTCCTGATCTGCGCGGCGCGGCAGCAGGACAGCATGGCGTCGACGCCGCTGGAAAAGTTCAGCATCGCCGGTACCCGCGCCTGGGAGATGAGCGCCAGGAACGTCACCAGCGTGCCGGTCGCATTGGGCAGCAGCACGCCGACCTTCTCGGCCGGGCCGGTGAGCCTCGCGCATTGCCGGCCCAGGATAGTGGCGCCCAGCAGCAGCCGGTCATAGGAGAGCGGCTTGCGCTCGACATCCTCGGCCATCGGCGATTGGCCGCCGAAGCGGGCCCTTGCGGCGCGGAAGGCCGGAAATAGTCCGCGATCGAGGTCGTGGGTCGCGAAATCGGCACGGACCATCAGATCCTGCAACGCCATGCCGGTGATCCGGCGCCGGTTGCGGCCGGTGAGGGCGGGATCGATGTCGAGCCGCACCGGCGGCATCACGGTGAGGCGCAATTTCGGGAACCAGCGCAGCCGCAGCTTGTCGCCCATATATGAGGCCTTGCTGAACTCCAGCCCCTCGATATGCACCGGGATCAGGTCGGCATCGGCCTTGTCCGCAACCATGCCGGCACCTTCGTAGATCTTCATCAGCGTGCCGGTACGGGTAACGCGGCCTTCCGGGAAGATCGCCAGTATACGGCCGGATTTGACCATCTTGATCATGGTCTTGGCCGAGAAGGGATTGGCCGGATCGACCGCCAGCACTTCGACGAAGCGCTGCATCAATTGGCCCAGGCGCCATTGCGCGACATGCGTATTGACGACGAAGACCGGCTCGCCCGGCAGATATGCGGCGATGAAGCAGCCGTCGAGCAGCGACAGGTGATTGATGACCACGACCTTGCGCCGGCCGTCGTCGCGCAGGTTTTCCAACCCCTTCACCTCGGCCTTGTGGAAGACGGCGAAGTACCAGCGCAGGATCCCCTGCATCACGGCATTGGGCAGCAGGCGGCAGATGTAGAGCGCGACCAGGAGATTGCAGAGGGAGGCGAGCGCCAGGATGCGCGGCGCCGACCAGCCGATGGCGGCCAGCCCCGCGATGATGATGGCGGCCAGCACCATGAACACGGCGTTCAGGATGTTGTTGGTGGCGATCATGCGCGAGCGGAAGGCGGGTTCCGAGCGTTCCTGCATGATGGTGTAGAGCGGAACGGAATAGACGCCGCCGGCGAAGGCCAGCAGGAACAGATCGGCCATCAGGCGCCAGCCGGCTGGGCTGGCGGCCAGCGCGCCCAGGTTGGTGAGGCCCGCGGCATGACTGCAGGATGCGGCGAAATCCCAGGCGAAGAGGCTCAAGCCCAAGGCCGCAAAAGGGACATAGCGGGCGGAGATCTCGCCCTTCATCAGCCGGCCGCAGAAGATCGAGCCGCAGCCGACGCCGATGGCGAAGACGGCGAGCAACGCCGTCACCACGTCGCTCCGCGCATGCAGCACGTCCTTCACGATGACCGGGAATTCGGTGAGTACGATCGAGCCCAGCGCCCAGAACCAGCTGATGCCCATCAGCGACAGCCAGACCGGCCGATTGCCCCGGGCCTGACGGGTTAGGGCGAGGATCGCGCGCGGCACGTTCCAGTCGAGCCCCCTGTCCCGGGCCGGCACCTGGGATGGCGCGGGCAGCACCATCCAGGCGGCGGCCATCCCGGCCAGCGAGCAGGCGATGCCGAGGACTCCGACGATCTCGGCTCCGGCCTCGAATCCGGCGAGGCCGCCACCCGCGATGGTGCCGACGAGGATGGCGGCGAAGGTGCCGGCCTCGATCTGGGCATTGCCGGAGATGAGCTCGTTCTCCTGCAGATGGTCCGGCAATATCCCGTATTTCAGCGGGCCGAAGAACGTCGCCTGCACGCCAAGGCCGAACAGCACGGCGAACATCGCGGCCAGGCTGCCGGTGACCAGCGCCATGCCGGCCAGCAGCATCACACCCAGCTCGAACAGCTTGGTCAGGCGGATGAGCCCTGCCTTGTCGTATTGGTCGGCCAATTGTCCGGCCAGCGTCGAGAACAGCACGTAGGGCAGCACGAAGCAGCCGCCGGCCAGCGCCACTAGCGGGCCGGCATTGCCGCCGGCAGCTTGTGCCGAGCGGTAGAGGATGATCACCACCAGCGCGTTCTTGAACAGATTGTCGTTGAACGCGCCCAGTGCCTGGGTCGTGAACAGCGGCAGGAAGCGCCGCGAGCCGAGAAGCGGGTTGCTCATGATCGGGTCAGGCTTTCAGAGGGGTGGGCAACATACGAAGGACGAGGTCGCGGATATCGCCCGCGATATCCGCATAGCCGCGTGTGATGCGGCCATGGATGCGGAACACTTCGGGCTGGGCCAGGATGCCGACGATGGCGGCAGTCAGCAGCGCCGGATCGCCGGGGCCGATCTCGCCGGCGGCCTGGGCCTTGGCGACGAGGCCCTGCAGCAGCCCGACCGGGTTGTCGGGCATGGCGCCGACATCCTTCAGATGCATATGCTGGTTGAGCAGCAGGAAGCGGAACAGGCGCTCGTCCTCGGCATGGAAGCGGCAGACCCGGGTGACGACCGCCGCGATATTGGCGAGCGTGGTGGCGTCGGGATCGAGGCATGCGGCCAGGCGCCGGCCGTAATCGGCATATCCCGTGAGGAACAGCTCGGCGACCAGCGCGTCCCGCGACGGCCAATGGGCGTAGAGTGCGGAAGGGCGGAGGCCGGCCGCGCCCGCGATATCGCGCATCGACACGGCATCCACGCCATGGGTGACGAAAAGCCGGATCGCTTCCTGCTGGATACGCTGTCGGGTTGTGCTGCCGTCACGCATGGGGCAACCATAAATGAACGAACGATCGTTCATTTATGGCGCGATCACCTCGGATTTGCAAATGATTTGTTAAGAAGAACCCGGGTCATATTGGAAGGTGATGTTTAGCCGGCTGCTCTGCCCGCTTTGTCTGCTTCTACTCCTTCTGGCCGCCCCTGGACGCGCCGGACACGCCCAGGCTGTGTCCGATGCCTTCCATCGTCCCATGACGCAGGCGGAGCTGTTCCTGGATATCGTCCTGCGCCGGGTTGGCAGCGACCCGCAGGCGCTGGACAACCTGCTGGGCGGGCGCGGCAAGCGCAACTTCCATGCAAGCGTCGATTACAAGGGAATGCTGAGCCTGGGGCTGCTGACCGATATCGGCCAGGTCGAGCACGAGGCGGTGCGCGCCAATTGCGGCGGACAATATCATTCCAATGATGTCTGCGGGCTCGACTTCATGCCGGTGACCTGCTCGCAGGACACGGCGCCGGTCTATTACTACCGAACGGAAAACGCGACCGAGGACCGGGTGCGCATCGCCTATCGCTGGGCGCCCGATGGCCAGACCGTGGCGACATATCTGCTGATCCGCCACAATGGGCTGTGGCAACTCGACGGGATCGATTGCGAGACCGGCGACGCCTTCAATTGGGGCGACCGATAGACCAGCCTCCAGCCATCCGGATCATGTGAAAGGAAGACCGCCGGCTCATGCGCACGGATGCCGCGACATGGGCCGGCGGCGATCAGGGGATGGGGCGTTAATGATCGGTGTTGGCGAGCGGCGTCTCGTCGACGCCGACATTCTTGAAGCGTCGCTCGATGCGGTCGAGGATACTGTCGGTGAAGGCGGAGGCGGCACGGCGGACCGCATCCTGATCGAGGTCGGAATCGTTTTCGATCTTGGCGTCGCGGATCTGCTCGTCGATCATCCGCGAGATGCCGCGCAGCTTCGGCTCCCATTTTGCGTCCTGGACCAGAACATGGGTCAGGATGGCGGATAGCATGGCGCGGGCGCCCAGCTCTTCACCGACGAGCCGCGCGCCGTCCCTGTTGGATAACGTCATGGTTGAACTCCCCAGCAGCAAGGATTGCCCCAACCCAACAGGGAACGAGGGTCCCGGGTTCCGCGCGCCGTGTCCGAACTTGGCGCCGATCCCTATGCGGGGATGGCCGCTGCCGGTGCGGACTGTTGGCGTATAGGGTCCGCCGCCATATAAGGCGATGCCACATTCGAGGATCCGCGCACATGGCCCCCAGAAGCCCGGACAGGCCGCCCGGCACCGCAAATCCCTTCCGTTTTGCCCAGGCCGTGGCGACATTCGCCTTCCTGGCGTTGGCGGCCTACACGCTGTTCGGTTTCCTCAGGGCGATCGCCTGGGCGGCGGTGCTGGCCATCGCGCTCTGGCCGCTCTTCGACCGCTTCGCCGGTTCGCTCGCGCACGGCTCCTGGCGCAAGCTTTGGGCACCGCTGGTCTTTACCGCGCTGGTCGTGACCATCTTCCTGATCCCGGTGGTCATGGCCGGGCTGGAATTCCGCGAGGATGCCAGCAGCGTCATGACCACGGTGGTCGCGGCCAAGGCGCAGGGCTATCCGGCGCCATCCTGGGTCGTCCGCATCCCGTTGCTGGGCGGCCGCGCCGCTCAATTCTGGAACGAGCAGATCGGCACGGCCGATGCCGTGGCCGGGCTCAGCCACCGGCTGCAAGGGATGCATCTTTCGGATGCCACCCGCTCGATCGGCGCCGCCATCGTCAGCCGCAGCGTGACCCTGGTCTTCACGGTGCTGACGCTGTTCTTCCTGCTGCGCGACGGCGACACGATCACCGACATCACCAACCGCACCGCCCAGCGCCTGCTGGGGCCGGGCGGCACCAGCTTGTCGCAACAGATCGTGGCGGCGGTGCGTGGCGCCGTGCTGGGGCTGGTGGTGGTGGGCTTGGGCGAGGGCGTGGTCATCGGGCTTGCCTTCGAATTCCTCGCCGTGCCGCATCCGATCCTGTTCGCGGCCGGTGTGGCGCTGCTCTCGCCCATCCCCATGGGGGCAATGCTGATCGTCATCATCGCGGCGATCTTCCTGTTCATCGCGAGCCACACCCTCCACGCCATCATCCTCATCGCCATCGGCGCGGTGGTGACTTTCGTCGCCGATCATTTCATCCGTCCGGTACTGATCGGCGGGGCTGCGCAACTGCCCTTCATCCTGGTGCTGCTGGCGCTGCTGGGTGGCTTGGAGAGCTTTGGCCTGATCGGGCTGTTCGTCGGACCGGCGGCGGTCTCGGCCTGCGCGCTTCTGTGGCGGGCCTGGCTCGACGGCAAGGCGGAGATCGCCTGATCTGGGTTGCAATCCATTCGGTTGCATTCCATCGGCACCTCGGGCGATGAAGGGTACCGGACTAGGATGTCGAGGGGGCGTAAATGGGCAGCAGGGACGGCGACCGGCTGGCGGGGCTGACGCTTGCCGGCCATGCGCTGCATGTCGCGACGCTGCGCAAGCTCTATGAACGCGGTGTCATCGATCGCGATACCTTGAAGGAGATCACGGACGCGGCGCTGCTGGGCGTCGAATCCCATCTGCCTCAAGGCCCCAACGATCGCACCCTGACCGAGGTCGCGCGCAAGATGCTTGAGGATGTGCAGCGGATGCTGTTACTGGCCGAGAAGCCTGCGCGACGGAAATAGGCCGGGCGGCCGGCCGCCAAAACCAAGCGATTGGGCAAAAAAAGCCCCGGCTCCGACCTGGGCGGCGAAGCCGGGGGCTGAGGGGCCGCCGCTGCAGGGAGGTGAGCGCGACGGCAGTACATGTTACGCCAAAATCCGGCACATGGTTGCAATCATAGGTGCGATTTGTACGATTTTTGGGAACATGGCCATCCCCGGGGGATAACTGGGGGTAGGGCCTGGCTTTCCATGTCCAAAACCGAACACCTGGACGTCCAAGGGGGTTTGGCCCATAGTTTTGAGCAAGCCGAGCTCCATAAGGGGCCGATAAAAATACCGATGACAGGGCAAGCGCAGGCATATAGATAGTATACGTATCTTTCCTGGGCGATAATCCCATAGCGAAGAGGTGCTTGCTCCAGACAACTCCGACGATAGGGGGAGGTAGACGTGAGCGATACGGAATTGCAGATCGACGGCGTCTCGATGGTTTTCGGGACGGAGGCGGCGTCCTTTCAGGCTTTGGCGCCAGTATCGCTCGAGGTCAAACGCGGCCGTTTCATCAGCCTGGTCGGCCCATCCGGCTGCGGCAAGTCGACCCTGTTCAACATCATCGCCGGCCTGCAGGCGCCGAGCGAAGGCCGTGTGCTGATCGGCGGCGACGATGTTACCGGCATCATCGGCCAGGTCGGCTACATGCTGCAGAAGGACCTGCTGCTGCCCTGGCGCAACGTGCTCGACAATGTCGTGCTGGGCATGGAGATCCGCGGCGTCTCGATGGCGGAAGCCCGGCGCCGGGCGTTGCCCTATCTGCAACGCTATGGCCTCGGCGGCTTCGAGTATCGCCGTCCCGCCTCGCTGTCCGGCGGCATGCGCCAGCGTGCGGCCTTGCTGCGCACGCTGCTCATCGACAGCGACATCGTGCTGCTGGACGAGCCCTTCGGCGCACTCGATGCCCAGACCAAGCAGCAGATGCAGGAATGGCTGCTGCAGCTCTGGGCCGATTTCAACAAGACGGTGATCTTCATCACCCATGACGTCGAGGAGGCGGTCTACCTCTCCGACGAGATCTGCGTCATGGGCACCAGGCCCGGCCGCATCGTCGAGCACATCACCGTGCCGCTCGACCGCCCGCGGCCGCGCCAGGTCGTGAGCACGCCCGAATTCGTCCGGTTGAAGCAGTATTGCCTCGACCTCCTGCATGTGCCGGCGACCGACGTCCAAGCCGCCTGAAAGCCGCCCCTGAAAACCGACCGCCTGGTACCCGCATTCCGGACGCCGCATCCCGGACGTCCACGCCCTCCAAGGAGGACTCCATGGCCACGCGTAGCATCGACGCCCGCACCTTGCCTCCCGATGCCGCCCGGCAAAAGGGCGGGCAGCCCACGCCTCGCCTGCAGCGCCGCAAACTGCCGGTCCAGCGGCCCTGGCCGCTCTGGCAGCTCGTCGGCGTGCAGTTCCTGCTGTTCCTCGGATTCGTCGGCGGCTGGGAACTTATGGCCGATACCGGCGTCATCAGCGCCTTCTTCTGGTCCAAGCCCAGTATCATCGCCGGCACGCTGGTCACGTTCTTCGGCTCGGGCAACGCCCTCATCGACATCGAATACACCTTCGAGGCGACGATCCTGGGCTTCATCGTCGGCACCAGCATCGGGTCCTGCATCGGCCTCAGCTTCTGGTGGTCGCGCAATTGGGCGAATGTCTTCCAGCCCTACATCATCTGTTTCGAGAGCATCCCGAAGCTGGCGCTGGCGCCCTTGGTGATCCTGGTTTTCGGCTTGGGGCTAAGCTCCAAGGTGGCGCTCGCCTCGGCGCTGACCTTGATCGTCTCGACGCTCACGACCTATGCCGGGGTCAAGGCGCTCGATCCTGACAGCGAGAAGCTGTTCTATTCGCTGGGCGCGTCGCGCTTCCAGGTCTTCTTCAAGCTGGTCGTGCCGTCCTGCCTGCCTTGGATCATCTCGGTGCTGCGGGTGAATATCGGCCTGGCACTCACCGGTGCGGTGGTCGGCGAATTCATCGCCTCGGAGCATGGGCTCGGCCGCGAGATATTCTATGCCGGCCAGACCTACGACATCGCGCTGGTCTGGGTCGGCGTGCTCGTGCTCTCGACCCTGTCGGTCGTGATGTATGCCGCCATCTCCGTGCTCGAAAGCTATCTCCGCCGCGGCACGGGACGCTGATTCGGCCACATCCATCGACCCCGAGGACCATCCCATGACGCTTAGCAGACGCGCCTTCACCAAGCTTGCGGCCGGCTCGGCCCTGGCTGCTCCGTCCTTGGCCGCGCCGTTCATCGCGCGCGGCGCCGACATGCCGATGCTGACGATCTCGGAACCGCTGCACGGCATCGGCTACCTGCCGCTCTACGCCGCGATATCCAATGGCTACTTCGAGCAGCAGGGGTTCAAGGTCAGGGTGCTGCTGACCGAAAGCGGGGCGGGGCATACCAATGCCGTGCTCTCGGGCGACGCCTTCGGCTTCATCGGCGGGCCGGAGCACAATGCCTACGCCTATCTCAAGGGCGCGCAGCTGCGCTCGGTGGTCAACATCGTCAACCGCTCGAACAATTATCTGGTGACCGTGCCCGGCGCCAAATTCGACCCGAACGACATGGCCGGCAGTCTGCGCGGCAAGACCCTGGCGACCGCCGGGCTCTTCGGCAGCACGCTCAATTCGACGGCGCGCTATCTCTGTGTCCATGCCGGTCTCAAGCTGCCTCAGGATGTGCGCCTTCTGGAGACCTCTCAGGCAGGGTCGCTGGCGGCGCTCAAGGCAGGCCAGGCCCAGCTGTCCATGGCCAATGAGCCGCTCCTGACCGAGGGCGTCGAAGGCGGCATCTGGAGCCAGCCGGTCTGGTCGGGGCCGCAGGCGTTCGGCGACTATGCCTACACCGCGATCAACGTGCCGAAGGAGACCATCGACAAGAAGCACGACCAGGTGGCCGGCTTCGTCAAGGGTATGGTCAAGGGGCTGCAATTCGTGCTGTCGCGCCCGCCCGAGCTGAATGGCATCATCAAGAAGGAATTCCCGACCATGTCGGACAAGGCGGTCAAGGCGACGCTCGACCGCTATTTCGCCGATCAGCTCTGGAGCCCCGACGGCAAGATCACGGAGGCTGCCTGGGACAAGGCCGAGGCGGTGGTGATCGCGGCCGGGCTGCTCAAACAGAAGGTCGATTACAAGAACGTCATCGACCCGGAATTCACCTGAACGACCGATAACTAAACCCGACTCAAGGGAGGTCCCCAAATGACGATGACCAGGCGCACCTTCGCCAGGCTGGCAACCGCTTCGGCCTTGGCGGCCCCCTATATCGCCCGCGGCGCCGAGGCGCCGACGCTCATCATCGCCGAGCCGCTGCATTACATCGGCTACCTGCCGCTCTATGCCGCGGTCCATCAAGGCTTCTTCGAAGGCATCAAGGTCAGGGTGCTGCTGACCGAAAGCGGGGCGGCGCATACCAACGCCGTGCTCTCGGGCGATGCCTTCGGCTTCATCGGCGGGCCGGAGCACAATGCCTATGCCTATCTCAAGGGCGCGCAGCTGCGCTCGGTGGTCAACATCGTCAACCGGTCCAATACCTATGTCTGTGCGGCAAAGGGCGTGACGTTCGATCCGGACGACATGGCCGGCAGTCTGCGCGGCAAGGGTTTTGCGACCGGTGGCCTCTTTGGTGGCACGCCCAATTCGACGGCGCGCTATCTCTGCGTCAGCAACGGCCTCAAACTGCCTCAGGACGTGCATCTGATCGAAACCTCGCAGGCGGGGTCGCTGGCGGCGGTCAAGGCCGGCCAGGCGCAGATCTCGATCGCGGCCGAGCCGGTCATGACCGAGGGGATCGAAGGCGGCATCTGGGAGCAGCCGGTCTGGTCCGGTCCGAAGGCGTTCGGCGACTATGCCTTCTCGGCGGTCAACGTGCCCAAGGACACCATCGACAAGAAACACGACCAGGTCGTGGCCTTCGTCCAAGGCATGCGCAAGGGCCTGCAATTCACCCTCGCCCGACCGCCCGAGCTGAACGAGGTCGTGAAGAAGGAATTCCCGACCATGTCGGATAAGGCGGTCAAGGTGACGCTCGACCGTTATATTGCCGACCAACTCTGGAGCACCGACGGCAAGGTGAGCGAGCCCGCCTGGGAGAATGCGGAGAAAGTCGTCATGGCGGCCGGGCTGCTCAAGCAGAAGGTCGACTATAAATACGTCGTCGATCCCCAATTCACCGCCTGACGGCTCGAGCCGGGCCCAGGCCGCCGGCACGCTCATGGTCGGGGGAAATAATTAGTATGCTATCTATGATGCCTGTGGTGATGCGATCTTTTGCGGGGGGATCATGAAGGGAGACGATAATCGGCAGACCGTCGCGGTTGCGGGGCTGGGGGCGATCGGCCGTGTGCTGGCGGCCAGGCTCGATGCAGGGTTGCCGGGGCTGAAGCTGTCGGCCGTCGCGGCCCGGGACATCGGCAAGGCGAAGCCCTTCCTCGACAGTCTTTCGGCGTCGGTTCCCGTTCTGCCTTTGCGGGAT
>DATJJW010000192.1:0-2450 GCA_035491935.1 Allostellaceae bacterium | reverse complement strand
GACGACTAGGCTGCGCGTGGCGTCGGCTTCGGCAGGAACCAGGCGAGGAGGCCCATCGCCGGGAGAAAGGAGCAGATCCGGTACACGGTATCGATGCCGAGCCGGTCGGCGGCCTCGCCCAGGATCGCCGCCGCGACGCCGCCAAGCCCGAAGGACAGGCCGTAGAACAGGCCGCCGATCAGGCCGATGCGGCCGGGCACCAAATCCATCGCGTAGATCAGGATGGCGGCAAAGGCGCTCGACATGATCAGGTTGATGACGACCGTCAGGACTCCGGTCCAGAACAGATCGGCATAGGGCAGCAGAAGGGCAAACGGCAGAGCCCCCAGGATCGAGAACCAGATCACGCGATGGCGGCCGACCTTGTCGCCGACGATGCCGCCGGCGAGCGCGCCGACCGCAGCCGAGACCAGAAAGAGGAACAGCATGAGCTGGGAAATCTGGATCGAGACGCCGAAGCGGTCGATCAGATAGAAGGTGTAGAACGAGCTGAAGCTGGAATTATAGGCGTTCTTCGAGAACAGCAGCACGACCAGCACCGCCATCGTGCCGATGATGCGCGCCTTCGGCAGCGTCCGCGCGGCCGGGCCGGCGGCGGCGGATTTCGCGGCAGCGAGTTGCGCCTGGCGCATTTGCGTGAAGCGCCTGACCGTCCAGACCATCACGATCATCGCCAGCATGGCCGCAGCCGAGAACCAGGCGATGCTCGCCTGCCCGCGCGGCACGATGATGAAGGCCGCCAGCAGGGGCCCGAGCGAACCGCCGGTCTGGCCGCCGACCTGGAAGATGCCCTGCGCCAGGCCCTGCCGCCCGCCCGATGCCTGGCGCGCCATGCGCGTCGCCTCGGGGTGGAAGATCGACGAACCGAGGCCGACGCAGGCCGCCGAGACCAGGAGATGCGGATAGCTGCCGGCATAGGCGAGCCCGAGCAGCCCAACCAGCGTGAAACCCATGCCGACCACCATCGAATAGGGCATCGGCCGGGTGTCGGTGTAGTGGCCGACCAAGGGCTGGAACAGCGAGGCGGTGATCTGGAAAGTCAGTGTGATCAATCCGATCTGGCCAAAATCGAGGCCATAGGCCGTCTTGATGATCGGATAGACCGCCGGGATCAGCGACTGGATCATGTCGTTGAGGAGATGCGTGCCGCTGAGCGCGAACAGCACCGGCAAGGCGGCATGCTGCGTCAGGCTGCTGGGGGCGCTCTGGCTGATGGCTGTCACGGCGTCGTCCGCTGTCTTGAACCCTATTGCTGCCAGCCATGGACCATCGCCACCGCGCA
Organism: Allostellaceae bacterium; assembly: GCA_035491935.1. Lineage (GTDB taxonomy): Bacteria > Pseudomonadota > Alphaproteobacteria > ATCC43930 > CGMCC-115725 > DATJJW01. Next base: position 1,168 of record DATJJW010000192.1, on the reverse strand, counting down.
AGGAAGCGCTTTGGGCCATGGCCTGTGCCCCGATGGACGCATGGCGCGAGTGTTTGGGCGGACACGGGCGGCTGAAGTCTCGCCCGTTACGCTGCTCGAGCGGCTGACGGGTCTAAACTTGCAGTCAATGCCAAGGCGACGCCTGCTTTTCCGGCCTGCGGTGATCTTGTCGGCACCTGCGATGACGCCCCAAAAAAAATTTCTGTGCTTCGCATCCGGCCGGATGCATCATTGGTATTGCTAAAAGGCGCAGGACCGGATGTTGCGCTTGAGTGAACAAGGGTTGCTTTTCATGTTGAGAGGGACAGAACCTCTGCAGATATGGGAGATCATCTCGTCGCCAGCCGGCCATGCTGCTTTGCAATATGCTGCCGAAAACGGAAATCCGCCGCTGGAGCCTTTGGTCGGGCTGATCGAGGACTGGTGGGGTGCTTGGCTCGATGACGATCGCGAAGAGAACATCGAACAGCTCCATCGCATGGTCGAGCGTCTGATGGTCGCCGCTGGCTGGGAGGAAGCCGGTTTAAGGCCTACGCGGCACTGGCAGCGCATCACCGAGGCGATGGCCTATCGCAGGACCGGGGCCGGCACCGGCACGCTACAATAGCGCTGTCTGATCGGCCCCGATGTGCCCATGTTCCGGGAGAAGGCCCTGGATCATCGCCATTTGCCGGTCGAGGCAGGCCTCCAGCTCGTAGCCATCGACCACGGTCGCGCGAGCGGCGCTGCGCAGCACTGCATGGGCACCTGGCGCCTGTAACGCATCGAGCACACGCCGGGCGATCGCGTTCTCGTCGAAGAAGGGCGCGAGCAGGCCGTTGACACCGTCGGTGACCACTTCCTGGACGGGGGGCGTGGCCGAACCGACGATCAGGCAGGCGCAGGCCATCGCCTCCAGCAGTGACCAGGACAGGACGAAGGGCACGCTCAGATAGACATGCGCCGCCGACACCTGGAATAGATTGACCAGGGCCTGGTGCGGCAGCCAGGGGATATGGACCATGCGATCGCCCAGCCCGCTTTCGGCGCTCAGGACCGTCCGCCAACTCGCACCATCGGCGCGGGGCCGGCCATAGCCCGGCCCGTCCCCGCCGACCGAAACGAAGATCGCGTCGGGCCGCTGTGCGGCCACCTCGGCGGCCATGCGCATGAACTGGGGATAGCCGCG
>DATJJW010000191.1:0-2344 GCA_035491935.1 Allostellaceae bacterium | reverse complement strand
TTCCGCCACGTCTATGCCGATCTCGGTGAGACCAGACTGATCGGCGGCCATCCTGATGGCAGACCATGGCGGATCGGCCTGCGCGACCCGAAGGATCCGGCTCATTTCGGGCGAATGCTCGACCTTGAGGATATCGGCCTCGCCGTATCGGGCGGCTATGGCACGCCATTCGAGGAGACAGGACGCTACAATCATATTTTCGATCCACGCACCGGACTGTCGGCCGACAAGATGACCGCCATAGCCGTCACCGCTCCCAGCGCGATGATCGCCAACGGGCTGGCGACGTCGATCTATGTCGCAGGCCGCGAACATGCGGCAAGGATTCTGGCCGCCTATCCCGGCGCCAAGGCTGTCATCACCACAACCGACGGCAAATGGCTTGGTACTTCGTTAGGTTCCGGGGCCGATCGGAGCCTTGCATGACGCCAACCGTCAAAGGGCGGCACTGCGGAACGTGCACGCTCTGCTGCAAGCTGTTGACCATACCACAATTCGGCAACCCCAGCGGCGAATGGTGTCCGCACTGCGTCAAGGGGCGCGGCTGCGCGCTCTATCCCGGCTGGCCGGATGAGTGCCGCGCCTTTTACTGCGGATATCTGCTGTGGCCCGAGCTCGGCGAGCATTGGCGGCCGTCCCGCAGCAAACTGGTCGTCGCCTACAAGCCGGATGGCAGGGAAATCATCATTCACGTCGATCCCGGTGTTCCCAATGCATGGCGGGCCGAGCCCTACTATTCGGAAATCCGCAGCATGGCCGGTCAGGCCGCACAGACGGCCTACACGATCTTCGTGCAGATCGGGCGAAGGATCATCGTGATCTTCCCGGACCGGGAGGTGGACCTCGGCGTCGTGGCAGAGGACGAAAGGATTTCCATCCAGGAAGAGGCAGGTCCGGGAACGAGGAAGCGCGCGTTAAAGGTCAAGGCGAACGATCCCCGGATCGTCTGACATTCGATCGAATAGTTGGAGCAAGGCGATGATAGACCACATCAGCCGGACTCTGTTGATCCCAGGCGCGGCCGCAACGGCGATGCCCAAGGATGCTCCCGCCCGCTCCAAAGGCTGAGCACCAAATTGCGCGCCATTACTTTGCCGGTCCAGCGGTCGCCGCTCTCTTAATACCATGTAATCCGACGGGCTGTTCGACGATCCTTAGGGCCTCTTCATGGGTTTGAAGGACCACCGGCAACATCGTAAAGTGGCGCGGTGTCGATAGTGCAATCTCCCCCGGGGTCCCTGATGTTCGCACGCTGCGCCATCCTGCTCATGACCATCGCTCTTCTGACGGTTCCGGCCTTGGCCGCGCCGCCGGCCAAGGTGGCACCCTCCAAAGTGACGGCGGTCGAAGGCATCACAGAATACAGGCTGGCCAACGGCCTCCGCATATTGCTGGCGCCCGACGATTCCAAGCCGGTCACCACGGTCAACGTCACGTATGAAGTCGGCAGCCGGATGGAGAAATATGGCGAGACCGGCATGGCCCATCTGCTCGAGCATCTGATGTTCAAGGGCACGCCGAAAGAACCCGGCAAGACCATCACCGAGGAATTCTCCCGGCGCGGCATGCGATTCAATGGCAGCACCTATTTCGATCGCACCAATTATTTCGAGACCTTCGCCTCCAGCGACGACAATCTGGACTGGGCGCTGAAGATGGAAGCCGATCGCATGGCGCATTCCAATATCGCGCGCTCCGATCTTGACAGCGAGATGACGGTGGTGCGCAACGAGATGGAGTCGGGTGAAAACAGCCCGGCCCGGATGTTGCAGCAGAAGATGACCGCCGCGGCCTTCCAGTGGCACAATTACGGCAAATCGACGATCGGCGCGCGGGCCGATGTCGAGAATGTCAATATCGCGCATCTGCAGGCCTTCTATCGCACCTATTATCAGCCCGACAATGCGGTGCTGGTCGTCACCGGCAAGTTCGATTCAGGGAAGGTTCTGGCCCAGATCGACCGCTACTTCGGCGTCATCCCCAAGCCAACGCGCGTCATCGAGCCGACCTGGACCGTCGAGCCGGTGCAGGACGGTCCGCGCAGCGTGACCCTGGAACGCGTCGGCGCGTCTCCGCTGGTGGCTTCCCTCTATCACCTGCCGCAAGCGGCCAGCGCGGACTTCGCGGCGATCGACATGCTCAGCGATATCCTGGGCAACACACCCAACGGCCGCCTTTACAAGGCGCTTGTCGAGAAGAAGCTGGCGACCGGCGTAGCCGTATCCGCCACGGAGCTGCATGATCCCGGCTATGGCATAGTCTATGCCGCACTGGAGAAGACCCAGTCTCCCGACGCGGCGGTCAAGGCGATGCTGGAGACGGTGGAAGGCGTTGCCAGGGAGCC
>DATJJW010000190.1:0-2560 GCA_035491935.1 Allostellaceae bacterium | reverse complement strand
TGCCCCCCTCATCTGAGAACAGTAAGCAACATTGTTGCGCGGGAGGGGTGGCGGAAAAGGAGACAAAACGCGGGAAAAGGCCATGCCATCGGCATCGGAGGTGTCTCCTCGACAGGAGACAATCTGGGCGCTGAAGCGAGCAGCTATTGGATCGCGCGGCCGCGCCACGGACAAAACTGAACCCATCATGCTCCAGGCATCCGCGCGTCGATCGTCGATTATGGTCGCCAATGCCCACTCCGGGCCGCAACCGATGCAGCCCCTACGCCATCCTCCGGGCAAGCCTGAATCTATCAATCGGGACGCCAGCCGGTCCGCTCGACCTCGACCACCGATGCGGCAGCCGGCGGACGGGGCGACGCCAATGCGCCCCCGATGCCGGCGGCGATGGCGCCGATCAGCAAGGCCGCGAAGGCCCAAAGCGAGGCGCGAGAGGCGGCGGAGGCGCTGCGATCGGCGACGTCCTTGGCCGTCTGGACGGCGCTGTCGCGGCTCTGCCCGAACCTGGCCTGCGCATCGTTGAAGCGCTGCGTCGCCTCTTCCTTGCTGATCTTCAGTTGGCCCGCCATGATCGTGATGATCCGGTCCTTGGCCTGGTCGGCCCGCGTGCCGCCGGCCGAGAGATCGGGCACCAGCCGGACGATCTCCTTCTGCGCATCCTGCGGGCTCATGGTCGCCGGGTCGGGATTAGTTGGCTGCAGATAGGCCTCGGCCTGCCGCTGCACCATGTCCGGCGTCACGCCCGCTGCCTGGGCAACCTGGGGCGCCGCCGAGGCGATGCCCTTGCCGGCCGCCGACACGGTATCGCCCAACAACGTGAAGGCGCCCCCGATGACGCTGCCGACGGCGGTGCTCAGCAGATAGACCGTGAGCAGGAGCGCCAGGCCCCAGATCACCAGGCCATGCAGCATGCCGTCGAACCGGGTCGCCACCCCCGCGAGCCGGGCGGCGACGTAGCAGCCGAACACCAGGGCGATGACCGTGCTCGCGAACCACCACACGCCGGCCCCGATGCCGAACCCTCTGGCGTCCGGCGTGCCGCCGCTATTGGGATTGACGAGACTGAGGCCGATCCCGGCCCCAAGCATGTTGAGCAGAACCTCGACCGCCAGCACGAGGACGACGCCGGAAAAGATGGCGGGCCACGACACCCGTTTCACCACGCCGGCCAACTGGTCCAGGGCAACCAACGGCGATTCGACGTCCGCCCGGCTGGGAATGGTTCCATACGGTACGCTCATGGTCGCCTCCGCTTTCCCCGCGGCCTCTGCGCGGCTCCGAAAGTAGAAACACCTACCCGGCCGCCGCGGTTGCGGTGTCGGCGACCCGAGGATGGACGCGGATGGGGCTGCGCAGTGATGTGCACTTCTGACGAAAGGGCAGCCGCAGGCAACTGGACGGAAGTGCCGAGCCTTCTTTTAAGACTAAGACGACTTTGCTTCCTTTTAAGACGACTTTGCTTCCACCGTTTTTGAGGAGCATGAACCATGCAACGTATCCTAGTGGCTGCCCTCCTCGGCCTCATGCTCGCTACCCCCGCCATGGCTCAGTCGGACTGGCGCCAATCATTGGGAGGCCTGCTCAACGGCGATCAGGATCGCGATAGAGCGCTGCAACAGGCCTATGAGCGCGGATATGAGCGCGGTCGTAGCGACGAGATGCGGCAATCCCGCACCTCCCGCCAGCCGTCCTATGACAATGGCGGTTACAACCAGAACCGTGGCAATCCGTACAGTCGTTGACGGGCTTGGGAGTGCCCGCCGGACTTAGGAAGGCGCTGAGCGCTGCAGTCGGCCAAGTTCTGTGCCATCAATCGCCATTCTAGGATAGCGCGAAGCCCCTGTAGCCCTCCGCCACCACCGCTTCGCAGGCCTGGATGTAGGCCGGCAGGCCGCCGATATAGGGCATGAATACGCGCGGCTTGCCGGGTATGTTGGCGCCGACATACCAGGAGCTGCAGGTCGAGCGGAGCGTGATGCTGGCGGAGTTGCCGACCTCGCCCACCCAGGCCTCCTGCGCGCTTTCAGTAGGCTCGATCACCTTCACGCCCCTGGCGCGCAGGGTTTCGAGGCAGTCGGCGATGAAATCGACATGCTGCTCGATCGAGGGAAGCATATTGGTCAGCACCGACGGGCTGCCGGGGCCGGTGATGGTGAAGAGATTGGGGAAGCCCGCGATGGTGAGGCCGAGATAGGTCTTGGGCCCCTCCCGCCACTTCTCCTTCAAGGCTACGCCGCCGCGGCCGCGGATGTCGACTTTGAGCAGCGCGCCGGTCATGGCGTCGAAGCCCGTCGCCAGCACCAGGCAATCGAAGGCGAAGTCGTGGCCCTTGGCGCGCACGCCAGTCGGCGTGATGCGATCGATCGGCTCGTCACCGATATCGACGAGGGTCACGTTCGGTCGATTGAAGGTCTCCCAGTAGCCGGTGTCGACGCACAGCCGCTTGCAGCCGATGATGTTCTTGGGTGACAGGATCTCGGCGATCGTAGGATCCTTCACGATCTGGCGGATCTTGCCGCGCACGAAGTCCGCGGCCGTCCTGTTCGAGTCCTCGTTCAGG